>NZ_CP109137.1:2414497-2722663 GCF_035918095.1 Streptomyces sp. NBC_01750
AACTGTCGTACGAGGGTGGACTTGCCGGCGCCGTTGGGCCCGAGCAGGCCGAAGATCTCGCCGCGTCGGACATCGAGACAGATCCCATCGGTGGCACGCACCTCAGGAGTCCCCGGCGTACCCCGCCTGCTGCGCACGGCGGGGTACGTCTTGACGAGATCCCGCACCACGCACACCGTACTCACGAGGTACGAGACTACGGGGTCCGGCCGCCCGGAACGTCCTCGGGCCCCGGCTACTGCCGTGCCGTCGCGACGCTACTCACCCGCCGGCGCATGCTCGGCGGCCGCCCGTACGTCGATCTCGCGCCAGAATCCGGCCCGGATCGCATAGCGGTCGTGCTCGTCGATCTGGTCGTCCTTGTGCGCCAGCAGCCCGAAGCGGGCCGCGTACCGCAGCAGTTCACCGTCGATGCGGTGCGGGATCCGCGGGTACATGGTGGACAGCTTCTGCACATGGCTGGACTCCGGCAGCCGTTCCATCCAGCGCCGGGCGAACACCTGTCCGACCTCGAAGGGGTCGCCGCCGACCGTGGTGATGTCCTCCTCGCGGTCGGCCCAGCGCTGCTCGGCGCTGGTGAGCTGGGCCAGTGTCGGCAGCGACGCGGTCTCCGCCGGTTCGCCCAGCGCGCCGCCGTTGCCACCGGGGCGCTCGACCCAGCCCTTGTCGGAGGACCAGCGCAGGGTGGCGCTCGTCGGCTGCGGTCCGGTGAGCGGGCTCGGCGCGCGCAGGCTCGCCAGGTCCTTGGGGGTGGGGACGCCCTTGGTGGAGGCGGTGACCGGAGCCTCGACGCCGTTCTCGGAGGTCGCGGGCTGCGATCCGTTGTGTACGGCCTCGGCCGACCGCTCCTGCGAAGCGGCGAGCGCCGACTCGGGCAGCGGCGCGGAGAGGATCGCCGCGATCTCGGGGCGGGGCACGGGCGGCGGCGCGCAGATGCCGGTGAGCTCCTTGGGTCGCACGGCCCTGGTGATCCACACCCGGTCCAGCACCCGCCGCTCGTCGGCCTCGGCGACCAGATCCTCGGACTGGTTGTAGTCGCCGTCGGCGGCCTGCACCGCCCAGAGATGCACGGCCACGCCGTGCTCCTTGGCGGACATCAGCCCGGGGAGCAGGTCTCCGTCCCCGGTCACCAGCACGACGTCCGAGCAAGCGCGATTTCTGGCCAGCTCGGTGAGCTCGGCGTGCATGGCCGCGTCCACGCCCTTCTGCGCCCAGCGGCCGTCGCTGCGGGTCAGTGCGCCGAGCCTGACCGTCACCCGCGGCATGACGCGCAGCCGCCGGTGCTCCGGCTGCGGTACGCGGTCGGGGGCGCCGTCGAACCAGTAGATACGCAACAACGGTCGCTGGGTATCGGCTTCGGCGAGGTCGCGCAGGCCCTGGATGAGGGCGGCGTGGTCGACGGTGATCCGGGAACGCGCCGGTTCTCCGGCGAGAAGGCTCGCGGCAGCGCCCAGTAGATATCCGGCGTCCACCAGGACAACGCAGCGGTCCACGCGTTCCACCCTCTTTCGGGAACTTCGGGATCGGGGAAGGTTCCGGATCGGGGATTGTTCCGGGTTTCCTTGGAGTCTGCCCGACCACGGGAGGGTTAACGGCCGGAACTCGATCATCGGCGTGGCGGAACGCGGCACATGGCGCGACATGGGCCCTTTACCCACCGCAATGATCCAAAATGCGGCAGTTCTGCCGGTATGTGAGTCTGACAGCGGCCCTGGCCCCGAGAAATCCCACAGGAGGCACACCATGGCCAAGAACAAGAACCGCAAGCAGAGCAGCCAGCAGCAGGACCGCCCCTCCGCCGCCGAGCACGGTGGCGAGCAGGCCAAGTCCACCGCCTACGAGTCCCATGCGCAGCCGCAGTCGCAGGCCCAGGGAAGTCCGGCGGATGTTGCCCGTAAACACCAGCGGCGCTTCGGCCACAACTGATCGCGCAGCAAAGCCGCAAGGGGCGCGCCCGTGACGACGGGCGCGCCCCTTGCGCGTGTATGGCCTTCGCGTGTGCCCTCTGCGCGTGTGCCTCTGTACCCGAACTAGCCGGCCAGGCAGGACGGGCCGAGCAGCACCTTCAGATCGCCGAAGAGAGCCGGGTCCGGCTGGACTCGGTGCCGGTCGAGCCGGAGCACCGTGGTCTTGCGGGGGCCCTGCAGCTTGATCCTCACCTCGGTGTTGCCCCTGTGATGGCTGAGGATCTCACCGAGCCTGCTGATCATCGGCGGGGTGACCTTCACCGTCGGAATGGTGACGACCACCGGGGCGTTGGTCCCTGCCGAGGAGATGTCGGGGACCTGCATTTCCATGGCGACGAGGCGCGGGATGTCCTCGCGCTTGTCGAGCCGTCCCTTGACGAACACCACGGTGTCCTCGACGAGCTGGGTCGACACCAGTTGGTACGTCGCCGGGAAGAACATGCACTCGATGGAGCCGGCCAGGTCCTCCACGGTCGCGATCGCCCAGGCGTTGCCCTGCTTGGTCATCTTCCGCTGCAGGCCGGAGATGATGCCACCGATGGTGACGACCGCACCGTCCGCATGCTCACCGCCGGTGAGCTGGGAGATCGCGGCATCCGTCTTGTCGCTCAGGACATGCTCGATACCGAAGAGCGGATGGTCGGAGACGTAGAGACCGAGCATCTCGCGCTCCTGCGCGAGCAGATACGACTTGTCCCACTCGATGTCGGAGAACTCGACGTCGAGGCCGAAGCCCGGCTCGCTGCTGTCCTCCTCGCCCATCCCGCCGAAGAGGTCGAACTGGCCCTCGGCCTCCTTGCGCTTGACCGCGACCACGTTGTCGATCATCGGTTCGTGGTGCGCGACCAGGCCCTTGCGGGTGTGGCCCATCTCGTCGAAGGCCCCGGCCTTGATGAGCGATTCGACTGTTCGCTTGTTGCACACGACCGCCTCGACCTTGTCGAGGAAGTCCGGGAAGGTCGCGTACTTCCCCTTCGACTTACGGCAGCGGATGATCGAGTCGACGACGTTCGTGCCGACGTTCCGGACGGCGGAGAGACCGAAGAGGATCACATCGTCGCCCTGGGCCGCGAAGTTGGACTGCGACTCGTTCACATTGGGCGGCAGCACCTTGATGCCCATGCGGCGGCACTCGTTCAGATAGACCGCGGACTTGTCCTTGTCGTCCTTGACCGAGGTGAGCAGCGCGGCCATGTACTCGGCCGGGTAGTTGGCCTTGAGATATGCGGTCCAGTAGGTGACCAGTCCGTACGCGGAGGAGTGCGCCTTGTTGAAGGCGTATCCGGCGAAGGGGACGAGCACGTCCCACAGGGCCTGGATGGCCTGGTCACTGAAGCCGTTCTTCTTGGCGCCGGCCTGGAAGAGGACGAAGTTCTTCGCCAGCTCGTCGGCCTTCTTCTTGCCCATCACGCGGCGGAGGATGTCGGCCTCGCCGAGCGAGTACCCCGCGATGATCTGGGCGGCCTTCTGCACCTGCTCCTGATAGACGATCAGGCCGTAGGTGAGGCCGAGGACCTCCTTGAGCGGCTCCTCCAGCTCCGGGTGGATCGGAGTGATCTCCTGCTGCCCGTTCTTGCGCAGCGCGTAGTTCGTGTGGGAGTTCATGCCCATCGGGCCCGGACGGTACAGGGCCGAAACGGCGGAAATATCCTCGAAGTTGTCGGGCTTCATCAGCCGCAGCAGCGAACGCATCGGGCCGCCGTCGAACTGGAAGACGCCGAGCGTGTCACCGCGGCAGAGCAGTTCGTACGTCGTGGGGTCGTCCAGCGGGAGCGCGAGCAGGTCGAGCTCGACGCCCTTGTTCGCCTTCACCATCTTGACGGCGTCGTCCATGATGGTCAGGTTCCGCAGGCCCAGGAAGTCCATCTTCAGCAGGCCGAGCGACTCACAGCTCGGGTAGTCCCACTGCGTGATGGTCACGCCGTCGGTGTGCCTGACCCAGACCGGGACATGATCGGTGATCGTCTCGCTGGACATGATCACGCCGGCCGCGTGCACACCCATCTGCCGGACCAGGCCCTCGACGCCCTTGGCGGTGTCGATGACCTTCTTCACGTCCGGCTCGTTCTCGTACATCCCGCGGATCTCGCCGGCCTCGCTGAAGCGCGGGTGCTTCGGGTCGGTGATGCCGTTGAGGTCGATGCCCTTGCCGAGGACGTCGGCGGGCATCGCCTTGGTGAGCCTGTCGCCCATCGCGTACGGGTAGCCGAGCACCCGCGCGGAGTCCTTGATGGCGTTCTTGGCCTTGATCTTGCCGTACGTACCGATCATGGCGACCTTGTCGGCGCCGTACTTCTCGGTGACGTACCTGATCACCTCACCACGCCGACGCTCGTCGAAGTCGATGTCGACATCGGGCATGGAGATGCGCTCGGGGTTGAGGAAGCGCTCGAAGATCAGGCCGTGCTCGATCGGGTCGAGGTCGGTGATGCCCATGGCGTACGCGACGATCGAGCCGGCCGCGGAGCCCCGGCCCGGGCCCACCGCGATGCCGTTGTTCTTGGCCCACATGATGAAGTCGGCGACCACGAGGAAGTACCCCGGGAAGCCCATGTCGATGATGATGCCCATCTCGTACTCAACCTGCTTGAGCCGGTCGTCCGGGATGCCGCCGGGGTAGCGCCGGGCCATGCCGCGCATGGTCTCCTCGCGGAACCAGGTCACCTCGGTGTAGCCCTCGGGCACCTCGAACTTCGGCATCAGGTTGCGCTCTTCGAACCACCCCTCGGTGTCGATCTGCTGCGCGACCAGGAGGGTGTTGGCGCACCCTTCCTGCCAGGCCTCCGAGGAGTCCACGGCGTACATCTCGTCCGTGGACTTGAGGTAGTAGCCGGTGCCGTCGAAGCGGAAGCGGTCCGGGTCCGAGAGGTTCTTGCCGGTCTGGATGCAGAGCAGGGCGTCATGCGCGCCGGCCTCGTGCGCGTAGGTGTAGTGCGAGTCGTTGGTGACGATCGGCGGGATGCCGAGCTTCTTGCCGATCTCCAGGAGGCCGTCGCGGACCCGGCGCTCGATCTCGATGCCGTGGTCCATCAGCTCCAGGAAGTACTTGTCCTTGCCGAAGATGTCCTGGTACTCGGATGCCGCCTTGAGCGCCTCGTCGAACTGGCCGAGGCGCAGCCGCGTCTGGAGCTCGCCCGACGGGCAGCCGGTGGAGGCGATGAGCCCCTCCGACCACTGGGCGATGGTCTCCTTGTCCATCCGCGGCCACTTCTGCAGCCAGCCCTCGGCGTACGCGTCGGAGGAGAGCCGGAAGAGGTTGTGCAGACCGGTCCTGTTGGCCGCCCAGATCGTCTTGTGGGTGTAGCCACCGGAACCGGAGACGTCGTCCCGCTTCTGGTGCGGCTGACCCCACTGGATCTTCCGCTTGTTCCGCCGGGACTCGGGGGCGACGTACGCCTCGATGCCGATGATCGGCGTGACGCCCGCCTTCTTGGCCTGATGGAAGAAGTCGTACGCGCCGTGGAGGTTGCCATGGTCGGTCATGGCGATGTGCGACATGCCCATCTCGTTGCAGGCGTCGAACATGTCCTTGAGCCGCGCGGCACCGTCCAGCAGGGAGTACTGGGTGTGGACGTGAAGGTGCGTAAAAGGCGGCTTGGTCACGGCGGAGTGCCTCCGGAGAACGGTGGACGACAGGCTGCGGACAGTCTGGGGGGACAGCCTGGAAGTCTACGTCTCCGCACTGACAGTGGGCGGGCACTCCCGGGTACCGTCGTCCGTTGAAGGGGCGGAACTGCCCTCCCCCTCGCCACCGCTGGGGGGACCCCCACGTTCGTCATGCACCAGGAGGCACCCAGCGATGTCGGTACCGCGACCCGCCGAGGTCACAGCTGAAGAGCGCGGTGAGCAGATTCTCACCGTTTTCGACACCGCGTTCGGCGAGCTTCTGGCCGCCGACCCGGCCGCGTTCCGGGTCAAGTTCCGGAAGATGGCCGCCTCGGCCTTCGCCTTCTACCGCGGCACCGCCTGCCTGTTCTACAACGACCTGGAGCAGGAACAGCACGGCGGACCGTTCCTCGACGACCGCACCGGCCGGGTGTGGATCCACGGCGACCTGCACGCCGAGAACTTCGGCACGTACATGGACGCCAACGGCCGGCTGATCTTCAACGTCAATGACTTCGACGAGGCGTACGTCGGCCCCTTCACCTGGGACCTGAAGCGGCTGTCCGCCTCGCTGGCGCTGGTCGGCTACACCAAGGCGCTCAGCGACGAGCAGATCACCGAGCTGGTGAGGATCTACGCCGCCGCCTACCGCGAGCGCATCCACGCCCTGGCCACCGGCGCCAAGAACGACGAGGTGCCGCCCTTCACGCTGGACACCGCCGAGGGCCCCCTGCTCGAGGTGCTGCGCGACGCCCGCTCACTCACACGCTTCTCGCTGCTGGACTCGATGACCGAGATCCGTGACTTCGAGCGGCGTTTCGCGCCCGGCGGCGGCTCCATCGAGCTGGACGCGGCCACCCGCTACAAGGTGCTCGCCGCCTTCGACGGCTATCTGGAGACCCTTCCCGAATCCAGCCTGACCAGGCCCGACTCGTACCGGGTCAAGGACGTCGTGGGGCGGCGTGGCATCGGCATCGGCTCGGCGGGCCTGCCCTCGTACAACATCCTGCTCGAGGGCAACAGCGACGCCCTCGAGAACGACGTCGTGATCTATATGAAGCAGGCACAGACCCCGGCGGTCTCCCGGCACATCACCGACGCCACCGTGCGTGAGTACTTCCAGCACGAGGGTCACCGCACGGTGATCTCGCAGCGCGCGCTCCAGGACCATGCCGACCCGTGGCTGGGCTGGACCGAGCTGGACGGCTCGGGCCAGCTGGTGGCCGAGGTCTCGCCTTACGCGGTGGATCTGGACTGGTCGGACATCGACGACCCGGAGGAGATCGCGGCGGTCGTCGCCGACCTCGGCCGGGCGACGGCCACGATGCACGGCGCGGCGGACGAGGAGAGCGGTCACTCGCTGGTGCCGTTCTCGACGGAGCGGGCCATCGACGCGGCGATCGCGGCCGACGAGGACGGCTTCGGCGAGCTGCTGGTGGAGTTCGCGCACCGCTACGGCGCGCGGGCGCGGGCGGACCACCAGATCTTCGTGGACCTCTTCCGTAACGGAAGGATTCCGGGTCTCTAGGGCCGGCCGGATCCCGACGGGGTCCGGGCCCGGTCCCTGCCCGGTCCGGGCGGGGCGCAGGCCGGGTCCTTAGGGGGCGTTTACACGGACGCATGGGACACTCCCCGGTGATGGACATGGGCGAGACGCGGCTCAGGGGGCTGCGGGCAGCGATCTTCACGGCACTGGTCGTGACGCTGTCCGCCGCTTCCCATGTGTTGCTGTCGCGGGTCCCGCTGCAGCTGACGACCGTCGCCGGACTCGCGGCGGGAGTCTTCGCCGTCGCATACGCGCTGTGCGGCCGGGAGCGTGGCTTCTGGCGGATCGCGGGCATGCTCGTTCCACTGGAGCTGGCCGCCGACACCGTCTTCACCACCGGCCAGGACGTCTGTTACGGCCCCGGCGGCGGACCGGTCGCCGGTTCGCTGCGCGCGGTCGGTTTCGATGTGCTGTGCGGCGGCAGCGTCGGCACGGCACTGCCCGGGGTGCGCGTACCCGAGCGGGGCGCGGCCGCGCTGCTGCACTCCACGGACCCGGCCCTGCCCTGGCTGCTGCTCGCCGCACATGTGTCGGTCGGGCTGCTCGCCGCGGCCTGGCTGCGGCGCGGGGAGTCGGCCCTGGCCGGACTGGTGCGGGCCGTCGGCGCGTTCGCGTTCCGGCCGCTGCGGCTCACGGTCGTAGCGGTGGACGCGGCCCACCGTTCCGTACGCCGCGGAGCGCGCCCCGCGCCGCGCCGGCCCCGTACCTCCGGCACCCGTCTGCTGGTGCACTCCGTCGGACGGCGGGGACCACCCCGCTCGGCCGCAGTTTTCGGCTGAGCCCGCAGTCCCCCTTTTCCGTATCTCCTGATACGACATCACACGGAGTGAATGAGCATGAGTGCACGCAACAGCCAGGCCAACAAGGCGGCGGCCCGCGAGCGGCTGCGCCAGGAGCGTGAGCGCCAGGCCAGGAAGGACAAGACCCGCCGGCAGCTGATCGTCATCGGCTCGACGGTCCTGGTCCTCGCGATCGCGGGTGGCGCCGGTTACGCGATCATGCAGGCCAACAAGCCGACCCACTGGGAGTCGGCGAAGGCCGAGAAGAACGTCACCGCGCCGAAGAACACCACGGGTGAGAACGGGACGACCGTCGTCATCGGCAAGCCGACCGCGAAGAAGACCCTGGAGCTGTACGAGGACTCGCGCTGCCCGGTCTGCGCGAGCTTCGAACAGACGGTGGGCGCGACGGTGAAGAAGGATGTCGACGCCGGCAAGTACAAGATCAAGTACATCGGTGCCACGTTCATCGACGGCGCGAAGTCCATCAACGGCCAGGGCTCGAAGAACGCCCTGAGCGCGCTGGGCGCGGCGCTGAATGTGAGCCCGGAGGCGTTCGCCGAGTACAAGACCGCCCTGTACTCGGCGAAGTTCCACCCGAAGGAGACGGACGACAAGTTCTCCAAGGACTCGTATCTGCTCGAGATCGCGGACACCGTGCCGGCGCTGAAGGACAACAGCGAGTTCAAGAAGAACGTGGAGGACGGGACCTTCGACGCGTGGGCGATGAAGATGACGGACGCGTTCAACAAGAGCGGGGTCACGGGCACGCCGACGCTGAAGATGGACGGCAAGACGGTCACGGCGGAGGGCAGCAAGAACCCGCCCATGGCGGTGGAACAGTTCAACGCGGCGATGGCCAAGGCTCTGAAGGCCTGACCGCGCGGAGGGGCGTGGGGGCGTCGTCCCCACGCCCAACCTCCCCCCGGGGGCTGCGAATCGCCCCCGCTTCGGGGAGCGGCGCTGCAGGGGAAACCTCATCCGCCCCGTTCCGCCTGTTCACCCCGTTCACCCTGTTCTGCCCGGTTACCGCCACGCCTCCACCCGACCCATGAGCAACGCCGCGGTAGACCGTTCGCCATCGCCCGGCGAACTTTCGCCGTTCGCTCACCCATTCGTCCTACCGATCAGTAGTCTGATCGGCCGTGACCAGTCGATTTTCCTCAACTCCCAGCCGCCGCACGGTCGTCAAGGCCGCCGCCGCCACCGCTGTCATCGCCGCTCCCGCCCTCGCGGCCGCCTCCTCCGCCAACGCCGCCTCCACCGAGGAGGCCCCGGCCTTCCTGCACGGCACAGCCTCCGGCGACCCGCTGCCCGACGGCGTGCTGCTGTGGACACGCATCACGCCCACCCCCGACGCCGTGCCCGGCTCGGGCAAGGGCCCGGACACCGCGGTGGGTTGGGAGGTCGCCGAGGACAAGGGTTTCACCCGCATCGTCGCCCGCGGCACCACCACGTCGAAGGCGGCCTCCGACCACACCGTCAAGGTTGACGTAAGGGGCCTGCGCCAGGCGACCGCGTATTACTTCCGCTTCACCTCGGGTACCGCCCTCTCCCCCGTCGGCCGTACCCGCACCGCCCCGGCCACCGACGCCGCCACACCCGGTGTCCGTTTCGGTGTGGTCTCCTGCGCCAACTGGGAGTCCGGTTACTTCTCCGCGTACCGGCATCTGGCCGCCCGTGCCGACCTCGACGCGATCCTCCATCTCGGTGACTACATCTACGAGTACGCCACCGGCGGCTACCCGGAGCCGAAGTACGTCGTACGGCAGCACTCGCCGAAGAACGAGATCATCACGCTCGCCGACTACCGCACCCGCCACGCCACATACAAGACGGACACCGACCTGCAGGCACTGCACGCCGCGCATCCGGTGATCGCGATCTGGGACGACCACGAGTTCGCGAACGACGCCTGGTCGGGCGGCGCGGAGAACCACACCCCGGGCACCGAGGGCGACTGGGCGGCCCGCGCCGCCGCCGCCCGCCAGGCCTACTTCGAGTGGATGCCCGTACGCGCCTCCACCGAGGGCACCGTCTACCGTCGGCTGCGCTTCGGCAAGCTCGCCGATCTGCATCTGCTCGACCTGCGGTCCTTCCGCTCGCAGCAGACGACGATCGGCAACGGCAGCGTGGACGACCCGGAGCGTTCGATCACCGGCCGCGCCCAGCTGGACTGGCTGAAGTCCGGTCTGGCCGGATCCGACGCGGCGTGGAAGCTGGTCGGCACCTCGGTGATGATCTCGCCCGTCGCCTTCGGCTCCGTACCGGCCCATCTGCTGGGCCCGATAGCAGAGTTGCTCGGCCTGCCCAAGGAAGGCCTCGCGGTCAACGTCGACCAGTGGGACGGCTACACGGACGACCGCAAGGAGCTGCTCGCGCATCTGACGCAGCGCGGCATCGAGAACACCGTCTTCCTCACCGGCGACATCCACATGGCCTGGGCGAACGACGTCCCGGTCAAGGCCGCGACGTATCCCCTCTCGCAGTCCGCCGCGACCGAGTTCGTGGTAACGTCGGTGACCTCCGACAACCTGGACGACATCCTCCATGTCGCGCCGGGCACGGTCTCGTTGGTGGCCTCCGCGGCCGTCAAGGCGGCCAACCGCCATGTGAAGTGGCTGGACATGGACTCGCACGGCTACGGCGTACTCGACGTCACCGCCGAGCGCTCGCAGATGGACTACTACGTCCTGTCCGACAAGACGAAGCAGGACGCGACCTCGAAGTGGGCTCGCTCCTACCGGACGCTCAGTGGAACGCAGAAGGTCGAGCGAGTGAATCAGCCGGTGCGCTGACGGCGAATTCCAGCCACACCGCGATGTGTTAACCAGTGATCACATCGCCACGACGGGTGGTGTGTTCCGTGGCCTGAATACGGACACACCACCCGTCGCTGTATCCCCACGTGTTACGCGGGGATCTCAACCCCCGGATGACACAAAGGCGTTTATCCCTGTTGTCCTCAGTTCTACGCGAGTTGATTGGGCCTGATCACCTCTCATCAGGCCCTGTCATGCACCCGTAATCTCCCCGCGGTGGCCAGAAAAAGGCCACTTCCCCAACCCCCCACGCGAGGAGACACTGTGCTTACTCTTGCCCGAATATCGCCACGTTTGCGCAACCGCGCACTCGGTACGGCAATCATGGCCGGAACCCTGGCCCTCTCACCGCTCTCCGCCCCCGCGGGCGTCGCCGCAGCCAAGGCACCCGCCGCTAAGGTGTCCAAGGTCTCCGACGAATGCGCCGAGGACACCGGCACGAGCGCGGTCGCCCGTAAGGCCCGCCCCGTCGGCAACGCCCAGGCCCACGAGCCCAACGAGGTCACCGCCGCCAAGGCCAAGGCCATGGACGCGGATCTGAAGAAGAGAATCGGGGCGGCCCGGGCCGACGGCCGCAGACTCTCGGTCGCCGCCGCGACCACCATCCCCGTCTACTTCCACGTCATCCACAGCGGTTCGACCGGCAAGCTCACCGCCACCGACATCTCCCGGCAGATCTCGGTCCTCAACGCGGCCTACGCCGGCCAGGGCACCGGCAACACCAACTCGAGCTTCCAGTTCTCGCTGGCCGGCACGGACTACACGGACAACTCCACCTGGTACAACGGCATCCAGCCGGGCTCCTCCGCCGAGACGGCGATGAAGTCGCAGCTGCGCAAGGGCGGCGCCGGCGCCCTCAACTTCTACACCGCCAGCCTCGGCGGCGGCCTGCTCGGCTGGGCCACCTTCCCTTCCTCGTATTCCTCCGACCCGTCCGACGACGGTGTGGTGGTCCTCGACACCTCGCTGCCTGGCGGCTCCGCGACCAACTACAACGAGGGCGACACCGCCACCCACGAGGTCGGCCACTGGATGGGGCTCTACCACACCTTCCAGGGCGGCTGCACCGGCAGCGGCGACTACGTCTCGGACACCCCGGCCGAGAAGACCGCCGCGACGGCATGCCCGACCGGCCGTGACAGCTGCGCCAACAAGACCGGTGTGGACCCGATCCACAACTTCATGGACTACACCTACGACCCGTGCATGTACCAGTTCACCGCGGGTCAGGTGCAGCGGATGAAGGACAGCTGGACCGCCTACCGGGCGGGCTGACCGAAGGCTGCCCGCCGCACCCGCGGCGGGCAGCCGTTCCCCACCTCACCGGGCAGTACACCTAGTCCTCCTGGAGCGTCTCCAGGAAGCCGAGCGCGATCCGCCAGGTCAGCTCGGCCGACTCCTCGTCGTAGTCCGGCAGACCGGGGTCGGTGAACAGATGCCCGGCACCCGGGTAACGGTAGATCTCCACATCCGCGCCCGCCCGCTGCATCTGCAGATACCAGGCACTCAGCCAGTCGTGCGGCTCGAACGGGTCGGGGTCGGCGACATGGAGCTGTACGGGCAGCTCGTCCACACTCGCACCCTCCGCGATGTCGGACGTTCCGTGCATGAGCAGCAGCCCGCGGGCCTTCTCGTCGCCCAGCGCGAGGTTCTGCGCGATCGAGCCCCCGAGGGAGAACCCCGCGTACACCAACCCCTCGTCCGAGTAGGGCGCGGCCGCCAGGACCGCGCGGCGCAGCAGCTCCTCCTGGCCGATCTTCTCCTTGAGCTCCCTGCCCTCTTCGACGGTCTCGGCGGTTTGCCCTTCGAAGAGGTCGGGCACGCGAACCTGGTGCCCGGCTGCGCGCAGCCG
The DNA here is from genome assembly GCF_035918095.1 of Streptomyces sp. NBC_01750. Classification (NCBI taxonomy): domain Bacteria; kingdom Bacillati; phylum Actinomycetota; class Actinomycetes; order Kitasatosporales; family Streptomycetaceae; genus Streptomyces; species Streptomyces sp. NBC_01750. The sequence continues at coordinate 2,427,070 of NZ_CP109137.1, forward strand.
CTCGGCTGCCGCGTGCACCGCCGGACGCACACCGTAGACCGAATGAAAAAGCATGATGTTCATTCGGCCATCCTGCCAGTTGGTGTCTGAGTCAAACGGAGTCAAAGGGAGTCATGGAGAACGCACTGCGCCCGTTGACCGTGATCGGTGGCTCGGTCGTGCTCACCCTGCTGCTCGGCTGGGTCGTCGACCTGCTGCTGCGCCGGGCGGACGACCGCCACCCCGAGACCCCCTTGTGGGGGCTCCTGCGCCGCTGCCGGCTGCCCCTCCAGGTCGTCCTGCTCACCGCCCTGCTGAGAGGGTCCTACCGCGAGACGAAGTGGCGGCTCATCGAGAAGCAGGAGGCCGGCATCGGGCACATCCTGTCGCTGGTGCTGATCAGCGCCGGCGCCTGGCTGGTGGTACGCATCGTCTCCGCCGCCGTGGAGTCCACCTACGCCCGCTACGCGTCCTCGACCCGCGATCCGGCCCGGGTACGCCGGGTGCGTACGCAGGTCACGCTGATCATGCGGATCGTCATCGCGGTCGTCGTGGTGGTGGCGGTCGCCGCGATGCTGCTGACCTTCCCCGGCATGGAGAAGGTCGGCGCCTCGATGCTGGCCTCCGCGGGCATCATCGGCATCGTCGCCGGTGTCGCCGCACAGTCCACGCTCGGCAATCTCTTCGCCGGCTTCCAGATCGCCTTCGGCGACATGGTGCGGATCGGGGACACGGTGGTGGTGGACGGTGAGTGGGGGGTCATCGAGGAGGTCACGCTGACGTTCCTGGCGGTACGGACCTGGGACGAGCGGCGGATCACCATGCCGGTGTCGTACTTCACCAGCAAGCCCTTCGAGAACTGGTCACGCGGCGGGGCGCAGATGACCGGAACGGTCTTCTTCCATCTGGACCACTCGGCGCCGGTGGCCCTGATGCGCGAGAAGCTGCGGGACATCCTGCGGGAGTGCGCGGCGTGGGACGGCCGGGACTGGAGCCTGGCGGTCACGGACACCACGCCGAGCACGATGCAGGTACGGGCGGTGGTCACGGCCAAGGACGCCGACGACATCTGGACGGCGCGGTGCGCCGTACGGGAGCAGATGATCACGTGGCTGTGCGAGAAGCATCCGTACGCGCTGCCGCGGATCGCGACATCGCCGGGGGTGCTGCCGCCGGGTGTGCTGCCGCCGAACGGATCGTGGTTGGCCCGCCCGGAGCCCGCACCGGTCGTGGAGCCGGGTCCCGAGCGGAGCGACGGAGACCACGCCGGAGGAACGCAGCCGCGGACGGGCCGGGGCTGACGTCCGGTCGCCGCATTGCGTCCGCCGCACCCACCCGTCACCGCAGGCTGCGTACGTCGAGGTGCCGCAGGATCCGGTCCACCACCTCCGGGTCCGCGCCCGGTTCGTTGCGCGCCGAGAGCACCTCGTGGCGCGCCGCCGACAGCATCTCCCGCTGGATCCGCTGCACCGTCCTGAGGCGCTCCACCCGTTTCGCGAACCACTCGCGCCGCTCGTCGTCGACGATGTCCGGGCTGATCCTCGCCCCCATGTCGTACGCCGTGCGCAGCAGCCGTTCGCTGATGTCCTCGGGCAGGTCCTCCACCGCCTCGATCTCCCTGAGCCGGCGTTTCGCCGCCTTCGCCGCGCGAATCGCGAGGTTCCGTTCCAGCTCGCCTTCCGCGTCCGCGTCCGCCCGCACACCGAGTCGCCGGACCAGCCACGGCAGGGTGAGACCCTGGAGCACAAGCGTCGCCAGGATGACCGCGAACGCGATGAAGATGATCTCGTCCCGGGCCGGAAAAGGCGCTCCGCTCTCCGTCTTCAGCGGGATGGCGAGCGCCAGCGCCACCGACGCCACGCCCCGCATCCCCGACCACCACATGATGACGGTCTCCCGCCAGCTCACGGGGATCTCCTCGTCGTAGTCCCGCAGCTTGTGCAGGCGCTTGGCGAGCCACGTCGCGGGCATCAGCCACAGCAGCCGTACGACCACGACAACCCCGATGATCGCGGCGCTCCAGCCCAGAATCTGCACCTCGCGCCCGCCCGCCGTGCCGAAGACGTTGTGCAGTTCGAGGCCGATGAGGCCGAACGCGACCCCGGTCACCAGCATGTCGACGATCTGCCAGAACGTGGTACCGGCCAGCCGCCCCATCACATCGTCCGCGTCGGCGGTGTGCTCGGCGAGGAAGAGCGCGGTGGTCAGGACGGCGAGCACGCCCGACCCCTTCAACTCCTCCGCCAGCACATAGCTGACGAACGGCACCATCAGCGACAGGCCGATCTGCAGCGTCGCGTCGCCGAGCATGCCCATCAGCTTGTTGGAGAGCCAGCCGAGCCCGAGCCCGACCGCGACGGCCACCACGGCCGACAGCACGAGGTCCCCCGCCGCGTCCGGCCATGAGAACGTTCCGCTCACCGCCGCCGCGATCGCCACGTGGTAGAGCACGATCGCCGTGACGTCATTGAACAGCCCCTCCCCCTCCAGGATGGAGATCAGCCGTCGCGGCAGCCCGAGCGACCCGGCGACCGCGGTCGCCGCGACCGGGTCGGGCGGCGCCACCAGCGCGCCGAGCGCGAACGCCGCGGCGATCGGCAACCCGGGCACGATCGCGTGGGCGACGGCCGCCACCGCCGCCATCGTGACGAACACCAGCGCGACCGCGAGCAGCAGGATGGGCCGGATGTTGGCCGTGAACTGCCGCCAGGAGGTGCGCTGTACGGCCGCGTACAGCAGAGGCGGCAGCAACAGCGGCAGGATGAACTCCGGCGGCAGTTCGACATTCGGTACGAAGGGCAGGAACGCCAGGACGATCCCGCCGACCGTCATCAGCACGGGCGCGGGCAGCCGGAGCCGCTCCCCCAGCGGCACTGTCACCACGGCCCCGAGCAACAGCAGGAACAGCAGCGCCAATTGATCCATGGTGCGCCCTCCGGCGGCTCGAAACCTCAACGATCAAGACTTCAAGCCTGCCACGCACATAGCCCCAACCACCCCAACGGCCGTGATCACCGCACCAGGCGCGCACCCGGAGGGCCCGGGGGATGTCCCCGCAACGGAAGACCGGACGAGGTGGGGCCTGCCGACCTGACGGGGCCGGGCACGCTGGGCGGCGCGCTGCGGGGGCTCCCTCCGATGGCGCGAGGCCACCGCCCTCCGGGTCGGGGGAACGGCCCCCGGCCTCGGCTACAACGCCCTGCGCATTGCCCGATGCCCGATCCCCGCGTCCAGGAACTCCGCCCCGTACGCCACGTAACCCAGCCGCTCGTAGAACCCCACCGCCTGCGTCTGCGCATGCAGATCCACCGCCGCCAGCCCGCGCTCCCGCGCCGCCCTCTCGATGCCCCGCACCAGCGCCACGCCCACGCCGAGTCCCCGCGCCGCCTTGCTCACCGCGAGCCGGCCCAGCGAGCCCACCGCATCGTCACCGCCGGTCTTTCCCGCCGCGTCCGGGCCGTAGAGCAGGCGACCGGTACCCAGCGGGACCCCGTCCGCGCCGACCGCGAGGACATGCACCGTGGCCGCGTCCTCCGCGTCGAACGCGTCGTACTCGATCTCCGCCGGCACCCCCTGCTCGACGACGAAGACCTCCTTCCGGACCGCGAAACACGCCTCACGGTCGGCCGGGCCGACCGCCTCACGCACCGCGAAAACGCTCACTCGCTCTCCGCCGCGATCTTGTCCAGAGCCTCCTGCAGATCGTCCGGGTACGTGCTCCCGAACTCGACCCACTGCCCGTCCGACGGGTGCTCGAAGCCGAGCCGCACCGCGTGCAGCCACTGCCTGCTCAGTCCCAGCCGCTTCGCCAGTGTCGGGTCGGCGCCGTAGGTCAGATCGCCCACACACGGGTGCTTGTGCGCCGCCATGTGCACTCGGATCTGGTGCGTGCGCCCCGTCTCCAGCTTGATGTCCAGCAGAGACGCCGCCCGGTACGCCTCGATCAGGTCGTAGTGCGTCACCGAAGGCTTGCCCTCCGCCGTGACCGCCCACTTGTAGTCGTGGGTCGGGTGCCGGCCGATCGGCGCGTCGATCGTCCCGCTCATCGGGTCCGGGTGCCCCTGCACCAGCGCGTGGTACCGCTTGTCCACGACCCGGTCCCGGAACTGCGCCTTCAACAGGGTGTACGCCCGCTCCGACTTGGCGACGACCATCAGGCCGGACGTGCCGACGTCCAGCCGGTGCACGATCCCCTGCCGCTCAGCCGCGCCCGACGTCGAGATCCGGTACCCGGCCGCCGCGAGACCGCCGATCACCGTCGTCCCGGTCCAGCCCGGACTCGGATGCGCGGCCACGCCCACCGGCTTCATGATCACGACGATGTCGTCGTCGTCGTGCACGATCTCCATGCCCTCGACCGGCTCGGCCACGATCTGTACCGGGGCGGGCGCCTGAGGCATCTCCACCTCGAGCCACGCGCCGCCGTGCACACGCTCGGACTTTCCGACGGCCGAACCGTCGACCAGCACCTTCCCGGCAGCTGCCAGTTCGGCCGCCTTCGTACGGGAGAACCCGAACATCCGGGAGATGGCGGCGTCGACGCGCTCGCCCTCAAGGCCATCGGGTACGGGCAGGGTGCGGATCTCGGGAACTGTACTCACCCGACGAGTATGCCTTGTCAGTCCTTGTGGACTGTCCCGTCGGGGTCCAGCCCCTTGAAGGACAGGATCACAATCAGGAAGCCGCCGCAGACGATCGCGGAGTCGGCGAGGTTGAATACCGCGAAGTGCGCGGGCGCGATGAAGTCGACGACCGCCCCCTCGAAGACGCCCGGCGCACGGAAGATCCGGTCGGTGAGATTGCCGAGCGCACCGCCGAGCAGCAACCCGAGGGCGATCGCCCAGGGCAGGCTGTAGAGCTTGCGCGCCAGCCTGGCGATCACGATGATCACCGTCGCCGCGATACAGGTGAAGATCACGGTGAAGGCCTCGCCCATGCCGAAGGCCGCGCCGGGGTTCCGGACCGCCTCGAACTTCAGCAGATCGCCGATGATCTCGATCGGCTCGTGGTGCTCCAGCTTGGCCACCACGAGCATCTTGCTGACGAGGTCGATCAGGTAGGCCACGACCGCCACGCCGAACAGCACAGCGATCTTGCGGCTGCCCCTGGGCTGCTCGGCGGGCGCCGCAGCCTCGTCGGCTCCCGCTGGATTCGACGTACCGATGGTGCGCTCCGCCTCTGCCACGTGAGTCCCTCAACCTAGGTGCCTGACTGAGCACGAGGGTACGGCACACACGTACGGAGTCTCAGCCCCGCGGTCAGCCCCGCCGTTCCTGCTTCTGCTTGTCCTCCACGCAGAGTGTGGCGCGCGGGAACGCCTGCATACGGGCCTTTCCGATCGGCTTGCCACAGATCTCGCAGAGCCCGTAGGTCCCCGCGTCGAGCCGTAGCAACGCCCGCTCGGTCTGCTCCAGCATCTCCCGGGCGTTGGCGGCGAGCGACATCTCGTGCTCGCGCGTGATGTTCTTGGTCCCGGTGTCCGCGTCGTCGTCGCCTGCACCGTCCCCGGAGTCCCGCATCAGCCCGGCCAGCGCCGCCTCGGAGGAGGTGAGCTCACTGTTCAGCCGGGTGACCTCGCCCTCCAGCTCGGCGCGCGCACCGGCGACCTCTTCCGGGGTCCACGGGTCCTCGCCGGGCCGTACGGCGAGCTCCTCCGGCGGTGTCGCGGCCGCTGTAGGGGCCGTGGACAACGCTGTCGTGCTCTTGCCGGCAGCTGCTGCCGTACCCGCGGTCTTCTTCGCTCCCACCGTTCTGGCTCCTGTCTGCTTGGCGGCCTGGGCCGCCCCCTTGGCCGCAGGTGCGGCCTTCTTGGCGGCCTTCTTGGCGGTCGCCCCAGCGGGCGCCGCCTTTCTGGCCGCGGCTTTCTTCGCAGGTGCCTTCTTCACCGGTGCCACCTGAGGCACCGATGCGGCCGTCTCCTGCACGGCCGTCGCCTTCTTCCCGGTCGTCGTCTTGGAGGTGGACTTCTTGGAGGTGGTCTTCTTCGAGGTGGTCGTCTTGGCGGATGCTTTCCGGGCCGAGGCTTTCTTCCCGGTCGTCGTCTTCGCCGACCTCGTCTTCCGAGCAGGCGCCTCCTTCGCGGGTGCCTTACCCGCCGACGCTTTCTTCGTCACCGCTCTCTCCGCCGCCACGGTCCTCTTCGCGGCCACGGTCTTCTTCACAGCCGCCTTGCCGGTGCCTGCGACGGCCTTCTTCGCGACGGCGTTCTTCTTCCCGTTCGTGTCCTTGGCCGCCGCCTCAGCGGCGGTGGATCTTGCGGACGCCGACTTCTCGGCAGTCTTCTTCGCCACCATGGCCGCGGCCCCTTCACATACTGTGATATCGCTCGCGAATCGTGCTGGGACGATAAATCGACCCCAGCCCCGCGGCAAACGGGGCACGCCGCCGATTCGCCCCGCCTCGGCCGGGGCAAGACGAACCTGCATCCGTTGTGCCCAGCTCCCCGCCCGGTAATCCGCCGGCCGGGCGGAGCCGGAGCTCGCCGGAGGACGTATGGCCATTCGGGTCAACCGCGTGGCCCGCGGGCGAGCCGGGGACGGCCCGGTGAAATGCGGTCGGCCCCCCGCCGTACGGGCCCGTACACTGGGCGCAGCGAAAGGCGTGGATGGGGACGAGTAGCTTCGTACGCAGCCATGAGCGACCCGGGGACGGTGAGAGCCCGGGGGCGAGCACGAGGTGAAGCATCACCCCTGAGCCGTCGGAAGAAAGCCCGCAGCACGACCGCGGGCGACTAGACCCGGCATCGCGACCCCAATGAGGGGGCTCACCGGCACGGTCGGCGGGCCAAGGAGGGTGGTACCGCGGGAGCACGCGCTCTCGTCCCTCCGACGGAACAGACTTTGTCCGTTGGAGGAGCTCGCCGATGACGCCACCCCAGTACAACCAGGTGCCCGCCCAGGTCGACCTGCCCGCGCTCGAGCACGCCGTGCTCGACTTCTGGCGCGAGAGCAAGATCTTCGCCAAGAGCCTCGAGCACTCCGAGGGCCGTCCCGAGTGGGTGTTCTACGAGGGCCCGCCGACCGCCAACGGCATGCCCGGTGCGCACCACATCGAGGCCCGGGTCTTCAAGGACGTCTTCCCTCGCTTCCGCACCATGCGCGGCTATCACGTCGCCCGCAAGGCCGGCTGGGACTGCCACGGTCTGCCGGTCGAGCTCGCCGTCGAGAAGGAGCTCGGCTTCTCCGGCAAGAAGGACATCGAGGCGTACGGCATCGCGGAGTTCAACGCCAAGTGCCGTGAGTCGGTGACCCGGCACACGGACGCGTTCGCCGAGCTGACGACCCGGATGGGTTACTGGACCGACCTCGACGACGCGTACCGCACCATGGACCCGTCGTACATCGAGTCGGTCTGGTGGTCGCTGAAGGAGATCTTCAACAAGGGCCTGCTGGTCCAGGACCACCGCGTCGCCCCGTGGTGCCCGCGCTGCGGCACCGGTCTCTCGGACCATGAGCTGGCGCAGGGGTACGAGACGGTCGTCGACCCGTCCGTCTTCGTGCGCTTCCCGCTGACTTCCGGCCCGCTGGCCGGCGAAGCGGCCCTCCTCGTGTGGACGACGACTCCCTGGACCCTGGTCTCCAACACCGCCGTCGCCGCGCACCCCGAGGTCACGTACGTCGTCGCGACGGACGGCGAGGAGAAGCTCGTCGTCGCGCAGCCGCTGCTCGAGAAGGCGCTGGGCGAGGGATGGGTAACCACCGGGCAGTCCTTCACGGGCGCCGAGATGGAGCGCTGGACGTACGACCGACCCTTCGACCTGGTCGAGTTCCCTTCACCGGCGCATTACGTCGTCAACGCCGAGTATGTGACGACCGAGGACGGTACGGGTCTGGTTCACCAGTCCCCCGCCTTCGGTGAGGACGACCTCAAGGTCTGCCGCGCGTACGGCCTGCCGGTGGTCAACCCGGTCCGCCCCGACGGCACCTTCGAGGAGGACGTCCCGCTGGTCGGCGGCGTCTTCTTCAAGAAGGCCGACGAGACCCTCGTGGACGACCTGCAGACCCGCGGGCTGCTCTTCAGGCACGTCCCGTACGAGCACAGCTACCCGCACTGCTGGCGCTGCCACACCGCGCTGCTCTACTACGCGCAGCCGTCCTGGTACATCCGCACCACGGCCATCAAGGACCGGCTGCTCGAGGAGAACGAGAACACCAACTGGATCCCGGACTCGGTCAAGCAGGGCCGGTACGGCGACTGGCTGAACAACAACATCGACTGGGCGCTGTCGCGAAACCGCTACTGGGGTACGCCGCTGCCGATCTGGCGCTGCGAGGAGAACCACCTCACGTGCGTCGGCTCGCGCGCCGAGCTGACCGAGCTGACCGGCACGGACCAGTCGGCGCTGGACCCGCACCGTCCGTTCATCGACGATGTCACGTTCCCGTGCCCGACCTGCCGGCAGACCGCGACGCGCGTCCCCGAGGTCATCGACGCCTGGTACGACTCGGGTTCCATGCCGTTCGCGCAGTGGGGCTATCCGTACAAGAACAAGGAGCTCTTCGAGAAGCGCTACCCGGCGCAGTTCATCTCGGAGGCCATCGACCAGACGCGTGGCTGGTTCTACACGCTGATGGCCGTGGGCACGCTGGTCTTCGACAAGTCCTCGTACGAGAACGTGGTGTGCCTGGGCCACATCCTCGCCGAGGACGGCCGCAAGATGTCCAAGCACCTGGGGAACATCCTTCAGCCGATCCCGCTGATGGACCAGCACGGCGCGGACGCGGTCCGCTGGTTCATGGCGGCCGGCGGCTCCCCGTGGGCCGCCCGCCGGGTCGGCCACGGCACGATCCAGGAAGTGGTCCGCAAGACCCTTCTGACGTACTGGAACACGGTGGCCTTCCAGGCGCTGTACGCCCGTACGTCCAACTGGGCGCCGTCCGCGGCGGATCCGGCACCGGCGGAGCGCACGGTCCTGGACCGCTGGCTGCTGAGCGAGCTCAACGCGCTGGTGGATCAGGTCACTTCGTCCCTGGAGGCCTACGACACCCAGCGCGCCGGCAAGCTGCTGTCGGCGTTCGTCGACGATCTGTCCAACTGGTACGTACGCCGGTCGCGGCGCCGCTTCTGGCAGGGCGACAAGGCGGCGCTGCGCACCCTGCACGACGTGGTCGAGACGGTGACCCGCCTCATGGCCCCGCTCACCCCCTTCATCACGGAGCGGGTCTGGCAGGACCTGATCGTCCCGGTCACGCCGGACGCCCCTGAGTCGGTCCACCTCTCGACCTGGCCCGAGGCCGACCTCGGCGCCATCGACCCGACCCTGTCATCCCGGATGGCGCTGGTCCGCCGCCTGGTGGAACTGGGCCGCGCGACGCGTGCGGAGTCGGGTGTGAAGACCCGCCAGCCGCTCTCCCGCGCGCTGGTGGCGGCGGCGGGCTTCGAGTCCCTCTCGCCCGAGTTGCACGCCCAGATCACGGAAGAGCTGAACGTCTCGTCCCTGGCCTCCCTCTCCGAGGTCGGCGGCTCCCTGGTCGACACGACGGCCAAGGCGAACTTCCGTGCGCTGGGCAAGCGGTTCGGCAAGGGCGTCCAGGCAGTGGCGAAGGCGGTCGCCGAGGCGGACGCCGCGGCGCTGTCGCTGGCCCTGCGCGAGGGCACGGCGTCGGTCGAGGCCGACGGCCGTACGGTGTCCCTCTCCCCGGAGGAGGTCATCATCACGGAGACCCCGCGCGAGGGCTGGTCGGTGGCCTCGGACTCGGGCGCGACGGTCGCGCTGGACCTGGAGATCACTCCGGAGCTGCGTCTCGCGGGCCTGGCCCGTGACGCGATCCGGCTGATCCAGGAGGCACGCAAGAACAGCGGCCTCGACGTCTCGGACCGTATCGCGGTGAGCTGGTCCTCAACGGATCCGTCCACCACCCAGGCCCTGACAGAGCATGCCGGCTTGATCGCGGACGAGGTGCTGGCGACGACGTTCACCACGGACCCGGCGGACGACACGTACGGGGCCCCGTTCACGGACGAGGGCCTGTCCCTGACGTTCCGCCTCCGCAAGGCCTGACTCCGGCCCCCTGCGGCGGGCTTGCCCCCACCCCGCCCCTTCCCGAACCGGGGGCAAGCCCCGGACCCCGCACGCCCTTCGGGCGTTGTCCTCAGTCGCCGGACGGGCTCACATGTCCGCCGAACCGGCAAACTCAAGCCCCGCCGGCGACTGAGGCGTGGGTCCGGGGGCGGAGCCCCAACAGCAGCCCCAACACCAGCCCCGCCGGCAGTCGAGCCGCTGGGATCCGGGGGCGGAGCCCCGACAACCAGGCCCGTCGGCGATTCAGGCGCAGGCGGCCGGGGACCGAGCCCCGAAAAACCAGCCCCGCCGACGATTGCGGCGCAGGGGACGGGGGACCGAGCCCCCGGACGGGCGGGTGCGGGCGTCGTACGCAAAAGGGCCGGGCCCGGGACATCAGTCCCGGGCCCGGCCCTTCAGCCTGCCGACGGCTACGCGCGATACGCGCGACCCGCCGTCAGTTGTCGTCCTCGTCGATCAGGAAGCCGCGCATCGGCGACGGAGCCTGCTGCATCGGCTGCGGCGCCTGCGGCCGCACCGGTGCCATCGGCTGGGTCATCGCCGGCGACATCTGCTGCTGGCCACCGTAGGACGGGCCACCGCCCATGGACTGGTTGCCGCCCATCTGCTGTCCCATGGACTGACCCATCGACGGGTTGCCGCCCATGGTGTGACCCATCGCACCCGCACCGGCCGGAGCCATCGACGGGGACGGCGGCAGCGACGCGGTCGCGGGGGTCCGCGGCGGAGCCAGCGAGTCGTCCGCCTGGGTCTCCAGCTGACGCAGCTGGCTCTCCAGGTAGGACTTCAGCCGCGTCCGGTACTCACGCTCGAAGCCTCGCAGGTCCTCGACCTTGCGCTCCAGCGTGGCACGCGCGGACTCCAGCGAGCCCATCGCGACGCGGTGCTTCTCCTGAGCGTCCCGCTCCAGCGCATCGGCCTTGGCACGGGCGTCGCGCTCCAGACCCTCGGCACGGCTGCGAGCCTCGCCGACGATCTTGTTGGCCTCGGAACGGGCCTCCGCGATCGCCTGGTCGGCGGTCTGCTGCGCCAGCGAGAGCACACGCGCGGCGCTGTCGCCGCCGGGGCCCTGCTGCGGCATCTGCGGGCCGTGGCCGCCCATGGGGCCGCCCATCGGGCCACCCATGCCGCCCTGCATCGGGCCGGGACCCATCGGGCCGCCAGGCCCCTGCGGGCCACCGTGGCTGGGACCGGCGGGCAGCTGCGGAGCACCACCGGGCAGCTGGGGGGGACCCATCTGCGGGGGCTGCTGCTGGACCGGCGGTCCGGATATGGCGGCGGGTACCGGTGCACCCGGTCCACGGCCGTCCTGCGGCTCCGGCGGCTTGCGCATGCCCTGCTGCTGCTGGTTCTGCGCCGCCGCACGGGTCGCCGCGGCCAGCTTGGCGCGCAGATCCTCGTTCTCGCGGAGCAGGCGGGTCAGCTCGGACTCGACCTCGTCGAGGAAGGCATCAACCTCGTCCTCGTCATAGCCTTCTCGAAGGCGGACGGTCGTGAACTGCTTGTTCCGCACGTCCTCGGGAGTCAGCGGCATCTCTTCTTCACCTCTACGTAGTCGTCGGCAGTCGGCAAGACCGTATCGCTCACATCCGGCTCGCAAAGTTGTTCACGATGGAGATCAGGATGTAGACGATGATCATCAGAACGAAGAAGGACAGGTCGAGTGCCACGCCCCCGAGACGCAGCGGCGGAATGAACCGCCGCAAAAGCTTGAGCGGTGGATCGGTGACAGTGTAGGTGGCCTCAAGAACGACCACCATCGCCTTGCCGGGTTGCCATGAGCGGGCGAACTGGAAGACGTAGTCCATGACCAGCCGAAAAATGAGCACGATGAGGAAGCACATCAGCGCGATGTAGACAACCTGTAGTGCGACGCCCATCCCGCGCTTCCCTCTCCCCTGGCTCTCCAGTCCGGCCTTGCGGCCGGGTCGTTCCGGTGTCGTGTCTCTCAGCTCTGGTTGAAGAACCCGCCCTCTGCGATGCGGGCCTTGTCCTCCGCCGTGACATCGACGTTAGCAGGCGACAACAGGAACACCTTCTGCGTCACCCGCTCAATGCTGCCATGGAGGCCGAAGACGAGTCCCGCAGCAAAGTCGACAAGTCGCTTCGCATCCGTGTCGTCCATCTCCGTGAGGTTCATGATCACCGGGGTGCCCTCGCGGAAGTGTTCCCCGATGGTACGGGCTTCGTTGTAGGTCCGCGGGTGCAGCGTGGTGATGCGGTAAGGCTCCCGCTCGGACACAACCTTGGGCATGATCACCGGCGAGTTCTTCTCCAGGCTCGGACGTTCAGGTGTGATGGATGCCACGGGGGCAATTCGTGCCGGACGTCCGCTTTCAGCGGGAAGCGGAACCGGCTCGCGCTGCGCGGGCGGCTGCACCATCCTCACCGGTTCCTCCCGCTCCACCTGGTGCGGGGGCTGGTGCCGCCGGTGGTCCCGCTCGGGCTCCGGCTCGGGTTCGAAATCGTCATCGGGATCGAAACCCCGGCCGTCGTAGCCATCGTCCTCCACGAGGCCGAGGTAGACCGCCATCTTGCGCATCGCGCCGGCCATTCTCTGAGTCCTCCGCTCTGTGGTGGATCGGCGTCGTCACCAAGCGCCCGCGATCCACTCGGTCCGCCCGCTGTGTGACGGGAATGACCATATTTTCTGCTGTGGTCCGACTTGCTTAGCGACGCTACCCGAGCCGGGGTCGGACTCCGAGTACCGCAGTGCCGACGCGCACATGTGTCGCTCCGGCCGCCACGGCTTCCCCGAGGTCCGCACTCATCCCTGCTGACACCATGTTCGCAGCCGGATGCCCGGCGCGCAGGCTGGATGAGAATTCCATCAGCCGCTCGAACGCCGCCTGTTGCCGCCCCGCGTACGGCCCGGTGAGCGGCGCGACGGTCATCAGTCCGTCGAGTCGCAGTCCCGGTGACTTCGCCACCGCTGCGGCCAACTCCTCGATGCCGTCGGGCCCGACGCCGCCCCGCTCCCCGCGCTCGCCCGATTCGGCGTCGAGAGCGACCTGGATCAGACAGCCGAGCTCACGCTCCGCTCGTACTGCCGCAGCGGAGAGCGACGAGATGAGCTTGAGACGGTCGACGGACTGCACCACATCGGCATAACCCGCCACAGAGCGGACCTTATTTGTCTGCAACTGTCCGACAAAGTGCCAGATGAGATCCAGATCCGAGCAGGCCTCGGCCTTGGGGGCCGCGTCCTGGTCACGGTTCTCGGCGACATGGCGCACGCCGAGTTCATGGAGGAGCCGCACATCGCTCGCCGGGTAGGTCTTGGTGACCACGATGAGGGTCACCTCCTCCCGCTTGCGGCCGGCGGCCGCGCAGGCGGAGGCGATACGTTCCTCCACCATTGCCAGATTCCTGGCGAGTTCGGTCTTACGGTCCGTCATTGCCGTCCGTCATTCCTGTCCGTCATCCCGTCCGTCCAGCCAGACGTATCCGGCGAGCCGTCCGGTGGTGCGATCGCGACGGTACGAGTAGTGGTCGCCCGATTCCATTGTGCAGACCGACGAGGCCTGCCGGTCCCGCACGCCGAGCGCTTCGAGCTGGGCATGGACTCCGGCGGTGACATCGACGGCCGGGGTGCCCCAGCTGGTCTCGGACCAGGCGGCCGGTTCGACCGCGGCCACCTCGGCCCGCATCTGCCCGGGAACTTCGTAGCAGCGTCCGCAGACAGCGGGTCCGGTACGGGCGATGATGCGGGCCGGCTCCGCGCCCAGCGCCTTCATCGCCTCCACGGCGGCGGGCACGACGCCCGCGACCATCCCGGGACGGCCCGCGTGCGCGGCGGCCACGACACCCGCGACCGGGTCGGCCAGCAGTAGGGGGGTGCAGTCCGCGGTCAGTACGGCGAGGGCCAGCCCGCGCCGCGCGGTGACGAGAGCGTCCACCGGCGGAGTCGGCCCGGCGGCCCAGGGCCCGTCCACCTCGGCGACGTCCCTGCCGTGGACCTGGTTCATCCAGACGACCCGGTCCGGGTCGAGGTCCAGCGTCTTCGCCGCGATCTTCCGGTTGGCCAGTACGGCCGCGGGGTCGTCGCCGACCGCGCCGCCGAGGTTGAGCTCCTCGTACGGAACGGCGCTCACCCCGCCCCACCTGTCGGTGAAGGCGAAGTGCGCGCCGCTCGCGTGTATCGCGTCGTGCCGCACTGTCACTTCAAGAAGTCCGGAACGTCCAGCTCTTCGGCCTGGCTGTCCTGGTACGGACGGGCCGGCGGAACCTGCGCGGACCCGGAGTTCAGGTCGTTCGCCACGGGCGCGGGCTCGGCCGGGGCCAGGGACTCCTCGCGCGCGGGTACGGTGCCGAGTCCGCCGCCCGCCCGCGAGGTCTCCGAACCACGGGACGAGGCCACCGGCTCCTCCCGCTTGCTCGCGCCGGCGCCGAGAACGGTGTCCCGGCGGGTCGGCGGCTGTCCGCCGTCGAAGCCGGCCGCGATGACCGTGACCCGCACCTCGTCGCCGAGAGCGTCGTCGATGACCGCACCGAAGATGATGTTGGCCTCGGGGTGGGCGGCCTCGCTCACCAGCTGGGCGGCCTCGTTGATCTCGAAGAGGCCGAGGTCCGAGCCACCGGAGATGGAGAGCAGCACACCCCGGGCACCGTCGATGGACGCCTCGAGCAGCGGCGAGGAGATCGCCATCTCGGCCGCGGCCACCGCGCGGTCGTCGCCGCGGGCCGAGCCGATTCCCATGAGCGCGGATCCGGCCTCGGACATCACGGACTTGACGTCGGCGAAGTCGAGGTTGATCAGACCCGGCGTGGTGATGAGGTCGGTGATCCCCTGGACACCGGAGAGCAGCACCTGGTCCGCGGACTTGAACGCGTCAAGCACGCTGACCTGGCGGTCCGAAATGGACAGCAGCCGGTCGTTGGGGATGACGATGAGGGTGTCGACCTCTTCGCGGAGTTCAGCGATACCGTCCTCCGCCTGGTTGGCGCGACGGCGGCCCTCGAAGGTGAACGGCCGGGTGACCACACCGATCGTCAGGGCGCCGAGCGTGCGCGCGATATTGGCGACGACGGGTGCGCCGCCGGTGCCGGTGCCGCCGCCTTCGCCGGCGGTGACGAAGACCATGTCGGCCCCCTTGAGGACCTCCTCGATCTCCTCGCGGTGATCTTCTGCCGCCTTACGACCGACTGCCGGATTCGCTCCGGCGCCGAGGCCTCGGGTGAGTTCACGGCCGACGTCGAGCTTGACGTCGGCGTCGCTCATCAACAGTGCTTGCGCATCGGTGTTGATGGCGATGAACTCGACGCCCTTGAGACCGACCTCGATCATTCGGTTGATGGCATTGACACCACCGCCGCCGACACCGATGACCTTGATGACTGCGAGGTAGTTCTGCGGTGCTGCCACGTCGAAGGCCTCTCGCCTCGAGTTACGTGTCGTCGCTTCGCGGTTGCCGCGTCGCGACGACGGATGCCGATGGGACGGTCCGAACGCCGACCCAAACCCTAACGCTGAAGTTTAGGGTTGCCAGTGTGTCTGCTTCTTGGACTCTCCGAACAGGACACTAAGTCGACAAGCGGCGCACGTTCAACGAACACGCCGAACCTCCCGTTTTTCTTTTCACCCTATGTGATCACCCATAGCGCTGACCAACCAGGGTGCTGGCCAGCGCAAATGCGCGTCAACTCCCTGCCGCCGCAGGGGCGGTGGGAGCACTCACATCGAAGTACCTGGCCTTCGGCGCGGCTTTCATCAGTGCGGTGAGTGCGCGCGCCTTCGCCTCGCCCTCCTCGGCGCTGCCCCAGACCACCGTACGGTCCCGGCTCAACTCCAGGGAGATGTAGTCGTATGAGCGCACTGTCACAACTCTGGTGTCCGCCACGACTTCGCCGGGGAGTTCACCCCTGACCCGTACCGCCTCCTCAAGGAGCCGGTCCGCGCCGAAACGCCGCAGACTTGGGGACTGTTCCACGGTCAATTCCAGTCGCGGAACAGCCTTGGGAGCCTTGTCCACCGTGGCGAACCGAACGCTCTTCGCGTCCACTTCGATGAACTTTGCGCCCTTTTCGATAAGCAGGATTGGCTTTCGCTCGGTCACTTTCAGACCGATCCCGTCGGGCCATGACCGGACGACATCCACCGAGTCGATACGGGGCAGCTTATGCCGCAGCCGGGCCTCAATGGCGTCCGTATCGACGGAAATCAGTGGCGCTCCGACCGGAACCGCCGCCGCGGCCATCACCTCGGCCGGTGTCAGAACCTCGGTTCCGGTGGTCTTCACCCGTTCCACGCGCAGCCAGTCGGAGCCGTAGAGCACCCAGATTCCGGCCGCGACGGCCAGCACCAAGGCGGCGGCGATCAGCAGGAAACGGCGGCCGGGGAGGCGCGGCCGACGGGCATCGGAGCCCTGGCCGGGCGGGCGGGCCGACCCCGCGTACCCACCGGGGGACTTGCCTGCCCCGCGTTCGGCGGTGGTCGGTCCGGCCACGCTCCCCTGCCCTTCTCACGCCTTGCGGCGTGCAGCGATCGCCTCGTACACCATGCCGACGAGCAGGTCGTCGGCATCCCTGCGGCCGAACTCGGCGGCGGCACGGGACATCTCGTACAGCCGGTGCGGATCGGCGAGCACCGGAAGGACGTTGCCCTGGACCCACTCGGGGCTCAGTTCGGCGTCGTCGACCAGCAGTCCGCCGCCGGCCTTCACGACCGGCTGGGCGTTGAGCCGCTGTTCGCCGTTGCCGATCGGCAGCGGTACATACGCGGCGGGCAGCCCGACGGCGGAGAGTTCGGCGACGGTCATCGCGCCCGCGCGGCAGAGCATCATGTCGGCCGCGGCGTACGCGAGATCCATCCGGTCCACGTACGGTACCGGGATGTAGGGCGGCATACCGGGCATGTTGTCCACACGCGGCAGTTCGTTCTTCGGGCCGACCGCGTGCAGGATCTGGATTCCGGAGCGCTGGAGCACCGGAGCGATCTGCTGGATCACCTCGTTGAGGCGGCGGGCGCCCTGCGAGCCGCCGGAGACCAGCAGCGTCGGCAGGTTGGGGTCGAGACCGAAGGCGGCACGCGCCTCGGGGCGCACCCGGGCCCGGTCCAGTGTGGCGATGGTGTGGCGCAACGGGATGCCGATGTAGCGGGAGTTGCGCAGCTTGCTGTCCGGGGTGGCGACGGCGACCCCGGCCGCGTACCGCGAACCGATCTTGTTGGCCAGGCCGGGACGGGCGTTGGCCTCGTGCACCACGATCGGCACACCGAGCCGCTTGGCGGCCAGATAGCCGGGCAGCGCGACATAGCCGCCGAAGCCGACGACGCAGTCCGCCTTCGTGCGCTCCAGGATCTGCTCGGCGGCCTTGATGGTGCCGCGGAGCCGTCCGGGGACGGTGATCAGCTCAGGGGTGGGCTTACGAGGCAGCGGAACGGCCGGGATGAGCGCCAGCTCGTAACCCCGCTCGGGTACGAGCCTGGTCTCGAGCCCCTTCTCCGTGCCCAGGGCCGTGATTCCCACGGTCGGGTCCTGCCTGCGCAGGGCGTCCGCGAGGGCGAGCGCGGGCTCGATGTGGCCGGCGGTCCCCCCACCGGCGAGTACGACATGCACCGAAATTCACCGCTCTCCGGACGGACGCTTCTTGACGCGCCGTCTCATCGTCTTCCATCTCACCCCGGGCCGCCGCATGGCGAGGGCCGCCTTCGCGGCGGGATCCTCCCGCGCGAAAGCGATCAGCAGCCCTACCGCGAACATGGTCGGCAGCAGGGCCGATCCTCCGTAGGAGAACAGCGGGAGCGGGACACCGGCGATCGGCAGCAGACCGAGCACCGCACCGATATTGACCACGGCCTGGGCCGTGATCCAGGTGGTCACACCTCCCGCCGCGTACCTCACGAAGGGGTCCTCCGTGCGTCCGGCCACGCGGATACCCGCATAGCCTAGAGCCGCGAAGAGGGCGAGCACCGACAGCGTCCCCGCCAGGCCCAGTTCCTCACCGGCGATCGCGAAGATGAAATCGGTGTGCGGTTCGGGGAGTTGACCCCATTTTTCCACACTTGCACCGAGGCCGGAACCGAACCATCCGCCGGAGGCTAGAGCATAGATGCCGTGCACGGCCTGCCAGCACTCGCCTTGGGGGCCGAGGTCGATGGCGCCGATGCAGGAGAGCCGTGACATGCGGTTCTCGTTGGTCTTGATGAGCACGAAACCGACAAAGCCGGCGACTGCGAGTACACCCGCGAAGAGCCGGGTCGGCGCTCCGGCCAGCCACAGCAGACCGAAGAGGATCGCGGTGAGGATGATCGCCGTACCCATGTCGCCGCCGAGCATGATCAGGCCGAGCAGCAGGAAGGCGACCGGGACGAGCGGCACCAGCATGTGCTTCCACTGGGTCAGCAGCCGCTTGTCCTGCTTGCGGGCGAGCAGATCGGCGCCCCACAGGATCAGCGCCAGCTTGCCGAACTCACTGGGCTGGAGCTGGAACGGGCCACCCAGATAGATCCAGTTCTGGTTGCCGTTGACCGCATGCCCTATCCCGGGGATCTGGACGAGCACCATCAGAAAGACGGTGCCCATCAGGAGCGGGTACGACAGGGCCCGGTGGAGCTTGCCCGGCATCCGGGAGGCGGCCAGCAGCAGACAGGTGCCGAGTACGGCGGCGATGAACTGCTTGCGGAAGAAGTACGAGGCCGGGAGCGAGAGCTCGAGTGCCTTGATCATCGAGGCGGAGTAGACCATCACCAGGCCGAGCACGGTGATCAGGAGGCTGCTGCCGAGGATCAGGTAGTACGCGGTCAGCGGCCGGTCCCAGGCCCGTCGCGCCTGCTCGTACAGCCGCCGTGGCGGGCGCGGAGCGCTTGGCCCGCGGCTTCCGCCACGGCCGGCGGGCGGACGGCGTACGGCTCCCCCGGCCCTGATCCGCAGCGCGAGTCCCGTGTGGGCCGGCGCCGGGCCGGCGAGAGCGGGGACGGTCGCGGGCACAACGGCACGCCCGAGCGCCTCGGCACCTCGGCGCAGCGCGCGCACGGCGTCCGGGAGCCGGGGTCCGGCGAGGACGGTCCCGAGCCCGGCCGGGGCTCCGCCCCAGACCCTGCGCCTCAGACGTCGGCGGGGCTGAATCTCAGCCGGGCGCCGCTTCGGACGGGCCGCGCTCCGCGCGGCGGGGGCGGTGTCATCGGCCGGCATGATCGCTGTCCCCTCCAGTCGGGCCTGGCGCGGCTGCCGCGGTCCCGGGGCGGCCCCCCCGGGGTGCACAGCACGGCGCGGGGGTCGGGCTCAGGCGCGCTCGGCGGCGAGTGCGCGGACCGCGTCCGCGAACGCCTCGCCTCGCTTGTTGTAGTTGGTGAACATGTCCATCGAGGCGCAGGCCGGGGCCAGCAGAACGGTGTCTCCCGGCCGGGCGAGTCGTGCTGCTTCCTGGACCGCCGCCGGCATCGCCCCAGTGTCTGTCCGGTCGAGGTCGACGACCGGGACCTCGGGGGCGTGTCGCGCGAGGGCTTCACGGATCAGGGCGCGGTCCGCGCCGATCAGTACGACGGCGCGCAGTCGCTTTGCCGACTTCTCGACGAGTTCGTCGAAGCTCGCGCCCTTGGCCAGACCGCCCGCGATCCACACGATCGGGTCGTAGGCGGCCAGGGACGCCTCGGCGGCATGCGTGTTGGTGGCCTTGGAGTCGTCGATGTACGCGACGCCGTCGACGTCCACGACATGCTCGATGCGGTGGGGGTCGGGGCGGAAGTTGCGCAGTCCGTCGCGTACGGCGGCGGGCGCGACGCCGAAGGCGCGGGCCAGCGCGGCAGCCGCGAGGGCGTTGGCGACGTTGTGCGGGGCCGGCGGATTGACGTCCGCCACCTCGGCGAGCTCCTGGGCCTGCTTCTGCCGGTTGTCGACGAAGGCGCGGTCCACCAAGAGGCCCTCGACGACCCCGAGTTGGGAGGGCCCGGGCGAACCGAGGGTGAATCCGACGGCCCGGCAGCCCTCCTCCACGTCTGCCTCGCGCACCAGGTCCTCGGTCGCCCTGTCGGCGGCGTTGTAGACGCAGGCGACCGTGTTGCCTGCGTAGATACGGCCCTTGTCGGCGGCGTAGGCCTCCATGGAGCCGTGCCAGTCGAGGTGGTCGGGCGCCAGGTTGAGCACGGCGGCGGAGTGGGCGCGCAGCGAAGGCGCCCAGTGCAGCTGGTAGCTGGAGAGTTCGACGGCGAGTACGTCGTACGTCTCGTCGCCGAGGACCGCGTCCAGCAGCGAGACGCCGATGTTGCCGACGGCCGCCGTGCGCAGGCCCGCGGCCTCGAGGATCGAGGCGAGCATCCGAACCGTCGTGGTCTTGCCGTTGGTGCCGGTGACCGCGAGCCACGGCGCCGCCCCCGGCCCGCGCAGCCGCCAGGCCAGTTCGACGTCGCCCCAGATGTCGACGCCCGCCTCGGCGGCGGCCAGGAAGAGCGGCTTGTCCGGCTTCCAGCCGGGCGCGGTGACGATGAGCTCGGTGCCTGCGGGCAGCGTCGCGCCGTCGCCGAGGCGCACGGTGATTCCCTCGGCCTCCAGCTCGGCGGCCTGTGTACGTGAGCGCTCGTCGTCGCCGTCGTTGACGACCGTGACGAGGGCGCCGAGGCCGTGCAGCACCCGGGCGGCCGGGATCCCGGAGACGCCGAGTCCCGCGACCGTCACCCGCTTGCCCTGCCAGTCCTGCGTGCTCACTTGTCGGCCGCCCAGCCCGCGTAGAAGAGCCCCAGTCCCACGATGACGCACATGCCCTGGATGATCCAGAAGCGGACCACGACAAGGACCTCGGACCACCCCTTGAGTTCGAAGTGGTGCTGGAGCGGCGCCATCCGGAAGACGCGCTTGCCGGTCATCTTGAAGGAGCCGACCTGAATGACCACGGACATGGTGATCAGGACGAACAGTCCGCCGAGGAGGGCCAGCAGAAGCTCCGTACGGGAACAGATCGCCAGACCCGCCAGCGCTCCGCCGAGTGCGAGCGACCCTGTGTCGCCCATGAAGATCTTGGCCGGCGAGGTGTTCCACCACAGGAAGCCGAAGCAGGAGCCCATCAGGGCGGAGGCCACGACCGCGAGATCGAGTGGATCGCGTACTTCGAAGCAGGCGTTGGGGTTGGTCAGCGTCACGGCGTTGGCGCAGGACTCCTGGAACTGCCAGAGCCCGATGAAGGTGTACGCGCCGAAGACCATCACCGACGCGCCGGTGGCCAGACCGTCCAGACCGTCCGTCAGATTCACGCCGTTGGACATGGCGAGAATCATGAACAGCGCCCAGACAACGAAGATCACCGGGCCGATCGACCAGCCGAAGTCCGTGATGAACGACAGCTTGGTGGATGCGGGGGTCTGGTGGCGACTGTCGGCGAACTGCAGTGACAGCACGGCGAAGGCGATGCCGACGATCAGCTGTCCGGCCATCTTCGCCTTGGCCCGCAGACCGAGCGAGCGCTGCTTGACGATCTTGATGTAATCGTCCAGGAAGCCGACCAGGCCCATGCCCGCCATCAGGAAGAGCACCAGCACACCCGAGAACGTCGGGTCCTCGCCGGTGATCACCTTGGCGAGGGCGTACGCGATGAGCGTGGCCATGATGAAGGAGATGCCGCCCATGGTGGGCGTGCCCTTCTTGCTGCCGTGGCTGCGCGGGCCGTCGTCCCGGATGAACTGCCCGTATCCCTTGCGGGCCAGGAGTTTGATCAGCAGCGGAGTACCGACCAGGGTCAGGAAGAGCCCGATGGCCCCCGCGAAGAGGATCTGCCTCATCGGCCGGTGACCTCACCCTCGGTGGTGTTCTCGAGCAGTGCCTGGGCCACCCGCTCGAGCCCGACCGACCTGGAAGCCTTCACCAGCACGACGTCTCCCGGACGCAGCTCACTGCGCAACAGGTCGACCGCCGCCTGCGCGTCGGACACGTGCACCGACTCCTCACCCCACGAACCCTCGTTATATGCGCCCAGTTGCAGCCAGGACGCTTCCCTGCCCCCGACTGCGACGAGCTTGCTGACGTTGAGCCGGACGACCAGCCGTCCGACAGCGTCGTGCTCGGCGAGCGCTTCGTCGCCGAGCTCGGCCATTTGGCCGAGCACCGCCCAGGTCCGCCGCCCCTGGCCCATGGCCGCGAGCGCACGCAGCGCCGCTCTCATGGACTCGGGGTTCGCGTTGTAGGCGTCATTGACGATCGTCACGCCGTCCGGACGCTCGGTGACCTCCATCCGCCAGCGGGAGAGGGTGCCCGCCTCGGAGAGCGCGCGGGCGATCTCATCGACGGACATGCCCAGCTCATGGGCGACGGCGGCCGCGGCGAGCGCGTTCGACACGTGGTGCTCACCGTACAGCCGCATGGTCACGTCGCTGCACCCGGAGGGTGTGTGGAGCCTGAAAGCGGGCTGTCCGTTGTCTGTGAGCCGGACATTCTCGGCACGTACGTCGGCGTCCTCGGCCTCTCCGAACAGGACCACACGGGCCTTGGTACGGGAGGCCATGGCGCGTACGAGACGGTCGTCGGCGTTGAGTACGGCGATGCCCCCCGCTGCCGCCGGGGGAAGGCATTCGATGATCTCCCCCTTGGCCTCGGCGATCTGCTCGCGGCCGCCGAACTCGCCGATGTGGGCGGTGCCGACGTTCAGTACGAGACCGACCTTCGGCGGGACCAGACTGGTGAGGTAGCGGATGTCGCCGATATAGCGGGCGCCCATTTCGAGGACGAGGTGCTCGGTGTCCTCGCCGGCTCGCAGCGCGGTCAGCGGCAGGCCGATCTCGTTGTTGAGATTGCCTGCCGGGTAGACGGTGGGGCCTTTGCGCTCGAGGAGTTGGGCGATGAGGTCCTTGGTGCTGGTCTTGCCGGCCGAGCCGGTGAGCGCGACCGTGGTGGTGCCGAGGCGTTCGACGACGGTGCGCGCGAGGGCGCCGAGCGCGGCGGTGACGTCCGGCACGACGATCGCGGGTACCCCGACGGGGCGGGTCGCCAGCACGGCCACCGCACCCGCCGCCACGGCGCTCCGGGCGTAGTCGTGGCCGTCGACGTGCTCGCCGGCGAAGGCGGCGAAGAGACTGCCGGGCTGGACCGCGCG
This sequence comes from Streptomyces sp. NBC_01750, assembly GCF_035918095.1. Taxonomy (NCBI): domain Bacteria; kingdom Bacillati; phylum Actinomycetota; class Actinomycetes; order Kitasatosporales; family Streptomycetaceae; genus Streptomyces; species Streptomyces sp. NBC_01750. The sequence goes on from NZ_CP109137.1 coordinate 2,450,084, forward strand.
GGAGTCGATCACGACGGGACCGCTGATCCGTGTGGCCGGATCCGGTATGTCGTGCGACTGCCCGCCGACGATTTCGGCGATCTCGGCGAGAGAGAGGGCGATCACTTGGTCACCCCTGACTGTTCTGGATAGCTGCGCGAAGTACCTGACGGTCGTCGAAGGGGCGGACCACTCCGGCGATGTCCTGGCCCTGCTCATGGCCCTTGCCGGCGATCAGCACGGTGTCACCGGGCTGCGCGCGGGCCACGGCCGCGGCGATGGCCGCGGCCCGGTCGGCCTCGACCAGGACATCGCCACGCTCGTGGATCGGCACCTCGGCGGCGCCCGCGAGCATGGCGGCGAGGATCGAGAGCGGGTCCTCGGACCGGGGGTTGTCGGAGGTCAGTACGGCGGTGTCGGCGAGTCGTGCGGCGGCGGCGCCCATCGGGCCGCGCTTGGTCTGGTCGCGGTCGCCGCCGCAGCCGAGCACGATATGCACCTTGCCCTCGGTGACCTTGCGCAGGGACCGCAGGACCGATTCGACGGCGTCCGTCTTGTGGGCGTAGTCGACGACGGCGAGGTACGGCTGGCCCACGTCGACGCGCTCGAGGCGGCCCGGCACGCCGGGGACTGCGGCAATGCCGTCGGCGGCGGTCTGCGGATCGAGGCCGGCCACGGCGAGGGTGACGATCGCCGCCAGGGTGTTGGCAACGTTGAACGGTCCGGGCAGCGGGGCCTCGGCGCGTACGCGCTCGCCCCGGGGACCGACCGCGGTGAAAATCGAGCCGACTGCGCTGATTTCGACGTTCTCGGCCCGCCAGTCGGAGTCCGGGTGGCCCTCGGCGGAGAAGGTGGTGACCGGGACGGATGCCTCCTTGAGCAGCCTGCGGCCGTACTCGTCATCGAAGTTGACGACCGCGAGCCGGCTCCGCTTCGGCGTGAAGAGCTGCGCCTTCGCCTGGAAGTAGTCCTCCATGTCGGAGTGGAATTCCATGTGCTCGGGGCTGAGGTTGTTGAAGACTGCGACGTCGAAGACGCAGCCGTCGACCCGGCCGAGCACGAGGGCGTGGCTGGAGACCTCCATGGCGACCGAATCGACGCCGCGCTCACGCATGACGGCGAACAGGGCCTGGAGGTCGGTGGCTTCGGGGGTGGTGCGCTCGGACTTGATGCGCTCCTCGCCGATGCGCATCTCGACCGTGCCGATCAGACCGGTCGAGCGGCCCGCCGCCTTGAGCCCGCCCTCCACGAGGTACGCCGTGGTGGTCTTGCCGGAGGTTCCGGTGATGCCGATCTGGAGCAGGTCCTCGCCGGGATGTCCGTAGATCTCGGCGGCGAGCTCGCCCATGCGGCCTCGCGGGTTCTCGGTGACCAGGACCGGCAGACCGGTCCCGGCGGCGCGTTCGGCGCCGGTCGGGTCGGTGAGGATCGCGGCCGCTCCGAGGTCCGCGGCCTGCGCCACGAAGTCGGCCCCGTGAAGGCGGGCGCCGGGCAGGGCGGCGTACACGTCACCGGGGCGTACCGCCCGTGAGTCGTGGGTGATGCCGGTGACGCCAGCGGTGCCGGGGCTCTGCACACCCAGCCGGGCGGCCAGCTCCCCCAGGGGTGTCGGGCGGGGCCGGTCCGGTCGGGGCGCTCCCGGGTGTTTCGCGGGGGCGTCCGGCTCGGTGGTTCGGTACTGATCAGCGTGTGACACGGCGGTGAGCGTACCGGGCGCACCCGGCCCGGGGCGAAGTGAGGGGGCTGCGGCGGCGCGGTTCTCCGGCAGGTTCCCGGAATCGGAGGTGATGCTTGTCACTGGTGGTTCCTCCGGGTCACTCGCCGGGTTCGAAGGTTGTCACTGGTGGTTCCTCCGGTCACTCGCCGGGTTCGAAGGTGACGGGCAGCCGGGCGGGATCGTTGCCGGTCGGTGCGACCTGGAGGGTCTTGAGGGCGAATTCCATGACCTTCCGGTAGATCGGCCCGCAGATCTGGCCGCCGAAGTAGCTGCCCTTGGTGGGGTTCTGGATGGCGCAGTAAACAGTGATCCGCGGTTTGTCGGCGGGCGCGAAGCCGGCGAAGGAGGCGGTGTAGCCCTTGTAGCGGCCCAGTTCCGGGTCGACACGGTTGGCGGTTCCGGTCTTGCCTGCGACGCGGTAGCCGGGGATACGGCCCTTGGCGCCGGTGCCCTCCTCGTCACCGACGACCGACTCCAGCATGGTGGCCAGCGTCCTGGCGGTCGGCTCGCTGACCACACGGGTCTTCTTGGGGGCGGGGGCCGGGGTGAAGCGCCCGTCGGGCCCCTTGGTGCCGCGGATCAGGGTGGGCTCGATGCGTACGCCGCCGTTGGCGATCGTCGAGTAGACGGAGGCCGCCTGCATGGCGTTGAGCGAGAGGCCCTGGCCGAAGGGGATCGTGTACTGCTGCGAGGTGGACCACTTCTGCGGCTTGGCGAGGATGCCGGGCGTCTCGCCCGGGTAGCCGATCCCGCTCGGGCTGCCCAGACCGAATTTCCGCAGATAGGAGTACAGCACCCGATTCGCCGCCGCCTGAGTCCCGCCGAGCTGGCCGGTCGCGAGGATCGTGCCGATATTGCTGGACTTGGCGAGCACGCCGTTGAGCGTCAGGTGCCAGGTGGGGTGGTCGATGTCGTCCTTGAAGAGCCGGTCGCCGCGGTGCAGCCGGTTGGGCACAACGACATGCGTTCCGGGGGTGGCGGCCTTCTCCTCGAGGACGGCGGCCATCGACATCACCTTGGCGGTGGAGCCGGGTTCGTACGCGTCCTGGAGCGCGGCGTTGCCCATGGCCGCCGAGTTGGCCTGGGAGAGATCATTGGGGTCGAAGCCAGGCGCGTTGGCCATGGCGAGGACCTCGCCGGTCTGGGTGTTCTGCACTATCACGTAGCCGCGGTCGGCCTTCGACTTCTTCACCTGGTCGGCGATGGCCTGCTGGGCGGCCCACTGGATGTCGCGGTCGATGGTCAGCTCGATGTCGGAGCCGGGGACGGCGGGGACCTCGCGGGAGCCCGCGGTGGGGACCCGCCGGCCGCCGGACTGGGCGTAGGTGATCTGTCCGTCCTGACCGGCGAGGACCTTGTCGAGCATCGACTCGACGCCGCCGCCTCCCTTGCCGTCACCGGTGACATAGCCCAGTATCCCGGCGGCGAGATCGCCGTTCGGGTAGACGCGCCTACTGCTCGGCTCCTGGAAGACGCCGCTCAGCACATTGGCGCCGGGGCCTCCCTCGGCCTCGTCGGCCCTGGCCTTCTCGGCGAAGACGCCCTTGAGGTCCTTGATCTGGTTCCAGACCTGAGGGGTCTGGCGGCGTGCCAGCACGGTGTACCGGGATTTGGGCGTCCTGAGCTTCTTCGCCAGCTCGTTGACGTCCTTGCCGAGGATCGGGGCGAGCAGCGCGGCCGCCTGTTCCGGAGCGTTGGGAGCCTTGCTCTCCTCGGGCGTGAACAGCTTCGGGTCGGCGGTGATGTCGTACGCGTCGACGCTGGTGGCCAGGGCGATTCCGGCCCGGTCGGTGATCTCGCCGCGCTCCGCCGTCAGCTTGTGGCTGAGGTAGCGATTCTTCTCCGCCTTGGCGGCGTACGCGCCGGCGTCGACGGCCTGCACCTGGAGCAGCCGGACGACGAAGGCCAGCATGACGAGCGTCAGGCCGAGGCTGACCAGCCGCAGCCGGGGGCGGGGGCTGCCGAGCCGGATCGGGCGGGCCGCCGGGCGCGGCCGCCGACGGACCGCAGGACGTGCGGACGGCCGCCGTGCGGGGCCCGGGACGCGGCGGCGCGGTGGTTCCTTGAGGGGCACTGCGTCACCTGCCGGGGGTCGTCGGGGGCGGCTTCGCGGGTTCCTGCGACGGCTTGGCCGCATTGGCGGGCGGGGGCTTGGCGGGCGCGGGGGGCGCGGGCTTGGCGGGCGGGGCGGGCGCCGGCTTGGCGGGCGGGGCGGGCGCGGGGGTCCGAGGCGCGGGCGGGGCTGCGGGCGCGGACTGCTGTGCCTGCCCGGTGGGCGGGGCGGATGCGGAGGGGTGCGCGGCGGGAGCCCGGTCCGGGCGGGAGGCGGACGGCGCCGGGGATGCCGGGAGCGTCGGCGCCACCGGTTGCTGGATCTCCATGGGAGACGGTTCCGGGCGGGGCTGCCCCTTGGCCTCGCGGGGCACTCCGCGGACCGTGCCGTCCGGGTCCAGGAAAGCGGGACTGCCTCCGGGCACCATGCCGAGCTCGCGGGCCCGGCGCTCGAGCGCGTCCGGGGCGGAACGGTTGTCCACGTCCCGCTGCAGCGCCTGTTCCTCGTCGGTGAGCTCGGTGGTCTGCTTCTTGAGCTCGCTCAGCCTGAACGAGCCCTCGTTGAGGGCGGAGTTCAGCAGGAGCAGCGTGATCAGCCCGCCGCTGAGGAGGAGCACGACCAGCAGGACGAAGGGGGTGCGGGCGGCGGTGCTCGGCCCCGACGGCATCAGCCGCGCGAGCCGCGCCGCCCGCCCCTTCAGCTGCTTGGCCGCTGCGCTCACACGTCCTCCCGGATGCGCTGCGCTCCCCTGAACCGCGCGGGTGCCGCTCGGCGGTTCTCGGCGACCTCTTCCTCCGTCGGGAGTTCCGCGCCGCGGGTCAGCAGCTTCAGCCGTGGCTGGTACTGCTCGGGTACGACGGGCAGTCCGGGCGGCGCGGTGTTGGCCGCGCCGGCCGCGAAAACGTGCTTGACCAGCCGGTCCTCGAGCGAGTGGTACGAGAGCACGGCGATCCGGCCGCCGACCGCGAGCGCTTGAACGGCGGCCGGGACGGCCCGCTCCAGAACGGCCAGTTCGCCGTTGACCTCGATACGCAGCGCCTGGAACGTGCGCTTGGCCGGGTTGCCACCGGTGCGCTTGGCTGCCTGCGGCAGCGCGTCGCGGATCAGCTCGACGAGCCGGGCGCTGTTGGAGAAAGGCTCCTTCTCCCGTTCCCGTACGACCGCGGACACGATCCGCTTGGCCTGCTTCTCCTCGCCGTACGCGCGCAGGATCCGCACCAGCTCGCCCGGCGGGTAGGTGTTGAGGACCTCGGCGGCGCTCATGCCGGTCGTCTGGTCCATGCGCATATCGAGGGGGGCGTCCTGGGCGTACGCGAATCCGCGGTCCGCCTCGTCGAGCTGCATGGAGGAGACGCCGAGGTCGAAGAGAATGCCCTGGACCTTCGGGATCTTCAGGCGCTCAAGGACGTCGGGCAGCTCGTCGTAGACGGCGTGCACCAGGGTGGCCCGGTCGCCGAACGGCGCGAGCCGCTCGGCCGACAGCCGCAGCGCCTCCGTGTCGCGGTCGAGCGCGACGAGCTGTACCTCGGGGAACTGCGTGAGCAGGGCCTCGCTGTGTCCGCCGAGGCCGAGGGTGCAGTCGACGACGACCGCGCCCGGCCGGTCCAGCGCCGGGGCCAACAGGTCCAGGCACCGCTGGAGCATCACCGGGACGTGTCGGGTCTGGCTCATGCGCCCTCTCAGGTCCTGCGCGGGCGTGCGTACTGCCGGGTCCCCGCCCGCTCAGAAGGGTCGTACGTACGCAGCACACGCGGGGAAAACGTCAAACTTGCAGGATGTGCAGGATGTGTCCGTGAACTTCGCGTCACTTTAGTCCACACATCTTTCCGGTCAATCAACCGGCGGGCGCGTGGCGCGGAGCGGGTGAGGACGGGTTCCGGGACGTGACGGTTCACCCGTACGGACGCGGCCGCATCCCGCGTGTGGGTTAGCTCACAACAAGCCTCATTGATGTTCTTTGTCCCGTCTCACAGCAGGCCTCGACTGCCAGTGACCATTACCGTCGTCCCTATGTCGACTTCCGCGCACCACTCCGCCGACGCAGCACGTTCCGGCCACACGGTCACCGACCGTCTCGTCGAGGCGAACCTGCGCTACGCCGCCCGTTTCCAGGACCCCGGGATGGACGCGCGTCCCGTGCTGCAGGTGGCCGTGGTCGCGTGCATGGACGCCCGGCTCGACCTGCACGACGCGCTCGGCCTGGAGCTGGGCGACTGCCACACGATCCGCAACGCGGGCGGCGTGGTCACGGACGATGTGATCCGGTCGCTGACCATCAGCCAGCGGGCGCTCGGCACCCGCAGCGTGATACTCATCCACCACACCAACTGCGGCCTGGAGTCGCTCACCGAGGACTTCCGGCACGAGCTGGAGGACGAGGTCGGGCAGCGGCCGGCCTGGGCGGTCGAGGCGTTCCGGGACGTCGATCAGGACGTACGGCAATCGATGCAGCGGGTGCGCACCTCACCGTTCCTTCCGCACACCGACGACGTGCGCGGCTTCGTCTTCGATGTGACGGTCGGTCGGTTGCGGGAGATCGACCCCGCAGTGTGACCGGTCGGACACCTGAGAAAACACACCAAACTCGGCATATCCCACCCTCTTATCCACAGGCGAGTGACACGACGCGGTAGCGGCAACAAGAATGCGTGTGTGGCACCCTTCCGGAACCATCCGGAGAAGGTGTCCGTGTTTTGGGGTGGGCCGGGCCGTCCGAAGAGCAACCGGCCCGCAGAACGGGCCGAGGAGGGCCGGGTGACGACCTATGACGATCGAGCGAGCCTCACAGATCTGACCACCACAGCGGAGCGTGTCCGCAGGTCGGTGGAGGGTGTGATCGAGGGCAAGCCTGAGGTCGTACGGCTTTCGCTGACCGTGCTGCTCGCCGAGGGGCATCTGCTCATCGAAGATGTACCGGGCGTGGGCAAGACAATGCTGGCCAAGGCGCTGGCGAGATCCATCGACTGTTCGGTGCGGCGTATCCAGTTCACACCGGATCTGCTGCCGTCGGACATCACCGGTGTGTCGATCTTCGACCAGCAACGGCGTGACTTCGAGTTCAAGCCGGGCGCGATCTTCGCCCAGATCGTGATCGGCGACGAGATCAACCGCGCGTCGCCGAAGACCCAGTCGGCGCTGCTGGAGTCGATGGAGGAGCGTCAGGTCACCATCGACGGGCACACGTACGAACTGCCCAGCCCCTTCATGGTGGTGGCCACCCAGAACCCGGTGGAGATGGAGGGCACGTACCCGCTGCCGGAGGCGCAGCGCGACCGCTTCATGGCGCGGGTGTCGATCGGCTATCCCAGCGCGGACGCCGAGCTGCAGATGCTCGATGTGCACGGTGGCGTCTCGCCGCTGGACGATCTGCAGCCGGTGGCGCACGCCCACGACATCGTGAAGCTCATCGACGCGGTGCGTACGGTCCATGTCGCCGATTCCGTGCGGCGGTACGCCGTGGAGCTGGTGGCGGCCACCCGTAACCACCCGGATCTCAGACTCGGAGCGTCGCCGCGCGCCACGCTGCATCTGCTGCGCGCCGCGAAGGCCACAGCCGCGCTCAGCGGCCGTGACTACGCCCTGCCGGACGACGTCCAGTCGCTGGCGGTGCAGGTGCTGGCGCACCGGCTGCTGCCCACCGCGCAGGCGCAGTTGAACCGCCGTACGGCCGAGCAGGTCGTGCTGGAGATCATGCAGCGCATCCCCGTGCCCACCGCCGGGGGCTCGGAGAGCTCTTATGTCCCGGGCCGGCCGGCTCAGTCGCCGCTCTACGGCCAGCAGCCCGGCGCCCGGCGGTTGTGATGTCGGCCGGGGCGCCCACCGCCGCGGAAGGCAAGGACACCAGCGGGGTGCGGGCGGCCCTGGGCGGGCTGACCACGCGCGGCCGTTCCTTCCTCGCGGCCGGGGTGGCCGCGGCGGTGTGCGCGTATGTCCTGGGGCAGGGCGACCTGTTGCGGGTCGGACTGCTGCTCGGCGTACTGCCGCTGGTCTGTGTGGCCGTGCTGTACCGCACCCGCTACCGGGTCGCGGGCAGCCGGCGCCTTTCGCCCCTGCGGGTGCCCGCGGGGTCCGAGGCGCGGGTGCATCTGCGAATGGACAATGTCTCGCGGCTGCCCACCGGCCTGCTGATGCTCCAGGACCATGTGCCGTACGTACTGGGACCGCGGCCCAGATTCGTTCTCGACCAGGTGGAGGCGGGCGGCCGGCGCGAGGTGTCGTACCGGGTGCGCTCGGATCTGCGCGGGCGCTATCCGCTCGGGCCGCTCCAGCTGCGGCTGAGCGACCCGTTCGGGATGTGCGAGCTGACCCGCTCCTTCAGCGCGTACGACACCCTGACCGTCATTCCGCACACCGAGGCGCTGCCTCCGGTGAAGCTGGCGGGCGAGGCCTCGGGGTACGGCGACGGGCGGCAGCGCTCGCTGGCGCTGGCGGGCGACGACGACATCATCCCGCGCGCCTACCGCTACGGCGACGATCTTCGCCGGGTGCACTGGCGCTCCACCGCGCGCTACGGCGAGCTGATGGTGCGCCGCGAGGAGCAGCCGCAACGCGCCAGATGCACGGTGCTGCTCGACACCCGGCGGGTCGCCTACCAGGGCGCCGGTCCCGACTCCGCCTTCGAGTGGGCGGTCTCGGGCGCGGCCTCCGCACTGGTGCACATGCTGGAACGGGGTTTCGCGGTCCGGCTGTTGACGGACACGGGGAACTCGGTGCCGGGTGAGGGCGCCGACGGCTTCGCCGGATCGACCCAGGAGTCCGCGGACTCCGCGGGGCTGATGATGGACACGCTCGCGGTTGTCGACCACTCCGACGGGGCGGGGCTCTCGCCCTCGTACGACGTCCTGCGCGGCGGGAACGAAGGACTGCTGATCGCCTTCTTCGGCGATCTGGACGAGGAGCAGGCTGCCGTCGCGGCCAGGATGCGGCAGCGCAGCGGCGCGGCTGTCGCCTTCGTCCTGGACAGCGGGACCTGGGTGACGAGCGGCGCGGTCGCAGGGGCGGTCGACGAGCGGCTGAGGCAGCTGTCCGAGGCGGGCTGGACGGCGCTCGCCGTGCCGCCCGGGACACCGCTGTCCGATCTGTGGCAGCAGGCCGGCCGGCAGCGCGTCGAGTCTCCCGGCGGCAGTACGAACGGTTTCTCTGGGGGTTGGTCATGAGCGGTCGCGGAAGGCTGGCACTCTGCGCCTTCGCCGCCACGCTGATGGCGGCGGGCGCGATGCTGCCGCTGGTCGAACCGGCTTCCTGGATGCTGCAGGCGGCGTTCCTGCTGGCGATCCAGAGCGGGGTGGGCGCGCTCGCCCGGCGGGTTCCGCTGGCCAGGCCGCTGACGGTGGCGGTGCAGGCGCTCGTCACGCTGCTGCTGCTCACCGTGGTCTTCGCCCGGGGCCAGGCGATCCTCGGGCTGCTGCCGGGGCCCGAGGCGATCGAGCAGTTCGGCCAGTTGCTGAACGCGGGCGCCGAGGATGTCGGGCGGTACGCGATCCCGGCGCCGGCGACCGACGGCATCAGGCTGATGGTGATCGGCGGCGTGCTGGTGATCGGCCTCGCGGTGGATGCCCTCGCGGTGACGTTCCGCAGCTCGGCCCCGGCCGGGCTGCCGCTGCTGGCGCTCTATTCGGTGGCCGCGGGGCTCTCCGGCGGCGACGCGAGCTGGCTCTGGTTCCTGCTCGCAGCCTCCGGATATCTGGTGCTTCTGCTGGCCGAGGGCCGGGACCGGCTCTCCCAGTGGGGCCGGGTCTTCGGCGGAGCCGCGTCGGCACAGGCGCGTACCGCGGTCGGATTCGACTCGGCGGGCGGCCATCCGCTGGCACCGGTCCGTACCGGTCGGCGTATCGGCGCGCTCGCGCTGGGCGTGGCACTCGTGGTCCCGGCGGCGCTGCCGGCGCTGGACGGCGGGCTGCTGGGCAGTGCGGGCAGCGGGGACGGACAGGGCGCGGGCGGCGGCACCATCTCCGCGGTGAACCCGCTGGTCTCGCTGCAGGACAGCCTCAATCAGCCCGAGGACCGCGAGGTCATCCGGTATCGCACCAACGCGACGAACACCCAGGACCTGTATCTGCGGATCGTCGCGCTGGACCAGTTCGACGGCACGGCCTGGAAGTCCTCCGAGCGCAAGGTCAAGGACGTACCGGACGAGCTGCCCCGGCCGGACGGGCTGAGTCCGTCGGTCGGCGCCACCGAGATCAAGACGAACATTTCGGCGGCCGGCTCGTACAAGCAGAGCTGGCTGCCGCTCCCGTACCCGGCGACGAAGGTGCAGATCAACGGCCGCTGGCGGTACGAGCCCACCGGCCGGACCCTGGTCGGCGACCGCGGCCAGAACACCCGTGGAGCGCAGTACTCGGTCACCAGCCTGCTGGTGAAGCCGACGCCGGACCAGCTGGCCAAGGCGCCAGCGCCGCCGGCCGCGCTGCTGCGCGAGTACACCAAGGTGCCCGATGTGCTGCCCGACGAGGTCAGGAACACGGCGCGCAGGGTGACGAAGGGCGCCACGAACGACTATGAGCGGGCCGTCAAGCTGCAGGACTGGTTCGCCGTGAACGGTGGCTTCAGCTACGACACCCAGGTCCAGTCGGGTACGGGTGTCACCGCGATCACCCGCTTCCTGAGGCAGAAGGAAGGCTTCTGCGTCCACTTCTCGTTCTCCATGGCCGCGATGGCCAGGACGCTGGGGATTCCGGCGCGGGTCGCGGTGGGCTTCACCCCGGGCGCCCCGCGGTCGGACGGCACCATGTCGGTGGGTCTGCAGGCGGCGCACGCCTGGCCGGAGCTGTACTTCGAGGGTGTGGGATGGACGCGGTTCGAGCCGACCCCGACCCGGGGCTCCGCGCCCGAGTACACGCGGGCGCAGTCGCCGTCCGGTCAGCCGACCACCCCGGCGCAGCCCGGGGCCAGCAGCTCGCCGACGCCCTCCGCAGCGCCCTCCGCCCAGGACAACTGCCCGGCGCAGGCGAAGCGGATCGGCGAGTGCGGAGCGGCCGCGCCGCAGGACATCCTGCCGCCCGCCGACCCCGGGACTTCGCTGGGGACCGTGCTGGGCGTGGCTCTTGCCGTGCTGGCGGTGGTGGTGCTGCCGATGCTGCCGATGCTCTGGCGGATGAGGGTGCGTGCGCGACGGCTCGGCTCGGGTGGGCGTACGCCGGCGGACGCCGCGGCCCGGACGCTGGCGGCCTGGCAGGAGATCACCGATACGGCCTGGGACCACGGCATCACGCCCGACGACTCGCAGACACAGCGAAAGGCGGCCGCGCGCATCGTCCGGCTGGGAGGGCTGGAGGACGAAGCGGCGGACGCGGTGCACCGGGTGGCCGGAGCGGTGGAGCAGGTGCTGTACGCCCCTGAGCCCCGGCCCGGTACGGGGCTGGCCGATGACGCCGAGCTGATCCGGGCCGGGCTGGGCGACGCGGCGAGCCGGGTGACGCGGCTGCGGGCACTGCTCGCGCCCCGTTCCGCCATTCGGGTGATGTGGGCCTTCTCGGCCCGCTGGGCGACCCTCACCGATCGGTGGGGCGTGCCCCGTTGGCGCCTGGACCGGTGGACGGCACTTCTGCGCCGCCCGTCCCGGCAGCGAGGCTGACACCAGGCGGATCCGAGTACGGGTGAGGGGCGACGCTCTTGAGCGTCGCCCCTCACCCGTACAGCAAGCTTTTGTGTATGAGCGCGGCCTCGTACGAACCCGGACCGCGGCTCTGCTACGTCACTTCGACGAAGCCGCGGTGCTCAGTGGCCGCCCTGTTCGTCGCGGCGACGCTGCCACCGTTCCTCGATCCGGTTCATCATCGACCTGCGCCGGCGGGGCTGGCGGCGAGCTGATGCCGCCGGGTCCCCCTGGGGCTGTTGCTCACCCGGTTTGGGCGCTCTGCGCCAGCCGGTGACCGCGAGAACCGCACAGCCGAGCATGACGAGGAACCCCACCACGCTGATCCAGATCTGCTGCGCGACCATTCCGGCCATGAGGAGCGCGATACCCACCAGGAAGCCTGCGACCGCCTGGTAGACCCGTCGCCGGGTGTACGTACGCAGCCCGCTTCCCTCAAGCGCTGTAGCGAACTTGGGATCTTCGGCGTACAGCGCTCGCTCCATCTGCTCGAGCATTCGCTGCTCGTGCTCCGAGAGCGGCACGGAGTCCTCCTAGTCGTCGGTCGCGGGGGGCGACCGGTATGCGGCCCTTTCAGGATAGGCAGGGAATCGCCCCCGTGAAACCCGCCGTCTACGCCAAATCGCCAGTCCGGGCCGCCATGCCGGCTCGGTGTCGAGGCGTAAATTCCCCAACCTCCGATCCGTCATGCCGGATGGTGTCCACCGATCATACGGGGCGGAGGCCACGATCGGGGGGTCTGTGGCGTACTCCATGTGCGGCTGCGCCGCTGATCAGCCCCGCTTCTCGCCCAGTACGTGGAGCTGGGTCGCGACCGAGTGGAAGGCCGGCAGCTCGGCGGCCGCCGCCTCCAGTTTGAGCAGCGCGTCGAGAGCGCCGGGCTCGGTGTCCACCAGGACACCCGGGACCAGGTCGGCGAAGACCCGAACGCCGTGCACGGCACCGACTTCGGCACCGGCCGCACTGACGAGTTCGGTGAGCTGCTGGGCGGTGAAGCGCCGCGGCACCGGGTCGCCGGTGCCCCACCGGCCCGCTGGGTCGGTCAGCGCGTTGCGGGCCTCGGTGAAGTGCCCGGCCAGCGCCCTGGCCAGGACAGCCCCGCCGAGCCCGGCGGCGAGCAGGCTGAGCGCGCCGTTGGGCCGGAGTGCGTCCACGGCGTTCCGTACGCCCTCGGCGGGGTCGTCCACGTACTCGAGGACTCCGTGGCAGAGCACCGCGTCGTAGCCACCGCGCTCGACGACCTCGAAGAGGCCGTGGATGTCGCCCTGGACGCCGCGCACGCGGTCGGCCACGTCGGCCTCGGCGGCCCGGCGCTCCAGCGCGAAGAGCGCGTTGGGGCTGGGGTCGACGACGGTGACGCGGTGCCCCAGCTTGGCCGCGGGCACGGCGAAGTTGCCGCTGCCGCCGCCGGTGTCGAGGACGTCCAGGGCTTCCGTCCCGACCGCCTTGACCCGGCGGTCGAGGGCCTCCTTGAGGACCTCCCAGACCACGGCGGTACGGAGAGAGGCGCGGGGTCGCATCGGGTCCGACACGGCAGTTGACTCCTCGGACGGTGCCGCCCCGGCTGTGCGGGGCGTGAGGGGGCGGACGGACGAACACCGTGAAGCGGTGAACACGTTGAAGACGCAGTCCACCCTATTGCCTCCGTCGGGCGCCCCAGCTCCGGATCACCCCACGGCGTCACCCGTCTCCGGTCGCTCCGTCCGGGGCTGGGGCAGCACCGGCTGCAGCACGAGCATCCGCTCGACCAGGCGCAGGAACATGGCCGCGTCGCGCAGCAGGTCGTCGGCGTCGCGGTTGCTCGCCGCGCCATGGATCCCGGCCTCGGCGCGCGCCCTGCGCCGGGCCCCGGAGGCGAACAGAACACTCCACTCGGACAGTTCCGGAGCTATCTCGGGCAGGACTTCCCAGGCGCTGCGGATCCGCTGCCTGCGGCGCTCGCTGGTCTCCGGGCGGCCGCGGGCGGCGAGGACCGCGGCTGCGGTGCGCAGGGCGGCCAGATGTGCGGTGGCGTAACGCTCGTTCGGCGTTTCGAGAGTGGCGGCCTCGTCGAGGCCCGTGCGGGCCTGGGCGAGCAGGTCGAGGGCGGCGGGCGGTGCCGAGGCCCGCCGCAGGACGGGGTGCACGTCGTTCGCCGGTCCGGTCGGTGAGGGGGCAGGGCCGGTGGCGCGGCGCCGGTGTGCGGCTGCTGCGTAGGAGCTGGCCATGACGAACCTCCTGTCGTCGTGTGACGGCGCTGTGGCCGTATGTGTCCATCGTGAGGGGCGCCACTGACAATCGCTCTGACCTCCCCCTTCCCTCTGGAGGTGGTGTGCGGGGGACGACGGCTAGAGTGAGAGGAGGAGGCTGTGGGACACCGGAGCGCTCAATGCGCGGACATCGCAACGACCCGCCCGACAATGCGCAACTCCTGATCACCCTCGGGCGACTCGTCGACCAGGCCCTGGAGCGGATCAAGCTCCAGCAGGCTCGGGTAGAGCTGGCCATGGCCCTGCAGCGCCATATGCTCCCGCCCGAATTGCCGGAGCTGCTCGGTGTGCATATCGCGGCCAAGTACGCGCCCTCACGGGACGGGCTGGACGTGGGCGGCGACTGGTACGACGCCTTTCTGATGATGGACGGGTCGCTCGGGCTCTCGATCGGAGATGTGCAGGGCCATGATGTGGAGGCCGTCGCCTTCATGGGACAGGTCCGCACCAGCCTGCGGGCCCTCGCCGAGGCGACGAGCGATCCGAGCGAGGTACTGAGCCGCGCCAACGACCTGCTGATCTCGATGAGCTTCGGCCTCTTCGCGACCTGCTGCTTCCTGCGTTTCGACCCGCTCAGCCGCGATCTCACCGTGTCCCGGGCCGGTCATGTGCCGATGGTCTGGGCCACCGCCGGCGGCCGCTCCGGCATCGCCCTGGACCGCGGCGGCCCGCCCCTCGGCGTCGTGGCCGGCGAGCGCTATCCGGTGACCCACCGGCGGCTACTGGAGGCAGGAGTCCTCGTCCTGCTCACCGACGGGGTCGTGGAAGGACCGCACTACCCGATGGAGGCCGGTCTGGCCGAGGTGCATCAGCTCGTGCGCGCGGGATTCGACGCCGACCCCGACGTACTGGCCTCAGCCGTCGTCAAGGTGGCGGATCGGACCGGCCACCGTGACGATGCCGCCGTTCTCGTTGTGCGCTACGACGGCCCGCCGGAGTCCCGGTAACCGCTCGGCGCCACCTGAGTCGCCGCGGGCCCACCGGGAGCGCAGACTGCAGTGGTGCGCAATGCGGAGATCGGTGGTTATGGGTCTGCTGCTCTGCGGATCCTCGCTGTCGCCGCCGTCTACTACGGGTCCGCCCGGCTCGGGCTTCTTCAGCAGCTGGTGCGCGGTCAGGTCACGCCCCTGTGGCCGCCGACGGGGGTGGCCCTGGCCGGTCTGCTCGTCCTCGGTCTGCGGATCTGGCCGGGCATCGCGCTCGGCGCCTTCCTGGCCAATGCGTCCATCGGCCCTTCGCCCCTCGCCGTGCTGGGCATCGTCGCCGGCAACACCCTGGCCCCGATCTGCGCGTACCTGATGCTGCGCCGTGCGGAGTTCCGCGAGCAACTGGACCGGCTGCGGGACGTACTGGCACTCGTTTTCCTCGGCGCGCTGGCCGGGATGCTGATCAGCTCGACCGTGGGCAGCGGTGTGCTGGTGCTGGCCGGGGCGCTGAAGGCGAGCGCCTTCTGGCCGACGTGGTCGGTGTGGTGGACCGGCGACGCGATGGGGGTCCTTGTCGTCACTCCGTTCCTGCTCACCCTCCGCAGGGCCCGGTGGCCGCGGCGCGCCGGGCTCGTCCGCTGGATCGAGGCGGTGGCGCTGGCGCTGGGCACGCTCTTCGCGACGATTCTCGCGACACACACCACCAACTCGTCCCTGCTCTTCGTGGTCTTCCCGTTCCTGATCTGGGCCGCCTTCCGCTTCCAGCTGGCCGGTGCCGCGCCGTGCGCCCTGGGGGTGTCGACGCTGGCGATCCTCGCCGCGGCCGCGGAGACCGGCCCGTTCGCCGGTCAGGACCTGTTCGACAGCATGGTCACGCTGCAGGCCTTCAACGGCATCACGGCGCTGACGGCCCTGCTGCTCGCGGCGGTCATCACCGAGCGGAACAAGACCCATGAGGAGCTCGCACGGGTCTGCACACGGCTCGCCGGGATGGTGGCCGACATCGAGCCGCGCCCGGATTCGAACGACGTCTGACCAGCCGGGTTTTGCTTCGGTCCACAGCTGGGGTAGTTTTTGAACTGACCAGTCAGTTCAAAAACTTTGGGGGGAACATGGACAGCCCTGTCAGCCCCGACGGCAGTCACGGGGCAGCCGTCACGGCCGAGGGCTTCGGGCTCAAGGGCCCGCGCGGCTGGGCGTTCCGCTCGGTGAGCATCGAGGCGGAACCCGGCTCACTCATCGCGATCGAAGGCCCGTCCGGATCCGGCCGTACCTGTCTGCTGCTCGCGCTCACCGGCCGGATGCGTCCCACCGAGGGCCGGGGCGAGGCCGGCGGCCTGCAGCTGCCGCGGAAGATGGCCGCCGTACGCCGGATCAGCGCACTCGGCCCGGTAGCGGGCGTCAGCGAGCTCGACCCGGCGCTGACCGTCGCCGAACATCTGCGCGAACGCGCTCTGCTGCAGCGCCGCTTCGACGGCTCGCTGCGCACCCTGCTGCGGCCCCGCGCCGAGCGGGTCGCCGCGGCCCGGAGCCGTATCGCCGAGGCACTGGAGGCGGCGGGGCTGGACCTGGCCACTCTGGCCAAGGAGGAGCGCACGGCCGTACGCGATCTGGAGCGCCTTGAGGCGCTGCGCCTGTCCGTCGCCCTCGCGCTGGTCGGCCGTCCGCGGCTGCTCGCCGTCGACGACACCGATCTCAAACTTTCCGACAGCGACCGGGCCGAGGCCTGGAAGCTGCTCCGCTCCGTCGCCGACGGCGGTACGACCGTGCTCGCCGTCTGCAGCCAGGCCCCCGAGGGCACGACGACGATCCGCACCCTCGCGGACACCGCTCCGAGGAGCGAAGACCCGACCGGGCACGCGCCAGGAGGCACGGCCCGGCCGAAGTCCGAAGACCCGACCGGACCGAAGCCCGAAAGCACGGTCCGGCCGAAGCCCGAAGTCACGATCGAGGACACCAACGAGGAGGGGGCGGCCGATGCGCTCGCCGAAACTGGCCGCGCTTGAGCTGAAGCGGTTCGGCAGGGGGAAGCTGCCGCGCGCCGCGCTCGTCGCAGTCCTGCTGCTGCCGCTGCTGTACGGCGCCCTGTACCTGTGGTCGTTCTGGGATCCCTACGGTCAGCTCGACCGGATACCCGTCGCGCTCGTCAACGACGACAAGGGAGCCACCGCCGCAGGCAGGAAGGTCGCGGCCGGCGACGAGATCACCAAAGGCCTGCTGGAGAGCAAGGTCTTCGAATGGCACGAGGCCAGCGCCGCCGATGCCCGCAAGGGCGTCGAGGACGGCGCGTACTACCTCTCGCTGACCATGCCGAAGGACTTCAGCAAGCGCATCGCGTCCAGCTCCGGCGACTCTCCCGAGACCGGCGCCCTTCAGGTACGCACGAACGACGCCAACAACTACATCGTCGGGCAGATCTCGCGGACGGTCTTCTCCGAAGTCCGTACCGCCGCCTCGACCAACGCCTCCCGCTCCTTCCTCGACCGGATCTTCATCTCCTTCTCCGACATCCATGACGCGACGGAGAAGGCCGCGAAGGGCGCCGACCGGCTCAAGGACGGGGTCGGCAAGGCGAAGAAGGGCTCCAAGGACCTCGCGGACGGGCTGAAGGACGCCAAGGACGGCAGCGGCAAGCTGGTCGGCGGCCTCTCCAAGCTCAACAAGGGCGCGAGCGATCTCGAGACCGGATCCAAGCAGGTCTGGGAAGGCACCCAGATGCTCGCCGGCAAGGTCAACGGGATGGCCGCCGACGTACGTCCGTACCTCAAGGACAACGGCAGGACGATCGGTGACACGGCCCGGCTGGTCGCCGACTCCTCCCAGGCGGTCCGCCACAACCTCGACATCCTCGTGAAGACGGCTCCCGGATCGGCCGTCCTCGCCCACAAGTCGGCGGACGAGCTGAGCGCGATCTACAAGACGCACTGTGAGGACGCGCTGCTGCCCGACCCGACCGTCTGCCCCGCACTGAAGCGCGCCAAGACCACGGCGGCCGATGTCGCCAAGGTCGCAGACGACGTCAACGTGCTGGTGAAGGACAACAAGGGCGATTTGAAGAAGCTGGACGGCCACCTCGCCGACCTGCAGAAGAAGGCGACAGACCTCGCCAGGCGCTCACCGCGTCTCGACGAGGATCTGGAGTCGGCCGTCGACAAGATCAACGAGCTCAACTCGGGTGCGAAGAAGGTCGCTCAGGGAGCGGACAAGCTGCACACCGGGCTGAGCAGCGCCAAGACGGGCTCCAGTGACCTCGACACCGGCGTCGGCAGGCTCAAGAAGGGCGCGGGCAAACTGGACGGCGGGCTCTTCAAGATCGCTGACGGCTCGACCGAGCTGGCCGGCGGACTGAACAGCGGCGTGGACAAGATCCCCGACTACGGCAAGAAGGACCGCGACCGCCGTACCGAGGTGATGGCCGACCCCGTGAAGCTGGCCGGCCAGGCCCTGCACAAGGCGCCCAACTACGGCACCGGCTTCGCCCCGTACTTCATCCCGCTCTCCCTCTGGGTGGGCTCGATGGTGGCGTACATGATCATCCAGCCGCTCAACCGGCGGGCCCTCTCCACGGGCACCTCCGCCTGGCGGATCGCGCTGGCCGGCTGGCTGCCCGTCGCCGCGATCGGCCTGCTGCAGGTCGGTGCGCTGATGTCGGTACTGCACTGGGGCCTCGGCCTGCAGATGGCGTACGCGGCCGGCGCGATCGGCTTCCTGGCACTGGTGACCTGCTGCTTCGCCGCGATCATCCAGTGGCTGAACGCTCGCTTCGGAGCAGCGGGCCGGATCCTCGTACTGGCGCTGCTGATGCTCCAGCTGACCTCGGCCGGCGGCACCTACCCCGTACAGACCAGTCCGGCGTTCTTCAATGCGATCCATCCCTTCCTCCCGATGAGTTACGTCGTCGGGGCGCTGCGCACGCTCATCACGGGCGGCGGCCTCGGCCCGGTGTGGCAGGCGTGCGCGGTACTGGCCGCCTTCACCGGGGGCGCGATCGCGCTGACTGCCGTGTCGGCGCGGCGCAAGCAGGTGTGGACGATAGACCGTCTGCACCCCGAGCTGAGTCTGTAGGAGCGGGCGGACCTGTGAGAATCGACGCCATGGACAGCAGCACCAGCACCAGACGCCGGGCGACCCGGGCAAAGCTCTACGAGGCCGCGGTGACGCTCATAGCCGAGCAGGGCTTCTCCGCCACGACGGTGGACGAGATCGCCGAACGCGCCGGGGTCGCCAAGGGCACGGTCTACTACAACTTCAAGAGCAAGACCGAGCTCTTCGAGGAGCTGCTGCGGTACGGCGTCGGGTTGCTGACAGCCTCACTGCAGTCCGCCGCCGACGAGACGGCGGAGCACGGCGGCACCAAGGTCGAGGCGCTGGACGCGATGATCAAGGCCGGTCTGGGCTTCATCGAGCGTTATCCGGCCTTCACCCAGCTGTACGTCGCCGAGCTGTGGCGCACCAACCGGGCCTGGCAGTCGACGCTTCTCGTCGTACGGCAGCAGGCGGTGGCCGTGGTCGAGACGGTCCTGCGGGAAGCAGTCGAGAGCGGCGAGCTGAGCGAGGAGATCGATGTGCCGCTGACGGCCGCCGCGTTGGTCGGGATGGTGCTGGTGGCAGCGCTGGACTGGCAGGCGTTCCAGCCGGAACGGTCGCTCGAGGATGTGCACTCGGCGCTGTCGCGGTTGCTGCACGGCCGTGTGAGTGGCCGTTAGACCTTCCATACGGCGGCCCGGACGAAGACGTCGCACGAAGACAGTCGGGGCAGACGCGGCCGCACAGAGACGGACAGGGACAGAAAAGTGCCGGTCGGGCGAGGCTCGATCCCCCCGAGCCTCGCCCGACCGGCGTTTCCCCCGTGTCCCCCCGTTGGCCCCCCGTTGGCCCCCGTCGTGCCGAAGAACCCGTTACCCCCGTTTTTCCCCGTGGTCACTGGGTTCTCCGTCGTGCTCCCCCCGCTCCGTCCGGGGAGCCGCGCCGTTCCGCCGCCCCGTGTCGGCGGTGCCGGCGCTGCGCCCCTTCCGTGGTCACCACTCTTCCTTCTGCGCAGGTAGGACCCCATCCGCGCGCGTACTCATCTCGCCCCCTAGGTACGGATACTCAGCCATCCGTGCTCAACCCCACCCGCGCGCGCCGGGGTCTGGTTACGATCGCGTCCGTGTCCGTACTCCCTCTCGTCTTCATCAGCGGCTGGGCCAGCGGGATCAATGCCTATGCGGTGGTCCTGCTGTTCGGCATCTTCGGCGCGACCGGGCTCACCGACGAGGTGCCCGCATCACTGCAGCGCACCGATGTCCTGATCGTTGCGGGCGTGCTGTTCCTCTGCGAGGCGGTGGCGGACAAAATCCCGTACGTCGACTCCGTATGGGACACCGCGCACACCGTGATCCGGCCGGTGGCGGGCGCGGTCGTGGCCGCGCTGCTGGCCGGGGAGAGCGGCTCGCTTCCGGAGCTCGCGGCGGGCGCCGTCGGCGGCTCGACCGCATTGATGAGCCACCTGGTCAAGGCCGGCACCCGGATGGCGGTCAACACCTCGCCCGAGCCGTTCAGCAATGTCGCGGTGAGCATGGCGGAGGATCTGGGCGTCGCCGGGATCATCACCTTCGCGATCTTCCATCCGCTGGCGGCCGCGCTCGTCGCCGGGACGCTGCTCCTGCTGGGCATCGTGATACTGGCCTTCCTCGCCACGAAGATCCGCCGTTTCCTGCGGCGCAGAGCACAGCGCCGCGAGGAGAGACGGCCGGCGGGCGCGGAAGCGTCCAGAGCGCCCTGGTGACCGGACCGGACCGCTCGGAAGAGCCACCGCGACGGACTGTCAGTGGTGGCCGATAAAGTCGCGGACATGGCACGGATTGCGGTGATCGGCGCCGGGATGGGCGCCATGGCGGCTGCCGCCCGGCTGGCCGTGGCAGGCCACCGGGTGACGGTGTACGAGCGCTCGGCGACCTACGGCGGCGCGGTGGGCCGGTTCGAGCGCGAGGGCTTCGTCTTCGACACCGGACCCGGTCTGCTGCATCTGCCCGCCGTCTGGCGGGACTTGTTCATCAAGACGGGCAAGGAACCGCTGGAGCGGTGCGTCGGGCTCGTCCAGGTGGACCCGGCGGGCCGGCATCTCTTCGCCGACGGCACCGAGGTGTCCCTGCCGAACGCCTCGCGGGCCGGAGTCGTCTCCGCGCTCGAAGCCGCGCTGGGCGCGGGAGCGGGCGAGCGGTGGGGCGCGTTCCTGGGCCGGGCCCGGGACGCCTGGGACCGTTCCCGGCGCCCCCTGCTCGAGGAGCCCCTGCGGACCGACTGGCAGGTGCTCGCACGCGATCCCTATCCGGCGCCGCGGCAGCGCAAGTTGCTGCGCACCCGGCAGGCGTCCACGGTCGCCGAGGTCGGCGCCCGGGAGCTGGCCGACCCGCGGCTGGCCGCGCTCCTCGAGGGGTATGCCCTCGCGTACGGCCTGGATCCCCGGCATGCCCCGGCGGGTGCCGCCCTGCTGCCGTACATGGAACAGACCTTCGGCAGTTGGTACGTCGAGGGCGGGATGCGGGAGCTGGCCCGCGCGGTGTACGAGCGGTGTCTGGCCCGGAAGGTGGAGTTCGTCTTCGGGACCGAGGTGGCCCGCATCGTCGAGAAGGACGGGCGGGCGGCGGGAGTCGAGCTCGTCGGCGGGGCGGTCGCCGGGGCCGACCATGTGGTGGCAGGCGTCGAGGCCGCCGATCTGGTGGCACATGAGCTCTGGCAGGACAAAGACGTACGGCCCCAAGGGACCGCCGGCGGTTCACAGTTGCCCGGCAGGTTCACCGTGCTGCTGGCGCTGCGCGGGACACGGCCCGCGTCCGCCGTCCACCGGAGCGTGGTCCACTCACCCGACACCGGCGCCGAGGCTCTGGCCGTCTTCGGCGGCCGGACGGCCGAGCGGCCCACCGTCACCGTGCTGCGACCGGACGATCCGCGTACCCGCCCGGACGACGCGCACGAGGCGGTGACCCTCTCGGCGACCGTCGCGGCACACGGCGGCCAGGTCGACTGGACGGAAGCGGAGCTGCGCGAGCGGTACGCCGGGTTGCTCATCGACGCCGCGGGCGCGGCCGTGCGAGAGATACGCGAGCGCCTGTTGTGGCACGAGATCCGTACGCCCGCTGAGACGGGTGCGTTGCCCGCGCCCGCGCTCGCCGGGGTCGGCGGACGCTATCTGCACCCGGCGAACAGCACCCGGCTGCCCGGTCTGTATCTGGTGGGCGGCCGGTCGCACCCGGGCGGCGGACTGGCGCATGCCGGAATGTCGGGGGCGCTGGTGGCCGGACTGATCGTGGAGGGCAAGGACTTCCGTGGCTCTCAGTGAGCCATCGCCGGTGCCTCAGTAGCGGTACTGCTGCTCGTTGTACCCGGGGTCGTAGCCGTAGGGAGAAGGCTGCTCCTGCGGCATTGGCGGGGCCTGCTGCTCGCCGTCACGCTGCTGCGGGACCCACACCCCGCCGGGCGGCGTCTCGCCGTACGGCTGCTGGGCGTACGGGTCGGCGTACTGCTGCTGGCCGCCGTAACTGTCGTAACTGGTGTAGGGCTGGTACGCGTTGTACTGCTGACCGCCGACGTAGGGGTCGGAGTACGCGGCGTATTCCTCCTGCTGCCCGGTCCCGTAGTCGTACTGCCCGGCGTATATGTCCTGGCCCGCCGGCTGCTGACCGTAGCCGGAGTAGGTGTCGTAACCCGTGCCGTACGTGGTGTGGTTCTGGCTCTGGTCCTGCTGCTCCGCGGCATACGCGGCCTCGCTGTACACGCCGTACTGGCCGGTGTCGTCCGGCAGCGGCTGCGGCTCGTAGACCGCCTCGGGCTCGGATGCCGCGGGAACGCTCTCGTACGCGAGGTCAACGGGCTCGTACGCGAGGTCGGAGACCTCCAGCGTCGGCTCGCGCGAGGCAGCCGGGTCCTGCTTGCCGCCGGACTTGCGCCGACGGCTCGCTCCCGGGCTGCCGCCGAGCGCCCAGCCGGTGGAGAAGCCCTTGCGGAAGGAGAGCGTGACGTATGTCTGGCCGACGGCGAAGGTGATCGCGCCGAGCGCGATCACCACGACGGAGGGCGTCAGTACGCCGAGGACCACGCACAGGAAGCCGGCGAAGGCGAGCAGCCGCCAGCGCAGCCGTGCCTTGTACTGCAGCAGCACCTCACCGAGCAGCCACAGCGCGACGACGCCGAACGCGATATAGAGGACCGTCCAGCCCATGCCCGCCCCTCTCCTGCGGCCGCCGCTCCGGGTCGGAGCGGGTTCGGCCGATCACGACTGCTCGTGCAGTCCGAGATTCTCGTAGATCTCGAGCGTCGCCGTGGAGTTGTTGAGTGTAATGAAATGCAGACCGGGGACGCCCTCGGAGAGCAACCCGGCGCAGAACTCCGTCGCGAACTCGATGCCAATGGAGCGTACAGCGGCGGGATCGTCCTTGACGGTGAGGATGCTCTCTTTGAGCTCGGGCGGGAACTCGGCATTACTGAGCTGCGCGAACCGTTCGAGCTGCTTGACGCTGGTGACCGGCATGATCTCCGGGATGATCGGGGTCGCGCAGCCCGCGGCCTCGACCCGGTCACGCAGCCGCAGATAGTCCTCGGGCTGGAAGAACATCTGTGTGATCGCGTAGTCGGCGCCGGCCCGGCACTTGTCGACGAAGTGCTGGATGTCGGTTTCCCAGTCCTCCGAGCGCGGGTGCATCTCGGGGAAGGCCGCGACGCCGACGCAGAAGTCCCCGGACTCCTTGATCAACTGTACGAGCTCGGCGGCGTACCGCACACCGTCGGGGTGCTTGACCCACTCGCCCATGGGGTCGCCGGGCGGGTCGCCACGGACGGCGAGGATGTTGCGGATCCCCGCATCAGCGTATTGCCCGATCATGTTGCGCAGCTCGGCCACGGAGTGGTTCACCGCGGTGAGGTGCGCGACCGGGGTGAGCGTGGTGTCGGCGGCGATCTGCTGGGTGGCCTTGACCGTGCCGGCGCGCGTCGAGCCGCCGGCGCCGTAGGTCACCGAGACGAAGTTGGGGGCCACTGCTTCTACCCTGCGCAGCGCGTTCCAGAGGTTCCGCTCGCCCTTCTCGGTCTTGGGCGCCCAGAACTCGAAAGAGTACGACGTTTTGCCGGTCGCGAGCAGCTCGCGCACCGTTCGTGCGCGATCCGTCCTGGTCGAAGCTGTACCGAGGGCCATACCCGCAGGTTAACCACGCCTCGCCGGTCACCCAACCGGATCACGGAAATATGCCGGTTTTGTCGGCCTACTGTCCACGCACTGTCCACCCCTCGGACACTTGGCCGGTCCGCTCCCCCGCACGCTCCCGCACGCGCTTCGCCAGCGCCGCTGTCGCCGCGGCCGGATCGCCGGCCTCGGTGATGGCCCGTACGACGACGATCCTGCGCGCGCCCGCGTCCAGCACCTCGTCCAGATTTCCGGCGTCTATCCCGCCGATCGCGAACCAGGGCCGGTCGGTCTCCAGCGCGGCCGCGTACCGCACCAGACCCAGTCCCGGGGCATACCGGCCGGGCTTGGTCGGGGTGGGCCAGCAGGGGCCCGTGCAGAAGTAGTCCACACCGGGCTCGGCGGCGGCCGCGTCCACCTCGGCCTCGGCGTGCGTCGAGCGGCCCATGAGCACCTCGCCACCGACGATCGCGCGGGCGGCCGGAACCGGCAGATCACCCTGTCCCAGATGCAGCACGTCGGAGCCGATGGCGTGCGCCACATCGGCCCGGTCGTTCACGGCGAGCAGCCTGCCGTGCCTGCGGCAGGCGTCGGCGAAGACCTGGAGGTGATCCAGTTCCTCACCCGCTTCCATGCCCTTGTCCCGCAGCTGCACGATGTCGACCCCTGAGGCGAGCACGGCGTCGAGGAACTCCGCGAGGTCGCCCTGCTTCTTCCGGGCGTCCGTGCACAGATAGAGCCGGGCGTCGGACAGCTGCATACGGGCCGTGGACATGGCGGTTCCCCCCGATGGGTCGGCGGCGTACGGGCAGGGCGGCACTGCCCCCCGGCCCGCACACCGCGTGTTGTTGTCGTCAGGACGTCAGACGGCGAGCGCCTGGGCCCGGCGCTTCACCTCCGTGCCGCGATTCTCGCTGAGCGCCTGCGCCGGCGTGCCGGGCAGGCTCGGGTCGGAGGTGAAGAGCCATTCCAGCATCTCTTCGTCGGTGAAGCCGTCGTCCCTCAGGAGCGTCAGGGTCCCTGCGAGACCCTTGACCACCTTGTCGCCGTCGATGAAGGCGGCAGGCACCTGAAGCGCCCGGTTCTCACCACGGCGTACGGCGATCAGCTGGCCTTCCTTGACCAGCTGCCGGACGCGCGTCACCTCGACATCGAGCATTTCCGCGATGTCAGGAAGGTGGAGCCAGGCGGGGACGAGAGCATCGATCTTTGCGTCAATCTCGGTCACAGGACAAGCGTGCCATCCCGGACTGACAGTCGGTAGCCGGGCCCTAGTCCGCCGCCGCCTTCAGAGGGACGGAGGGATCGGCTGCGCGTGCCGGATCCAGCCGGTTTCCGGACAGGATGAGCTTGCGCCCTTGCGCCAGATCCCGGGCCCTGCCTACGGCGAGCAGCGCGACCAGAGCGCCGTCCCGCAGCCACAGCACCGACCAGGCCGCGCCCGCGGGATCGCCGCGCCACACCATCGTGTCGGCGGCCTCGTGATGGCCCGCGTACTGCACAAAGCGGCCGAACTGCTCGGACCAGAAGTACGGCACCGGGTCGTAGACCTCCGGTGGCTCCTGTCCCGGCGCGGCGCCGATGACATTGGCGGCGACCGTGCGCGGCCCCTGCAGGGCGTTGTCCCAGTGGTGCACGAGCAGCCGCCCGCCGTAGCGGCCGGACGGGAAGGAGGCGCAGTCCCCGACCGCGTACACATCGGGCAGCGAGGTGCGCAGATACGCGTCCGCGGCGATTGCGCCGTCCGGGCCCAGTGCGATGCCGGATCCGGCGAGCCAGGCGGTGGCGGGCCGGGCGCCGATGCCCACGACCACGGCGCCCGCCGGAAGCTGCCGGCCGTCGGCCAGGATCACCGAGCCGGGCTCGATGTCCGCCACGCGCGCGTGGGTGAGCAGTTCGACCCCGTACTCCGCGTACCAGTCGGCCATCGGGCCGGCGACCTCGGCGGGCAGGGCTCCGGCCAGCGGACGCTCGGCGGCCTCGACGACGGTGACCGCGCAGCCCGCCTCGCGGGCGGCCGTCGCGAACTCCGCGCCGATCCAGCCCGCGCCGACGACCACGATGTCGTGCTGCTCCGTGAGGACGGGGCGCAGCCGCGCGGCGTCGTCGAGGGTGCGCAGCAGATGAACGCCGGGAACGCCCACGGCGCCCGGCAGGCTGACCGGTTCCGCACCACTGGCGATGACCAGGTCGTCGTACGGGACCGGACCTGCCTCTGTGTCCAGCTCATGCGCCCCGGGCCGTACGCCGGTCACCTCGCAGCCCAGCCGCAGCTCGATGCCGAGCGCCTCGAAGTCGATGTCGAAAGCCGAGCCCTCCGCCTTGCCGAGCAGGATCGCCTTGGAGAGCGGGGGCCTGTCGTACGGCTGATGAGGTTCGGCACCGATCAGGGTGACAGGACCGGTGAAACCCTGCTCGCGCAGTGCCACCGCGGTCTGTACACCGGCCATTCCCGCGCCGACGACGACCACGCGCCGCTGCCTCTGTGCTGTCTGCTGCTCGCTCACCCGACAACCTTACGCACCTGACGGATCATCAGGAAGGCAGTTGTTCGACGACGCTCGTCCCGCTGCCCTCCTGAGACTCCCATTCCCAGCTCTCCTCAAGCCGCAGCCGCCCGTCCTCGAGCTCGAGCACGGTGGAGACGCAGTGTCCTGAGGACGTCCCGCCGTCCGCCTTCAGCTGCACATAACGGAAGTCGAGCCGGTCGCCCTCCCTGGTGCCCACAAGATGGCCGCGGAGCACATCGCCGCCCTCGTACTCGGCCCAGATCCGGCCGTTCTCCTCGTGGTACGTGAACCGGGTCCGGGTCCCCACCTGGCCCGGAGCCTGGTCCACGACCGGTGAGAGCACGAGATTGTCGAGCGACCCTGCCACAGTGGCTGCTCCCTTACTGCGAGTTGGGGCCTGGGGTTAGGGTGGCCACCGTAAGGCACTCGCGGGAGTCCGGACGCACCGGGCTGAGAGGGAGGCTGGACGGCCTCCGACCGTACGAACCTGATCCGGGTCATGCCGGCGAAGGGAGGGGCTGGACGCCCATGTCGCGTACCTCAGACGTCCTCGTTGTCGGGGGCGGAATCATCGGCCTGGTCACGGCCTGGCGTGCGGCGCAGCGCGGGCTGCGGGTCACGGTCGCGGATCCGGAGCCCGGCGGCGGTGCCGCGCAGGTCGCGGCGGGCATGCTCGCCGCCGTCACCGAACTGCACTACGGCGAGCAGACGCTGCTCGCCCTCAATCTGGAATCCGCACGGCGCTATCCCTCCTTCGTCGCCGAGCTGGAGGAGGCGAGCGGGCAGTCCGTCGGCTATCGCGCCTGTGGCACGCTCGCCGTCGCGCTCGACGCCGACGATCGCGCGCATCTTCGTGAACTGCACGCCCTGCAGCGTCAGTCCGGCCTGGAGTCGGAGTGGCTGGCGGGGCGCGAATGCCGCCGACTCGAGCCGATGCTCGCACCCGGCGTGCGCGGGGGTCTGCGGGTGGACGGCGACCACCAGGTCGATCCGCGGCGGCTGGCCGCAGCGCTGGTGGCGGCCTGCGAGCGGGCCGGGGTGGTCTTCCACCGCGGCTGGGCCGAGCGGCTGTCGGTGGTACGGGACCGGGCGGCCGGAGTCGTACTGACGGACGGCAGCGAGCTCACCGCGGACCAGGTGGTGCTGGCGTGCGGCAGTCTGAGCGGCAGGCTCGGCGGGGTACCGGCGGATGTGCTGCCGCCGGTACGGCCGGTGAAGGGCCAGGTACTGCGGCTGACCGTGCCCCGCGCGTACGCACCGTTCCTCTCCCGGACCGTGCGGGCCATGGTGCGCGGCAGCGACGTCTATCTGGTGCCTCGCGAGAACGGCGAGCTGGTCATAGGCGCGACCAGCGAGGAGCTCGGCTGGGACACCACGGTGACGGCAGGCGGGGTGTACGAGCTGCTGCGCGACGCTCACGAGCTGGTGCCCGGCATCACCGAGCTGCCGCTCACCGAGACCCGCGCCGGGCTGCGCCCCGGCTCTCCCGACAATGCGCCGCTGCTCGGACCGACGGCCCTGCCGGGCCTGCATCTGGCCACCGGCCACCACCGCAACGGGGTGCTGCTCACACCCGTCACCGGCGATGTGATGGCCACGGTGCTGGTCACCGGCGGGCTGCCGGACGAGGCCCGCCCCTTCACTCCTCGCCGCTTCTCCCCCGTACCGCAGGAGCAGCCCGCATGAACGTCCCCGTGTCGCTCACCATCACCGTCTCCGTCAACGGCGAGACGCGCGAGCTCGCCACCGGCACCACGCTGGATGCCCTGGTCACCGCCCTCACCGCCGCCCGGTCGGGAGTCGCCGCCGCCGTCAACGAGACGGTCGTCCCGCGCAGCCGGTGGACCGGCACACGGCTCGGCGACGGCGACCGCGTCGAAGTCCTCACCGCAGTGCAGGGAGGCTGATCAGCCATGGCCGACGACCGTCTCACCATCGGCAGCACCGCCTTCGACTCCCGGCTGATCATGGGAACGGGCGGGGCGCCCAGCCTCGACGTACTCGAACGCGCCCTCGTCGCGAGCGGCACGGAGCTGACCACCGTCGCGATGCGCCGTCTCGACCCGACCGTCCAGGGCTCTGTGCTGTCCGTCCTGGAGAAGCTGAACATCCGTGTGCTGCCCAATACGGCGGGCTGCTTCACGGCGGGCGAGGCCGTGCTGACGGCACGGCTCGCGCGGGAGGCGCTCGGCACACAGTGGATCAAGCTCGAGGTCGTCGCGGACGAGCGCACACTGCTGCCCGACCCGATCGAGCTGCTGGACGCGGCCGAGATCCTGGTCGACGACGGTTTCACGGTCCTGCCGTACACGAACGACGACCCAATCCTGGCCCGGAAGCTGGAGGATGTGGGCTGCGCGGCGATCATGCCGCTGGGCTCGCCGATCGGCTCCGGCCTCGGCATCCGTAATCCGCACAACTTCCAGCTGATCGTCGAGCACGCGCGCGTGCCGGTGATCCTGGACGCGGGCGCGGGCACGGCCTCCGACGCGGCGCTGGCGATGGAGCTCGGCTGCGCGGCGGTGATGCTGGCCTCGGCGGTGACCCGGGCGCAGGAGCCGGTGCTCATGGCTCAGGCGATGCGCCACGCGGTCGAGGCGGGACGCCTCGCGCGCCGGGCGGGCCGCATCCCGCGCCGCCACTTCGCGGAGGCGTCCTCCCCACACGAGGGCCGCGCGGCCCTCGACCCGGAGCGCCCGGCGTTCTGACCTGCGGGGGGCGTTTCGCCCACCCCGCCCTGCCCGTGACGGGGGCTGCGTCCCGGACCCCTGGACGCCCTCCGGGCATGTGTCCTCAATCGCCGGAAGGCCGAATGTTGCCCCGGGCGCTCCGGGCGTGTTCTCCATCACCGGACGGGCTGCATCCTCGGCCGAGGAATGCGCTCCGGAGCGAGTCCCGGGAAGGCCCGGCGCTGTCACAGCTCGGCTGCAGTACGGCCCCGGTCCCGCCCCGGGGCGTCGGGGCTGTCCGCGGTGGCTCGTAGACTCTCCCGCGTGGATACGACCCTCAAGGACCCCCTCGTCGGGCATGTGCTCGACGGCCGCTACCGCGTCGACGCGCGCATCGCCGTCGGCGGGATGGCCACGGTCTACCGGGCCGTCGACACCCGGCTGGACCGGGTGCTCGCGCTCAAGGTGATGCATCCCGCCCTCGCCACCGACGCCTCCTTCGTGGAGCGCTTCATCCGCGAGGCCAAGTCCGTGGCGCACCTCGCCCACCCCAATGTGGTGGGGGTCTTCGACCAGGGCGCCGATGGCGCGTACGTCTATCTGGCGATGGAGTACGTCGCGGGCTGCACGCTGCGCGACGTACTGCGCGAGCGCGGGGCGCTCCAGCCGCGGGCCGCGCTCGACATCATGGAGCCCGTGCTGGCCGCGCTCGGCGCCGCGCACCGGGCAGGTTTCGTGCACCGGGACATGAAGCCGGAGAACGTGCTGATAGGTGACGACGGCCGGGTCAAGGTCGCCGACTTCGGTCTGGTACGGGCCGTGGGCTCCGTCACCAGCACCACCGGCACGGTGCTCGGCACGGTCTCCTATCTCGCTCCCGAGCAGATCGAGTACGGCACAGCCGACACCCGCGCCGATGTGTACGCCTGCGGGGTCGTCCTCTACGAGATGCTCACCGGCGCCAAGCCGCACACCGGCGACACCCCGGGCCAGGTCCTCTTCCAGCATCTGAACGAAGACGTTCCGGCGCCTTCCGCACTCGTCCCCGGGCTTGCCGTCGAGCTCGACGAGCTGGTGGCGAGCGCCACCGCCCGTAACCCCGAGGTCCGACCGGACGACGCGGTGGCGCTGCTCGCGCACGTCCGCGAGGCCCGTGCGGAGCTCGGTGACGAGCAGTTGGACCTGGTGCCGCCCCAGGCGCACACCGAGGAGCAGGCACAGGACCGGTCCGGGGAGCGGCGCACGGACGAGGTCCCCGACTCCGAGGACCGTACGAGCGTGATCCCGCGTGTGCTCCCGCGCGAGGAGCCGGAGGTCAACCGCACATCCCGGCTGGCGATGCCCCCGGCTCCGCCGCGCCCCCCGGAGCAGTCCGGTCGGCGCGCCATCCCCCGGCGCGGCATCCTCGCGCTGGTGGTCGCGCTGTTCCTGCTCCTCGGCGTGGGCGCCGGCGTCTGGTACATCAACTCCGGGCAGTTCACCCGTGTCCCTGCCCTGATCGGCAAGACCGAGAAGGACGCCAGGCAGGAGCTGAACGCCGCCGGCCTGGACGTGAAGAAGGTCCGCTTCGACTTCAGCGAGACGGTCAAGCGCGGCACGGTCATCAACAGCGACCCCGCGACCAACGAGCGCATCCGCGGCAATGGCTCGGTGACCATCGTCGTCTCGCGCGGCCCGGAGATCGTCAAGGTCCCCGAGCTCAAGGGCAAGCCGCTCGCCAAGGCCGAGCGCGAGCTGAAAAAACTCGGCCTCGCCCCGGGAGTGGTGACGAAGACGTTCAGCGAGGAGATCGCGCAGGGCTCGGTGATCAGCACGGACCCGGAGGCCGGGACCGGGCGCAGCCCCGATTCCGCGGTCGCCCTCGTCGTCAGCAAGGGCGCTCCGATCGATGTCCCCGGCGTGAGGGGCGATTCGCTTCAGGACGCCACCAGCGAGCTCGAAGCTGCCGGGTTCAAGGTCAAGGTCGCCTCCGGACAGATCAACTCCCCGGAGGAGGCGGGCTCCGTCGCCGAGCAGTCCGCGGCCGAGGGCACTCAGCTGGCCCGCGGCGACACGATCACTCTGACGGTCTCCAAGGGCCCGCGGATGATCGACGTGCCCGATGTGGTCGGCAAGAAGGTCGATGAGGCCACGAGCAAGCTCGAGGCGGCCGGCTTCGAGGTCAAGGTCGAGAAGAACTTCCCGTTCCTCGGCGACAAGGTCGAGAGCCAGTCGGTGGCGGGCGGCGGTCAGGCCCCCGAAGGCAGTACGATCATCATCAAAACCAAGGGACTGTAGTTCTGATGCGCAACCCCGTCGGCGGCCATGTCCCCGTGGCGGGCGGCCTCGCCACGACCGGTCTCGGCTACGCCCGTGAGCTGGAGGCGGAGACGGTCCAGGTCTTCGTCGCCAATCCGCGCGGCTGGGCGACGCCCACCGGAAACCCGGCGCAGGACGAGCAGTTCCGCAGGGAGTGCGCGGCCGAGGGGATCTCGGCGTACGTCCATGCGCCTTATCTGATCAACTTCGGCTCGCACACCGAGGCGACCGTCGAGAAGTCCGTGGAATCCCTGCGGCACTCGCTGCGCCGGGGCCGGGAGATCGGCGCGCTGGGTGTGGTGGTGCACACCGGCTCGGCGACCGGCGGCCGTTCCCGCGAGCTGGCGCTGGCGCAGGTACGGGAGCGGATACTGCCGCTGCTCGAGGAGCTGACGCACGACGACGACCCGTTCCTGCTGCTGGAGTCGACGGCAGGACAGGGCTCGTCGCTCTGCTCGAGGACCTGGGACTTCGGCCCGTACTTCGAGGCGCTGGACTTCCATCCCAAGCTGGGCGTCTGTCTGGACACCTGCCACATCTTCGCGGCCGGGCACGATCTCGCCGGCCCGCACGGGATGGCGCAGACTCTGGATCTGCTGGTGGACACGGTCGGCGAGGGGCGGCTGAAGCTGATCCATGCCAATGACTCCAAGGATGTGGCCGGTGCCCGCAAGGACCGCCACGAGAACATTGGCTCCGGCCACATCGGCGTGGAGCCGTTCCGGGAGCTGATGCGGCACCCGTCGACCGAGGGCATACCGCTGATCACCGAGACGCCCGGAGGCCGGGAAGGGCACGCGGCGGATGTGGCGCTGCTGAAGAAACTCCGCTGAGGGACCTCCATCGGGAATACCCCCCAGGGGTATACGGTTTCTTGCTGTCGACAGGAACCGCCATCTGACTCCGGGGGCTTCTCATGCAGCACGACACCCACACCGCGCCCGCTCACCACACCCACGAAGAGCACCCGCACGACATCGGCAGGGTCAGCTGGTCCATGGCAGCCCGGGCAACCCTCCACTGCCTCACCGGCTGCGCCATCGGCGAGGTCCTGGGGATGGTGCTCGGCACCGCGTTCGGCTGGGGAAATGCGCCGACGATGATCCTGGCGATCGTGCTGGCGTTCTTCTTCGGCTACTCACTCACACTGCGCGGCGTCCTCAAGGCCGGCGTCGGCTTCGGTACCGCGGTCCGGGTGGCACTGGCCGCCGACACCCTGTCCATCGCCGTGATGGAACTGATCGACAACGGCGTGATCGCGCTCTGGCCGAACGCCATGGACGCGCATCTCTCGGACGCGCTGTTCTGGGGCGCCCTCGCCGCCTCACTCGTCCTCGCCTTTGTGGTCACCACACCCGTCAACAAGTGGATGATCGGCCGCGGCAGGGGCCACGCGGTGGCCCACCGGTACCACCATTGACCAGCACCAGCACCAGCACCAGGACTCAGAGCTCGGGGCCGTCCCCGGGCTCTTCCTGGTACGAGTAGCGCTGCTCGCGCCACGGGTCTCCGAGGTTGTGATAGCCGCGCTCCTCCCAGAAGCCCCGGCGATCGGCGGTCATGTACTCCACGCCCCGGACCCACTTGGGCCCTTTCCAGGCGTACAGCTGCGGCACGACCAGCCGCAGCGGAAAGCCGTGCTCGGCGGTGAGCAGCTCACCGTCCTTGTGGGTCGCGAAGATCGTGCGCTCCGAGGCGAAGTCGGAGAGCCGCAGATTGGCGCTGTAGCCGTACTCGGCCCAGACCATGACATGGGTGGCGTTCGGTGCCGGCGGCGCGAAGTCCATCAGCGTACGGGCGGACACACCGCCCCATTCGGCCCCCTGCATGCTGAACTTCGTCACGCAGTGCAGATCGGCGACGACGCTGGAGAAGGGCAGCGCCGAGAACTCCTCATGGTTCCAGCAGCGTTTGTCGCCGTCCGCCGTGGCGCCGAAGACCCTGAACTCCCAGCGGTCCGGCTTGAACTTGGGTACGGGGCCGTAGTGGGTGACCGGCCAGCCACGCTGAAGTCGCTGCCCCGGAGGAAGCTCGGACTCCTCTGATGCGCGGTATTCCCGGCTCTCCGGCTGACCCATGCCTTCAATGGTGACAGACCAGGAGGGGTGGTCATGACCAGGTCTGAGCCGATTCGGGCAACTCGTACTAAGCATGCACTTACTGGACGCCCCTCGGTCGCGGTGCGAGGATGCGCGCACCTGCCCCAGTCATACGTGCGGAAGGAGCCTCTGCGATGCAGGGCGACCACGAGGTCATCGAGTTTCTCAATGAGCAGCTGACCGCCGAATTGACCGCCATCAACCAGTACTTCCTGCACGCGAAGATGCAGGAGAACTTCGGCTGGACGAAGCTCGCCAAGTACACCCGCGCCGAGTCGTTCGACGAGATGAAGCACGCGGAAGTACTGACCGACCGGATCCTCTTCCTCGACGGCCTGCCGAACTACCAGCGCCTTTTCCATGTGCGCGTCGGCCAGACGGTCACCGAGATGTTCCAGGCCGACCGGCAGGTCGAGGTGGAGGCGATCGACCGCCTCAGGCGCGGCATCGAGGTCATGCGTGGCAAGGGCGACATCACGTCGGCGAACATCTTCGAGTCGATCCTGGCGGACGAGGAGCATCACATCGACTATCTCGACACCCAGCTGGAGCTGGTCGAGAAACTCGGTGAAGCGCTCTACATCGCCCAGCTGATCGAGCAGCCGGAGAGCTGAATCGCCTCGTGGGGCTAGGCGGCCTCGCTGAGCTCCGGGTCCACGGCGAGCACGGCGGCCGATTCACCCTGGTCGAGCAGCTCGCGGCGCGGGCACGCACCCCGGCCGAGAAGCCCCTGGATGCGGCGTACGCACGACCCGCAGTCGGTGCCCGCCTTGGAGACCGACGCTATCTGGCGCGGGGTGCAGGCACCGGCATCCGCGTGCTCCTTCACCTGCTTCTCGGTGATGCCGAAGCATGAGCAGACGTACACGCGGTTCACCTCCCCGGTCGGGATCGTGGCGCCTTTCCCGATGATCGGTGAGGCTTACCTAACCTTACCCGCCGGACCCGGTGCGCAAAAGCCCCGGATATGACTGTGGGGCGCGGATCACATCGATCCGCGCCCCACAGTCGTCATCCGGACTACTGGTCCCGGTACATCTCGGCGACCAGGAAGGCCAGGTCAAGAGACTGGCTGCGGTTCAGCCGCGGGTCGCAGGCCGTCTCGTAGCGCTGGTGCAGATCGTCGACGAAGATCTCGTCGCCGCCGCCCACGCACTCGGTGACATCGTCACCGGTGAGCTCGACATGGATGCCGCCCGGGTGCGTGCCGAGCGCCTTGTGGACCTCGAAGAAGCCCTTGACCTCGTCGAGCACATCGTCGAAGCGGCGGGTCTTGTGGCCGGAGGCCGCCTCGAAGGTGTTGCCGTGCATCGGGTCGGTCACCCAGGCCACCGTGGCGCCGGAGGCCGTGACCTTGTCGACCAGCTCGGGGAGCTTGTCGCGGACCTTGTCGGCGCCCATACGGACGACGAAGGTCAGCCGGCCCGGCTCGCGCTCCGGGTCGAGCTTGTCGATGTACTGCAGCGCCTCGTCGACCGTGGTCGTCGGGCCGAGCTTCACACCGATCGGATTGCGGATCCGCGCGGCAAACTCGATGTGCGCGCCGTCCAGCTGGCGGGTGCGCTCACCGATCCAGACCATGTGGCCCGAGACGTCGTACAGATCGCCGGTACGGGAGTCCACGCGGGTCAGCGCCGACTCGTAGTCCAGCAGCAGCGCCTCGTGGGAGGCATAGAACTCGACCGTGCGGAACTCCGCCGGGTCGGTGCCGCAGGCCTTCATGAAGTTCAGCGCGTTGTCGATCTCGCGGGCGAGCTGCTCGTAGCGCTGACCGGAGGGCGACGTCTTCACGAAGTCCTGGTTCCAGGCGTGCACCTGCCGCAGGTCGGCGTAACCGCCGGTGGTGAAGGCACGCACCAGGTTGAGCGTCGCGGAGGAGGCGTTGTACATCCGCTTCAGGCGCTCGGGGTCCGGGATACGGGCCGCCTCGGTGAAGTCGAAGCCGTTGACGGAGTCGCCCCGGTAGGTCGGGAGCGTCAGGCCGTCGCGGGTCTCGGTCGGCTTGGAGCGCGGCTTGGAGTACTGGCCCGCGATCCGGCCGACCTTCACCACCGGGACGGACGCGGCGTAGGTGAGCACCGCGCCCATCTGGAGGAGGGTCTTCAGCTTGTTGCGGATCTGGTCGGCGGAGACCGCGTCAAAGGCCTCGGCGCAGTCGCCGCCCTGCAGCAGGAACGCCTCGCCCTTGGCGACGGCTCCCAGTCGGGCGCGCAGCTGGTCGCACTCGCCCGCGAAGACGAGCGGCGGATACGACTCGAGGTCCGCGATCACATCGCGCAGGGCCTCGGCATCGGGGTACTCGGGCTGCTGCGCCGCGGGAAGGTCTCGCCAGGTGTTGCCACCGGCAGCGGTGGTCTTAGCGTTCACGGTCACGCCGTCAACATTACGGGGTCTCTGCGGACGTACCTCCGACCGCCCACCAAATGAGACAGGAGTGGACTCGGAGCACGACTGCTGCCCGTATCGGATCCGGCTCGGATCCGGGCGCATTCCTCAGTGCGGCTCGAGGATCGGCTCGCCCGTCACGGGCGGTCCGGCGGCGCGGTACGCCGGGGCCGCCAGGACCGCCGGGTCGTCGCCGGCCGCGTCACAGCCACTCCCTACAGCCACCCCCGGACGCGCTGCGGATCCGCGGGCTGATGCGTTATGGTCGGCGTCATGTTCGCGCAACCGACTCAGAACTGGTGGTGGACCGCTCATCCGGCGGCCCACTGACTGCGCGTACACCCAGTCGCGAAGGCCGCCCGAGGGGCGGCCTTCAGTGTTTCCCGGGGTCCCGGGACAGCGGCCGTTCCTCCCACTCGGAAGGAACACGACCATGCTCATCAGCCGGCTGCTGGACGACGACGGCCCGCCCTTCGCCCTGCTGCGCAGGCGCACCCCCGGCCACGACCACGACACCGTCGAGGTCCTGATCGGCACCGTCCACGAGGCCGAGCGGCTCGCCGACATCCCGGTCGGCGACCGCCCCTCACTCGCCCTGGTCCCGTTCCGCCAGATCAGGGAACGCGGCTTCGACGTACGCGACGACGGGACGCCACTGACCGTGCTCGTCGCCGACGAGTGCCATGAACTCCCTCTCGCCGAAGCCCTGGAGAGACTCCCCGCGCACGACGTACGGGTCGAGGACGGAGCCTTCGACGTCGACGACGAGGAGTACGCGGGCATCGTCCGGCGCGTCATCGAGGACGAGATCGGACAGGGCGAGGGCGCGAACTTCGTCATCCGCCGTACGTACACCGGCAGGATCCCGGGCTTCGGCCGGGCCGACGCGCTGGCGCTGTTCCGGAGGCTGCTGGCCGGCGAGCGCGGCGCGTACTGGACCTTCGTCGTGCACACCGGAAACAGGGGGCCCGAAGGGCCTTCCCCCGATGGGCGGCGGCGGGAGGCGGGCGGGCGCACCCTGGTCGGCGCCTCCCCCGAGGTCCATGTCCGGATGAGCGGCGGCACCGTCGTGATGAATCCGATCAGCGGGACGTACCGCTATCCGCCCGAGGGTCCGACCCCCGAGGCGCTGCTCGGCTTCCTGGACGACCGCAAGGAGCGCGAGGAGCTCTCCATGGTCGTCGACGAGGAGCTGAAGATGATGTGCACCGTCGGCGACATGGGCGGTGTCGTCATCGGGCCGCGGCTCAAGGAGATGGCTCATCTCGCGCACACCGAGTACGAGTTGCGGGGGCGCTCGTCGCTCGATGTACGGGAGGTGCTGAAGGAGACCATGTTCGCGGCGACGGTCACCGGATCGCCGGTACAGAACGCCTGCCGTGTCATCGAGCGCCATGAGGTGGGCGGCCGCGGCTACTACGCGGGCGCGCTGGCGCTGATCGGCAGGAGCGCGGGTGGCGGGCGGGAAGGACAGGTCGGCGCGCAGACCCTCGACTCGCCCATTCTCATCCGCACCGCCGACATCGACGCCGATGGTTCCCTGCGGGTACCGGTCGGGGCGACCCTGGTACGGCACTCCGACCCGGCGGGCGAGGTCGCCGAGACGCACGCCAAGGCGGCCGGGGTACTGGCCGCGCTGGGGGTGCGTCCCGGGCGGCCGCAGGAGCAGGCCGAACGCCCGAAGCTCGCCGACGATCCGCGGGTGCGGGCCGCCCTGGACGCCCGTCGCGCCGACCTCGCGCCCTTCTGGCTGCGGATGCAGGAGCGCTGCGCCCAGCTGACCGGCCATGCCCTGGTCGTCGACGCCGAGGACACCTTCACCGCGATGCTGGCGCACCTGCTGCGCTCCTCGGGCCTGGAGGTGACGGTCCGGCGGTACGACGAACCGGGCCTGCGGGAGACGGTGCGCGCCCATGAGGGACCGGTGGTGCTCGGTCCCGGCCCCGGCGATCCCGCCGATGCCGGTGACCCGAAGATGCGCTTCCTGCGTGCGCTCGCCGCCGATCTGCTGCGCGAGCACCGCCACGGTCTGCTGGGCGTCTGCCTCGGCCATGAGCTGATGGCGGCCGAACTGGGCCTGGAGATCGTACGGAAGGACGCACCGCACCAAGGGGCGCAGGAGCGGATCGACTTCTTCGGGCGCGAGGAGACGGTGGGGTTCTACAACAGCTTCACCGCGCGCTGCGACGAGAAGACCGCCGCGGAGCTGGCAACGCACCGCATCGAGCTCAGCCGCGACGAGGCGAGCGGGGAGGTGCACGCGATGCGCGGTCCGGGCTTCGCCGGTCTGCAGTTCCACCCGGAATCGGTGCTCACGACGGACGGGGCGGCGCTCACCGCGGCACTGCTCGCGGGCGTGCTCGTCGGTTGATCAGCGGTGGGACCAGGGGTATGGGCCGGACAAGGCGCATAACGGCCCATACCCAGGGCTCGCCGTGCCGAGTGGTCAGCCGAAGAAGACCCCGACCTCCTCGTACAGCTTCGGGTCGACCGTCTTGAGCCTGGCCGTCGCCTCGGCGATCGGGACGCGCACGATGTCCGTGCCCTGCAGCGCGACCATCTTGCCGAAGTCCCCGTCCCGCACCGCGTCGATGGCGTGCAGACCGAAGCGGGTGGCCAGCCAGCGGTCGAAGGCACTGGGGGTGCCGCCGCGCTGGACATGGCCGAGGACGGTGGTGCGGGCCTCCTTGCCGGTACGCCGCTCGATCTCCTTGGCCAGCCACTCGCCGACGCCGGAGAGCCGGACATGACCGAAGGAGTCGAGCGTGCCGTCCTTGAGGACCGCCTCGCCGTCCTTGGGCATGGCGCCCTCGGCGACCACGACG
Organism: Streptomyces sp. NBC_01750; assembly: GCF_035918095.1. Lineage (NCBI taxonomy): Bacteria > Bacillati > Actinomycetota > Actinomycetes > Kitasatosporales > Streptomycetaceae > Streptomyces > Streptomyces sp. NBC_01750. The sequence goes on from NZ_CP109137.1 coordinate 2,488,548, forward strand.
ATCGGGGCGTAACTGGCCTTGAAACGCGAGGTCACCCAGGCACAGACCTGGTCGACGTCGAAGCGCTGCTCCGGGATGAGGATCACATTGGCGCCGCCGGCCAGACCGGAGTGGAGCGCGATCCAGCCCGCGTGGCGCCCCATCACCTCGACGACCAGGACGCGCATATGTGATTCGGCGGTGGTGTGGAGCCGGTCGATGGCCTCGGTCGCGATGCCGACCGCCGTGTCGAAGCCGAAGGTGTAGTCGGTGGCGGACAGGTCGTTGTCGATGGTCTTGGGCACCCCGACGCATTTGATGCCGTACTCGTCGTGGAGCCGCGCCGCGACACCGAGGGTGTCCTCGCCGCCGATCGCGATCAACGCGTCCACCTCGGCCTTGGCGAGGTTGTCCTTGATCCGGCGGATGCCGTTCTCCGCCTTGAGGGGGTTGGTGCGCGAAGAGCCGAGGATGGTGCCGCCGCGGGGCAGAATGCCGCGTACGGCCGGGATGTCGAGTGGAACCGTGTCGCCTTCGAGGGGTCCGCGCCAGCCGTCGCGATAGCCGACGAATTCGTACGCGTACTCCTGCACGCCCTTGCGGACGACGCCACGGATGACCGCATTGAGCCCGGGGCAGTCGCCGCCCCCGGTCAGTACTCCGACGCGCATGGAAGATTCCCTTCGCCTGGTGAGCCGTAGGACCGCCACGCTAATGGTGATCCAGGTCACTACGGGATGGGACGAAAGGTCAATTCCTGTACGTCATGCGGAGGTTGACGCCCGGCTTTCACTCGTACGAGTAGGGGGCGGGGGTTACGCGTCGTCGAGCCCCCGCTCAATGGCGTACCGCACGAGCTCCACGCGGTTGTGCAACTGGAGCTTGCCGAGGGTGTTCTGGACGTGGTTCTGGACGGTGCGGTGCGAGATGACCAGACGCTCGGCGATCTGTTTGTACGAGAGCCCCTTGGCGACCAGCCGCAGCACCTCGGTCTCGCGCTCGGTCAGCTGGGGGGCCTTCGGCTCGTCGCCGCCGGACGCGGGTACGGGCTCGGAGGCGAGCCGGCGGTACTCACCGAGCACGAGACCGGCGAGGCCCGGTGTGAAGACCGGATCACCGACGGCGGTGCGCCGCACGGCGTCCGTCAGCTCCTCCGTACTGGCCGACTTGAGCAGATACCCGGTGGCGCCGGACTTCACCGCTTCCAGTACGTCGGCGTGCTCGCCGCTCGCGGAGAGGACCAGGACCCGCAGCGCCGGGTGGGAGCCGACGAGCTCCTTGCAGACCTGGACGCCGGGCATCCCGGGCAGATTGAGGTCGAGGACGAGAACGTCGGGCGCGACGGCCTTGGCCCGGCGCACGGCCTGCGGTCCGTCGCCCGCCGTCGCCACCACGTCGAACCCGGCCGCGGCCAGGTCGCGGGCGACCGCGTCCCGCCACATCGGGTGGTCGTCGACGACCATCACCCTGATCGTCTGCCGGTCCGTCTGCGGGTCCGTCCGACCGCCCGCCTGCTGGTTCGTCATGTGCCTGCCTTCCCCCGTGGAACCTTCAATTCGACTTCTGTGCCCTGGCCCGGCACCGAGAGCAGCTCGGCCCTGCCGCCCAGCTCCCGCAGCCGCCCGCGGATCGAGAGCGCGACACCGAGCCGCCCCTCCCCCTCGGCCTGCGCGAGCCTGCCCTCCGGGATGCCCGGCCCGTCGTCCCGTACCGTCACGATCACTTCTTCGGGCCAGTCCTCGACGAGGATCCAGGCCTGGGCGTCGTCACCCGCATGTCTGCGGACATTGTCCAGTGCGGCACTGACAGCGGCCGCGAGCTCCGCCGCCGCGCCGGCCGGCAGCAGCACCGGGGCGCCCGGCTCCGACAAGGTGACCCTCGACCCGGCGTGCCGGGCGAGCAGCGAGCGCAGATCGCACAGTTCGGGCCCGTGCGGCGGAGCGTCTTCGACGTCGACGGTACGGACCACGGCGCCGAGCGAGATGTCCTCGGAGGCGCGGGTGGTGGGCACCAGACCGCTGGAGACCAGGGTGCGCAGGGCGACCTCCTGCTCCCCGGCCATTCTGCCCAGCTCGGCGGCCTCGCCGCCCAGTGCCGTACCGCGCCGCTGCACCATCGCCAGCACCTGGAGCACGCTGTCGTGGATGTCGCGGGCCAGCCGTTCCCGCTCGCGGGTCGCAGCCTCGATCTCCAGAGCGCGGGCGAGGGTGAGCTCGGAGGCCCGCGCGACCTCGACGACGTAACCGATGGCGATGGAGGCGACCCAGACCAGCAGGACGTTGTGGAAGGTGTCCCGGCTGGGGTGGCCGCGCTCGACGATATTGGCGACGGCGACGAACGAGGACGCGAAGCCCGCCCAGCGCCAGCCGCCCTTGATGGCGAAGGCGAGCACGGATCCGGCGGTCCATATCGTCGGCAGGGTGGGGCCGTCGACGGTCTGTGCCTGGGCGTCGGCGAGCGGCGTGAGCATGATGCCGGTCAGCGCGATGGCGAGGTCGGCGCCGAGGAAGCGTTTGGTGCAGCGGGTGGCGTTGGTGACCTTGGGGAGCGTGACCAGCGTCCAGACGGTCATCACCGCGAGGAAGGCGACCGCCACCCAGGGATGCTCGAACTTGCCGCGGGTGAAGACGAAGAGGAGCACCGCGTAGATCATCGTCAGTACGCGGTAGGCGGCGAGCGCACGCCACAACGGCAGCTCGACCGACATCCGCACTACATGCTCGCGCTTGGCCATTTCCCCCACCCCCCGGGACGGACAACGCGGCTACGCGGCCGGGCGTTCCGTCTTCTCTGCCTTGTCCGCCTTCGCCGCCGCCTTCTCGGCCTTCTCCGCCGCCGCCTTCTCCTCCGCGAGCTGTCGCTTCGCGGCGGTCGCGTAGATGTCGACGTACTCCTGGCCGGAAAGCTTCATGATCTCGTACATGACCTCGTCGGTGACCGAGCGGAGGATGAAGCGGTCGCTCTCCATGCCGTGGTAGCGGCTGAAGTCGAGCGGTTTGCCGATCCTGATCCCCGGGCGCATCAGCTTGGGTATCACCTTGCCGGGCGGCTGGATCTTCTCGGTGTCGATCATCGCGACCGGGATGACCGGAGCGCCGGTGGCGAGTGCCACGCGCGCGAGGCCACCCGGCTTGCCGCGGTAGAGGCGGCCGTCCGGCGAGCGGGTGCCCTCCGGGTAGATACCGAACAGACCGCCGCTCTGGATGACCTCTATACCGGCCTTGATCGCCGCCTCACCCGCGCCGCGGGCACCCGAACGGTCCACCGGGAGCTGTCCGACGCCCTTGAAGAAGGCAGCGGTGAGCTTGCCCTTCACTCCGGGCGAGGTGAAGTACTCCGCCTTGGCGATGAAGGTGACCTTGCGGTCCAGGACCGCGGGCAGGAAGAACGAGTCCGAAAAAGACAGGTGGTTGCTCGCGAGGATCGCCGGTCCCTCCGCGGGAATGTTCTCGAGGCCCTCCACCCAAGGCCTGAAGGCAAGCTTCAGCGAGCCCCCTATGGAGAACTTCATTGCGCCGTAGATCAACTCGAATGCCTCCTGTGTGCTGTCGAACAGACCTTATCCCGTGGTCGGTCCGTGCTACCCGCTCCGGGGGGCCTACGGACCTGGTCGGTGTCAGTCCGGTCGCGTACGGTGAACTACACCCTCAGACACTCACGCTGTGACCTACCGGGGCTGTCACATCAGCGGCTTCGCCGTGGGCCCCGAACACCGAAAGGAGACCCCGGTGCCGGTCCTCCCTGGAGCCGAGCCGTTCCGCCACGAAGGCGGAGAGGTCGGCGTACTTCTCTGCCACGGCTTCACCGGTTCCCCGCAGTCGCTGCGTCCCTGGGCCGACCATCTCGCGGAGCGCGGTCTCACGGTGTCCCTGCCGCTGCTGCCCGGACACGGCACGCGCTGGCAGGACATGCAGGTCACCGGCTGGCAGGACTGGTACGCGGAGGTGGACCGCGAACTGCGGGTGCTGCTGGAGCGGTGCAGTCAGGTCTTTGTCTTCGGGCTCTCGATGGGCGGGGCGCTCGCACTGCGGCTCGCCGCGAAGCACGGGGACGCGGTCAGTGGAATCGTCGTGGTGAACCCGGCGAACAAGGTGCACGGCCTGGCGGCGTACGCCCTGCCGGTCGCCCGCCACTTCGTGCGCACGACCAAGGGGGTGACGAGCGATATCGCCCTCGCGGGCTCGGAGGAGGTCGGGTACGACCGGGTGCCGATGCACGCCGCGCACTCGCTGCGGCAGTTCTTCCGGCTGGTGGACGGCGAGCTGCCGCAGGTCACTCAGCCGATGGTGCTGCTGCACAGCCCGCAGGACCATGTGGTGCCGCCCGTCGACTCGGCCCGGATCCTCAGCCGGGTCTCGTCCACGGATGTTTCGGAGATCCTCCTGGAACAGAGTTACCACGTGGCGACGTTGGACCACGATGCGGAGCGGATTTTCGACGAGAGTTACGCGTTCATCGGCCGGCTCGCTCCGAGTGTCGGGAAGAAGGGGAGCACCACCGGTGGCTGAGCAGCACGACGCGGACCGTGAGCCGCAGCCGATAGACGAGGAGGCCGCCTGGGCGGCCATCGTCGCCGGGTACGGCGACGAGCCGACAGACCCGCCGGGGGCGAAGCCGTTCAAGTCGGTGGAGGACCTCGCCATGCTCGCGGGCGAGGTGAACGAGGCTCCCAAGGCTCCGGAGGACGACCCGACCCCGGAGTCCGAGCCCGGCTCCGGTGCGGACAGGCCCGCCCTGGGCAGCTCGATCACCTTCGCGCCCGGGGTCGGCGGCCCGCGCGACTACGGCGTGGCCGAGGCGAAGGACGACGACCTCGACGAGAGCGACGAGGGCCACTTCGTACCGCCGGAGCCGCCGCCGCTGCCGGATGCCGATGTCACGGCCAAGTTCGCCTGGCTCGCGGTCGTCGGCGGTCCGGTACTGATGCTTGTCGCCGTGCTGCTGCAGTGGGACATGACATGGTGGCTGACCACGCTGTGCGTCGGCGGCTTCCTGGGCGGTTTCGCGACCCTGGTGGCGCGGATGTCCCACGATGACGATGAGGACGACGACCCGGGCCGCGGCGCGGTCGTCTGAATGACTCTTCCGCTGATTCCTTTCTGCTGATCTCTCTCTTGTCTGTCGATTTCCCTCCGCCGGGACTCAGTCTGATTTCCCTCCGCCGGGACTCCGTCCGCCGGTCGCGGTTCAGGCGGCACGCGCTCCGACCGCGGGGACGCGCAGCGCCGCCAGCACCGGCAGATGGTCCGTCGCCGCGCGCAAGTCGGACGCGGTGATGCCCGGGAGGTCCAACGGCACTCCGCAGCCCAGCACTTCGACACCTTCGGTCGCGAAGATCGCGTCGATCCGCTGATGCGGGTTCTCGGGTGTCGAGGTGTGCTCACCACCCCATGGCGCGACCGCCCAGCAGTCCTGCAGTTCCGCCGCCAGCCGGCGAAAGCTCCGCCCGGTGGGCCGGTCGTTGAGGTCGCCGGCCGCAATCGCGTACGGCACGTCCATCGCCGTCAGCCGGTCCAGCAGCATCCCGGACTGTGCAAAGCGCTCGTCCGTCTGCAGGCTCAGATGGCAGCTCAGCAGCCCGATCCGGGCACACCCGATCCGTACCACCGCGGTGGCGAAGCCCCGCCGGTGCAGACCCGGGGTGTGCGGCAGGAGCACATCCTCCGTACGCTCCACGGTCGCGCGCAGTGAGCAGAGCAGCATCGGCCCGGTCGCGGTCGCTCCGCCGGACAGCATCACAAGCTCACTCCTGGCAGCGAGCCGCGCCGCGTGCTTGCGCCAGCGGAAGAAGCGCGGGGCCTCCTGGACGAACACGAGGTCGGGCCGGCAGGCACGGATGACCCGGACCAGTGCGTCCTCGTCGTCGCGCATCGAGCGGATGTTGTAGCTGAGTACCCGGATCACGGCCGAACCGTCCGGCTCGGTGCGGGAGTCGGGAATCCCGGTGATCGCCATGTGAGCAAGATACGTCGGTGCGGGCCTTTTCCGGGGCTTCGCCCCGGACCCCGGACCACAATCGCCGGGCGGGCCGGTATTCGGCCCGCCCGGCGATTGCGGAGAGAAAACGGTTCAGGTCGGAAACTAGCCCTGGCGCGCCAGGTCCGCCGCGCCCACCAGGCCCGCCTTGCCGCCCAGTTGGGCCGCCAGCACCTGGGCGTGCGGGCGCCACTGGCCGCCGATCAGCCAGCGGCGGAAGGACTTGCGGATCGGGTCGAGGACCAGCTCGCCCTCGTCCGAGACACCGCCGCCCACGATGAACGCCGACGGGTCGAAGAGCGAGGCCAGATCGGCCAGGCCCGCGCCCGCCCAGCGCGCCAGTTCACGGAAGGAGTCGATCGCGACCGGGCAGCCCTGCCGGGCGGCCGTGCTGATGTGCTTGCCCTCGATGCCTTCCACCGTGCCGTCGCCGAGCCCGAGGAGCAGCGCGGCGTTCTCCGGAGTGGCGTTGGCGCGCTGCTTGGCGTAGCGGACGAGGGCCCGCCCCGAGGCGTACTGCTCCCAGCAGCCCTGGCTGCCGCAGCCACACAGCAGACCGTCCGGGACCACCCGGATGTGGCCGAACTCCGCGGCCACGCCGAAATGCCCGCGGCGCAGCTTGTTACCGATGATGATGCCGCCGCCGAGACCGGTGCCGAGCGTAATGCAGATGACGTCTTCGTGGCCCTGACCGGCGCCGAAGCGATACTCGCCCCAGGCGGCCGCGTTGGCGTCGTTCTCCACGACCACCGGCATCCCGACGCGCTGCTCGACCTTGTCCTTGAGCGGTTCGTGGCGCCAGTCGATGTTCGGCGCGAACAGGACGGTGGCGCGCTTGTCGTCCACGTATCCGGCGGCACCGATGCCGACGGCCTCGATGACGTGCCCCTTGCCGGCCCCGGCGACAGCAGCGCAGATCGCGTCGACGATCGCCGGGGGCGTCGACGGGGTGGGCACCTTGTGCGTCTCGAGAATGGTGCCCTCTTCGTCGACGACCCCCGCCGCGATCTTCGTGCCGCCGATATCGACGCCGATGGTGAGTCCCATGTGTCCCTCAGTTTTCGGTCGAGCCCCGCTAAGGCCAACCGTACCCGAGGGCGGGCACCGTCCCGTGTCAGTCCAGGTCGACGTGCTCGCTCGGCCCCGGGCCCTCGTCCCGCGGGTCCTTGGCGTCGGCGGAGGAGTTCGGCCCCTGTGTCCAGCGTCGCTCATGCCCCTCGACCGCGGATCGATAGGCGGCGAGCAGCTCGCCGCCGGCCGCCGCGAGGTGGTCGAAGATCTCCGGGTTGCGCTCGATGACCGGCTCGACGGCGGACTTCGCCTGGTTGACCAGCTGCTGCACGGCGTTCTGCGCGGCCATGCCGGGCAACGACGTCTGGAACGAGGAGACCTTGTCGGCGACCGCGTCGAGCAGTTTGCGCAGCTCCTCGCCCGCGGAGCCGGGCGTCGCCCCGGACTGCGCGCGGCGGCGGGCCTTCTCCGCCTCCAGGTCCTCGGCGCACGCCTTGGCCCAGGCGTCGTCGTCGACGGCGGGACGCTCAGTGGCATCGCTCATGGCGTACTCCTGCGGAAGGGCGGGCGGAACGGAGGGTTCGTACCCTCGACGTTACCCGAATGGAGGCGCCGCGTTCAGCGGGCCCGCGGCCACAGCTCGGGGTCAGGGGTGAAGCGGACCGTCAGTACCCCGTCGGCGAGGCCCGCGCCCGAGACGGTGCAGCGCCGGAGCACGGAGTGCAGCGGAACGATCCTGCGGAACGGACCGACGGTAACCAGCAGTTCGTCGCCGCGACGCACCAGCGAGACGTCCTCCTTCACGGCGCCCGGCATGCGGAGGCACCAGACGTAGCGCAGGTCGTCCTCGTCGTCCGCCGTTCCCGCGTACTCGACCCGCCAGGGGTCGTCGCGGCGCTCTTCGGACTCCCCCTCGAGTGCGACGGCGAGTCCCTCGCCGGCGCACTCGAGGGGGAGTCCGCTGCCCGTGCCTGCCGCCTCGAAGGTGGTGGGTGCGGACCGCGTGTCGAGGAGCGCGAGGTCGTCGAGGCCGCGCGGGTCGCGGCCGAGGTGCCGCACCTCGCTGAGCGAGGCCTCGGGCGCCCACTCCTCGTACCACTGGCGCAGATACTTGCCCTGCTGTGCGGAGAGGGTGGCGAGCCAGGTGTCGGCCGAGTCCAGCGGCAGGATCCGGTTCGGTACGACGGTGTCGATCCGCAGTCCGTGCAGCGCGAGTCCGGCGCGGGCCGCGCACAGGGCATCGGCGGCCCCGGGTCCGGGCTCGGCGACGACCCGCAGGGTCGTGCTGCTGGATTCGATCACCGTCTGGACACCGGCCAGTTCGGTGTCCCAGCGCCCGGCGCTCTCGTAGAGCCACTGCGCGGGCATCGGTACGCCGGCGAGCTGGGCGAGCATCGGACGCAGCGCGCGGGCGACCTGCCGTTCGGCCGGCAGCAGTCGGCGCAGATAGCGGCGCAGCTGTTCCGGCAGGGCGAGCAGGGCGATGGTCTCGCGCAGCGGCGGCATGTCGACGACGACCACATCCCAGTCGCCACCGGCGGCGGTCCTCAGCGCGCGCAGCAGCGCGAACTGGTCGCTGCCCGGAAGCTCGGTCAGCTCCTCGTCCTCCAGCCGCGCCGCGCCCAGCAGATCGAGCACGGCGGTGCTGCGCTCCTGGAGGGTGAGCAGCTCGGCGCGGAAGTCGGCGCCGGAGTCGACCCGCGCGGCCCACAGGCCGTCGGTGACCTCGGCGGGTTCGCCGGGACGGCCGGTGACGGGCACACCGAGAACCTCACCGGGCTCGGCGGAGAGGAACAGTGCTCGCTTGCCGCGCCGGGCCGCGGCAAGCGCGGTGGCGGCGGCGACGGTGGTACGGCCCGCGCCGCCGAGGCCGGTGACGAGGACCATGCGCATCAGGCGGCGGGCCCGCTCTCGACGCGCTTCTTCAGACCGGCCAGGGCGCGGTCGATGATGACCTTCTCGGCCTTGCGCTTGATCATGCCGAGCATGGGGATCTTGACGTCGACGGTCAGCTGGTAGGTGACCTCGGTGCGGTCACCGCCGCCGACCGCGGCGAGGGTGTACGAGCCGTCGATGGTGCGCAGCATCTGGGACTTCACCAGCGTCCAGCTGACCTCGTTCTCGCCGTTCCAGGTGTACGCGAGGGTGTGGTCGTCCTTGATCGCGCCGGCGTCGAGGACCAGCCGGACCTGCTCGGCGCGGCCCTTGGCGTCGGTGGCGAGCACCTCGGCCTCCTTCACCTCGCCGGTCCACTCCGGGTAGCGGGCGAAGTCGGAGATCACGCCCATCACATCGGCCGGCGCCGCCTCGATCGTAATGCTCGAGCTGGTGTGTTCCGCCATCGCTGCGGCTCCTCACAGTGCGGTTCGGACCGGGGGTGGTGTGGTGTGCAGGCTACCGCGACCCGACCGGCCGCCACTCCACGGCCCGGTCTCACCATTCCAGGGCCCAAGGTCGCCCGGTCGACGCGAAATGGCCGACGTTGACGCACTCCGTCCTGCCGATGCGCATCCGGCGGGCGAGCGGCTGGTGGACATGGCCGAAGAGCGCGTACGCGGGCCGGGTGCGGCGGATCGCGTCCAGCAGGGCGTGGCTGCCCCGCTCGAAGCGGCGCGCGACGGTGTCGTAGGTCAGCTCGGGAACCTCGGGCGGGATGTGCGAGCAGAGCACATCGACCTCTCCGAGTGCCTCGATCTTGGCCGCGTACTCCTCGTCGGAGATCTCGTACGGGGTGCGCATCTCGGTGCGCAGTCCGCCACCGACGAAGCCGAAGACGCGGCCGCCGATCTCGATGCGCTCGCCGTCCAGGACGGTGGTGCCCGGGTGTGCGTACTCCGGCCAGAGAGACGGTATGTCGACATTGCCGTAGGTGGCGTACGTCGGCGTGGGGAAGGCCGCGAACATCTCGGCGTACTGGCGTCGTACGGCCGACTCGATGGCGCTCTCCCGGTCCATCTCGAGCTCGGTCCATAGTCTGCGCCCCAGCTCACGGGCCTCGTCGAAGCGGCGGGCCGTGCGCAGTTCCACGATCAAGTGGGCGTTGTCGACGCCGAAGAGGTCGGGGAAGATGCCGCGCGAGTGGTCGGCGTAGTCGAGGAAGAGCACCAAGTCGCCGAGACAGATGAGGGCATCGGCGCCGTCGCCCGCCATGGCGAGATCTTTGGCGTTGCCGTGCACGTCACTGACCACATTGACTCGCATGACGATCACCCTAGGACGCCCTGTGGCGCCTGGGTAGTACGGGACGGATCAGCCGTTCTACCGAGCCGTCTCGAGCGTGGACTACTCTGCGCGAAGCACTGCCATACGCGTGTGACGCACCGAACATCTGGCCGGAACCCCCTATCCGGAACCGAGTACTGATGGGTAACGTCCGGGCAGTCCGGTCGTGCTCACCCCACATGAGCACCTGCCCGATCTTGGACCGCTGCCGGTGCATCACACAGAGCCGTGGCGCCGGCGCCCGATGAGGAGCAGCAGTCTTGCGCGAGTTCAGCCTTCCGGCCCTGTACGAGGTCCCTTCGGACGGCAACCTGACGGATCTCATCCGCCGCAATGCCACTCAGCATCCCGATGTCGCCGTCATGGGCCGCAAAGTGGCAGGCGTCTGGACGGACGTCAATGCCAAGCAATTCCTCGCGGAGGTGCGGGCCGCAGCCAAGGGCCTGATCGCCGCGGGTGTCCAGCCCGGTGACCGGGTGGGCCTGATGTCCCGCACCAGATACGAGTGGGTGCAGCTCGACTTCGCGATCTGGAGCGCCGGCGCGGTCACCGTCCCGGTGTACGAGACCAGCTCCGCCGAACAGGTCCAGTGGATCCTTGGCGACTCGGGCGCGGTCGCGGTGATCGTGGAGGGTGACGCGCACGCCGCCGCCGTGGATTCCGTACGGGACCGGCTGCCCGGTCTCCGGAATGTCTGGCAGATCGAGAAGGACGCGGTCGACGAACTGATCGCGGCCGGCGCCGATGTCAGCGAGGAGACCGTCGACGAGCGCAGCGCCACCGCCAAGGCGGACGATCCGGCGACGATCGTCTACACCTCGGGCACCACCGGCCGCCCCAAGGGCTGTGTGCTGACCCACCGCAGCTTCTTCGCGGAGTGCGGCAACCTGGTCGAGCGCCTCAAGCCGCTGTTCCGTACGGGCGAGAGCTCCGTGCTGCTCTTCCTCCCGGCCGCGCATGTCTTCGGCCGCATGGTCGAGCTCGCGGCCGTGATGGCGCCGATCAAGCTCGGCTGTGTGCCCGACATCAAGAACCTCACCGATGAGCTGGCCTCCTTCCGGCCGACGCTGATCCTCGGTGTGCCGCGCGTCTTCGAGAAGGTCTACAACTCGGCACGGGCGAAGGCCCAGGCGGACGGCAAGGGCAAGATCTTCGACAAGGCCGCGCAGACGGCCATCACCTACAGCCGCGCGCTGGGGACTCCCGAAGGCCCGTCGGTCGGCCTCAAGATCAAGCACAAGGTCTTCGACAGGCTCGTCTTCAGCAAGCTGCGGGCGGTCCTCGGCGGGCGCGGTGAGTACGCGGTCTCCGGCGGCGCTCCGCTGGGCGAGCGGCTCGGCCACTTCTTCCGCGGTATCGGCTTCACTGTGCTCGAGGGCTACGGCCTCACCGAGTCGTGTGCGGCGACCGCGTTCAACCCGTGGGACCGCCAGAAGATCGGCACGGTCGGTCAGCCGCTGCCGGGCTCGGTGGTGCGGATCGCGGATGACGGCGAGGTGCTGCTGCACGGCGAGCATCTCTTCCAGGGGTACTGGAACAACGAGGCCGCCACCGCTGACGCGCTGGCCGACGGCTGGTTCCACACGGGCGACATCGGCACCCTGGACGAGGACGGCTACCTCGCGATCACGGGCCGCAAGAAGGAGATCATCGTCACCGCGGGCGGCAAGAACGTCGCTCCCGCGGTGATCGAGGACCGCATCCGCGCGCATGCGCTGGTCGCGGAGTGCATGGTGGTGGGCGACGGCCGCCCGTTCGTGGGCGCGCTGGTCACCATCGACGAGGAGTTCCTCGGGCGGTGGGCCTCGGACAACGGCAAGCCGACCGGTTCGACGGCGGCGGAGCTGCGCGACGACCCGGATCTGCTGGCGGAGGTCCAGCAGGCGGTGGACGACGGCAATGCGGCCGTGTCCAAGGCGGAATCGGTGCGGAAATTCCGCATTCTCTCCTCCCAGTTCACTGAAGAGGCGGGGCACATAACGCCGTCGCTGAAGCTGAAGCGCAATGTGGTGGCGAAGGACTTCGCCGACGAGATCGAGGCGATCTACCGGGGCTGAGCGCCTCGGTAGGTATGCCTCTGTTCAGCCCCTGGGATCCTCGGCCATGATCCGGGTCATGTTCCGTTCGGCGAGTGCGGTGATCGTGACGAACGGATTGACCCCGATCGAGCCGGGGACCAGGGCGCCGTCGGTGACGTAGAGCCCCGAATATCCTTTGGCGCGGCCGTAGTTGTCGGTGGCCCGGCCCAGTACGCAGCCGCCGAGCGGGTGGTACGTGAAGTCGTCGGCGAAGGTCTTGTTGCCGCCGAACAGGTCGTACCGGTAGATGGTCACGTTGGCCCTGTTGATGCGGTCGAAGAGCGATTTGGCCGCGTTGACGGAGGGCTGGTTCTGGGACCGGGTCCAGTTGAGCTTCGCGGAGTCGGTGGCGGCGTCGTACGAGAAAGTGCCGCGCTCAGGGTTCTTGGTGATCGCCAGATAGAGGCTGATCCAGTGCTCGAACCCCATCGGCAGCGGCGCTATCTCCGCGAAGACGGGGTTGGTGGGGTTGGCCCAGTCGTCGATGCCCATGGTGGGCATGGTCGCCTGGTTCGCCCCGACGGTGTCCCAGATGTGGTTGGCGCGGCCGGTCATCACATTGCCGTTGTGACCCCAGCCCCTGCCGACCTCGGTACTGAGGGCGGGCAGCGTGCCGGTCTCCCGGGCGCGCACCAGGAGTTCGGTGGTGCCGAGGCTGCCGGCGCCGAGGAAGAGCTGTCTGCAGCCGAGCTCTCTGGTCTCCACGACCCGGCCCGCGTTGTCCGTCACATCGACGGTCAGGACGTAGCTGCCGTCGGGCTCTGTCCGGATCGCTCTGGCCCGGTTCATGGTCTGGATGGTGATGTTGCCGGTGCCGAGGGCGGCCGCGAGGTAGGTCTTGTCGACACTGCGTTTGCCGTGGTTGTTGCCGTAGATGACCTCGCCCGCGAGCGCCGACCTGGTGGCCTGGCCGGTGGCTTCGCGCTGCATGTAGCCGAAGTCGTAGACGTTCGGGACGAAGACGGTCTTCAGCCCGGCGTTGTGGGCGTGCTTGCGGGAGATCCGCGAGAAGCGGTACCACTCGGTGGACTCGAACCAGGCCGGGTCGACCGTGTTGACGCCGAGCATCGCGCGGGCCCGTGGGAAGTAGGTGTCGTACATCTCCGTGGCGTCGACCTGTGGCAGAACCTCGGAGAAGTACGAACGCAGCGGGGTCACCGCCATTCCGCCGTTGACCAGCGATCCGCCACCGACGCCGCGGCCGACGAAGACCGACATCTCGGCGTGGCGGACGCGGTCGAGTACGCCGGGGTAGCTGCTGATGTTCTTGTTGACGACGTCCAGCCAGAGAAACGTGGCCAGCGGCGCCTCGGTTCGGGTGCGGAACCACATCGAGCGCTGGTCGGGCGCTCCGGTGGTACAGAAGATCTTTCCGTCCGGGCCCGGGGTGTCCCAGAGCCGGCCCATCTCCAGGACGACCGTGCGGACGCCCGCCTCGCCGAGGCGGAGTGCGGCGACAGCCGCGCCGTAGCCGGAGCCGATCACGACGGCGGGGGCGTAGTCGGCGGCGGAAGGCTCCACGGCGGCTGCCGAGGAGAGACCAATGCGGGTGAAGCCGAACGCGGCCGCGGCCTGCAGGGCTGCCAGGCCCAGCAGTTGACGGCGCGTCAGATGTGATGTCATGGGCGCATCATGAGCGGAATATCCGACTCCGCCTATATGTCGCGCGGACCCAATCTGAAAGGCCGTCAAGAGTGCGTCTTCGGCCGTGCGGTCCGCAGGCTTCGGCCACGGACGGGCCGGCGGGCCGGAAACCGTGACGCGCTCAGCCGGCGGCTCGGCCGGCCGCCGTCCGAGAGTGAGCCCCACGGCGGCCGGGAACCGTCCGGAGAGCGTCAGGGAGCTCTCCGGGGCGCTTGCAGGCTCAGGGCGCGTTCAGGCCGCGTCAGAGCAGCGTCTTGAGCTTCTCCGCGAGCAGATCCCAGCGCCACTTCTCCTCGACCCACTCCCGGCCGCGCTCCCCCATCCGCCGGCGCAGCCCCGGGTCCTCGAGAAGCGCGACGATCCGCTCGGCCGACTCCTCGGCGGAGCCGCCGCGGACCACCCAGCCCGTCTCTCCGTCGAGTACGGCGTCGGGGGCGCCGCCCGAGTCGCCGGCGACGACCGGCAGCCCGGTCGCCGACGCCTCCAGATACACGATGCCGAGGCCCTCGACATCGAGACCGCCCCTGCGCGTACGGCAGGGCATGGCGAAGACGTCACCCGCGCCGTAGTGGGCGGGCAGCTCTTCCCAGGGGACGGAGCCGGTGAAGCGCACGGACTTCGCGACCCCGCTCTCGCTCGCCAGCTTTCGCAGATCGTTCTCGTACGGACCGCCGCCGACGATCAGCAGCACCGCGGCGGGCACCTTCGCCAGGATCGCGGGCATCGCGAGGATCAGGGTGTCCTGGCCCTTGCGCGGCACCAGCCGGGACACACAGACGACCACCGGCCGGCCGGCGAGACCGAGCCGCTCGCGGACCACATCCCCGCCCGAACCCGGATGGAAGGTCTTCTCGTCGACGCCGGGTGGCAGTTGGGTCATCCGGCCGGCGGCCTCGGGTGTCAGAGCGGCGGCTATCCGGGAGCGGGTGTACTCACCGAGATAGGTGATCGTGTCCGTGCCCTCGCCGATCCGGCGCAACAGCTGCCGGGACGCGGGCAGTTGCGCCCAGCCGGCCTCATGGCCGTGGGTGGTGGCCACCAGTCGGCGCGCCCCCGCCCTGCGCAGGGCGGGGGCCATCAGCCCGAGCGGGGCCGCCGCCCCGAACCACACGGATTCGCAGCCGTGCTCGCGCAGCAGCCGGGTGGCCCGTCGGGTGACACGCGGTGTCGGCAGCAGCATCGTCGTACGGTCCCGTACGACGGTGAAGGGCTGCTCGGCGTCGAACGCGGCGGTCGCCTCGATGCCATCGCGGCCGCGCTTCCAGGTAGATGCGTAGACGACGAGCTGCTCGGGGTCCAGACGCAGCGCCATGTTGTGCAGGAACGCCTGGATGCCGCCGGGCCTGGGCGGAAAGTCGTTGGTCACGATCAAGGTCTTGTGCATCGTCGCCGACAGTACCGAACGGCCCTGCCTGATCGCTCCCGCACAGCCCTGCCAGGCATCATGGGCACCCCCGGACCGGGACGAAAGGGACGAGGCGCGCATGGCAGGCGTACGCGGCGGCAACGGCGGCACCCGGCTCTCCATCGCGGTGTGGATCCTCAGCAGGACCGCGCTGCTGCTCTGTGTCTTCAAGGTCGTCGAACTGCCGGGCCCGGATGTCACCAGCGACGTCTCGGTGATCTACCAGGGCTGGTACGAGGTGCTGAAGGCCGGCACATTTCCGCTGGACGACGTCACCTGGCAGTACCCGCCCGCAGCCGCGCTCGCGATCCTCTCCCCGGCCGTGCTCCCCTGGCTCGGCTACGCCTCCGCCTTCTTCGTCCTCATCCTGTACTGTGACGCGCTCGTCTTCGGCCTGCTGCTGTACGCGGCCGGGCGGCCCGGAAAATCGCGGCGCGGCCTGTGGGTGTGGACCTGGGGCGTGCCACTGCTCGGCCCCACCGCGTACGCCCGCTACGACCTGATGGTCACGGCCGTCGCCGTCACCGCGCTGCTCGCCGGCGCGCGCCGTCCGCGGACGCTGGGCGCGCTGGCGGGCTTCGGGGCGCTGCTGAAGATCTGGCCGCTACTGCTGCTCGTCGGCACCCCGCGCGGCCGGTCCACCCGCCGCTCCTGGACCACCGCTGCGATCACCGCGGCAGGGCTGACACTGCTGCTCTGCGGGGTACTGCCGGGCGCGCCGGCGTTCATCACCTCCCAGCGCGACCGGGGCACGGAGATCGAGTCTCTGGGCGGGCTGGCCTTCCATGTGGCGAGGCACTTCGGCTGGCGGGGCGAGGCGCTGCTCAATTACGGCTCGGTGGAGTTCCTCGGCCCGTACGTCCCTCTCGTCTCCGTCCTCGCGCTCGCCCTCAGCTTCCTCGCCCTCGGCTGGCTGGTGTGGTGGCGGCTGCGGGCGAAGGTGTTCGGGCCGGGCACACCGTGCGACGCGGCCTTCGCCGCGTTGCTGCTGTTCACCGCCACGAGCCGGGTGATCAGCCCCCAGTACCTGATCTGGCTGGTCGGTGCGGCCGCCGCCTGCCTCACCTTCCGGGCGAGCCGGATGGCGCTGCCTGCCTGGCTGGTGCTGGCCGCCACAGGGACGACGCAGCTGGAGTTCCCGCTTCTGTTCTCGCATGTGGTGGCGAGCGACCCGCTGGGCGTGCTGCTGCTCGCCGTACGCAACGGACTACTGGTCGCAGCGGCACTGACCGCCTGCCGACGGCTGTGGTGCCGGACGGTGAGCGGGCCGGGCCGCCGCCCCCTGCCGAATCAGCCGACCCGCGACACCGCGACGCTCGCTTCCTGACCCCGCGCCTGACTTCGCATCCGCCCGAAGAGCCGCCCGAGCACCCCGCCCTGCAGCGCCGTGGCCACTCCCATCGCCAGGCATACCCCCGGCAGTCCGAGCCCCGTCAGGGCATGGGCGAGCGGCAATTGGACGACGCAGCCGGGACACCGGCGAGCTTCTTCTACCGCGACGGCAGCCCCGTACGGGCCGAGGAGGCCGGCGATCTCTTCCGGCAGGGGATGCTGCGGATCGCCCGCGCTACGGGCGACGAGGAGAAGCGGTGGCTCAGCGAGGCCATCGCGCAGCTCCGGCCCTGATCAGCCTTCCAGCCGCTCCCGCAGATACTCGCGCCACCGCACCGTGAAGTCCGCGGGCGTCGTGCCGAGTACGTCGTTCATCGCCTTCTCCACCGCACCCGCCCGGTCCTTCCCCTCCCCGACGGCCCGGTAGAACGAGGTGAGCCGCTCCTCGCCCCATCGCGCGGCGATCAGCTCACAGGCCAGCCAGCCGCCCTCGTACGCCTGCGCCAGCCCGTCCGCGTCCCCGCCGAAGGCGAAGTCAGCGTCGTCCGGCAGCGCGGCGGGCACGTCGCCTCGCCGGACCGCGCGCTGGAGTTCCGGGGCGGCCTGGCCCGCCGTACGGCCCGTGTCCCGGTACGCCACCCAGTCCGCGAAGCCCTCCGAGAGCCACATCGGCGTGGCCGCCGAAGTATGGGCGCGGGTGGCCACATGGGTGGTCTCGTGGATGAGCACGACGCCCTGGCCGAAGTCGCCGAGCACTCCGTACGCCTCCGGGTTGACGATCACCCGGTCCGCGGGCGCCTTCCCGGCCGCTCCGGTCTCGCCGGTGGTGACCGCGGCTATCCCCCGGTATCCGGCGGCCGGCGCGCCCAGCAGCGCGCCCATGGCGTCCAGCGAGGCGGGGACGAGGACGACCACACGGCCCGTCCACTTCGAGTGCCAGGCCTTTGATACGGCGGGCACGGCGCGGTCGGCCGTCGCCGCGAGCGAGCGCAGCCGTTCGGCTTTCTGGCCGACGGCGAGGACGATGCTGTGTCTGCCCCGTACGACCTGGACGTCGCCCTGCTGCCAGAGCTGCTGGGCGGCGCCCTTGGCCGCGCGGTCGGCCGTCACGTACCAGCGGCCGTCACGCTCGGCCAGCTCCAGCCTGCGGGAAGCGATCACGGGCGCGGTGTCGTAGCCGTCTATCCGGTAGCGCAGTTCGGCCTCCGCGACGGCTCGCGATCCCTGGCGCCGCACCTGCCCCAGCCGGTACTCCCAGGAGCGCAGCGGCACGTCCGCGAGGTTCTCGAACTCCTTGCCCGCCGTGGCCCGCAGCCGCGTGGCCTCGGGCGCGAGAGCGTCCAGATAGGCGCCCCGGTCGTGGCCGAGGACGGCGGCCGCGCGTTCGTCCAGCGTCCGCCGGATGTCCCGCACGGCGGTGCCGGGCGCCTCGGGGGCCGCGCAGCCGGACACCAGCAGCGCCGCGGCGAGGCCCAGCCCCGCCACACGCCGCACAGCCCGAACCCGACGCCTCGTGCGCCCCTGACCTGCCACCCTGCCGATCGTACGGAACGCGGAAAGGTCAGACGCGCGTCACCGAGGAGACAGGCATCATGCCCACCGGGTCGTAGCGCACCGGTGCGCCCGGGTACGGGGCGTGCACCACCTGCCCGTTTCCCATGTACATCGCGATATGGCTGGCATCGCTGCGGTATGCCACCAAGTCACCGGGCCGCGCCTCGGCCAGGGAGACCTGCCGGCCGGCGTACCGCTGCGCCTGCGAGGTGCGCGGCAGCCCTACTCCCGCTTGGGCGTATGACCACTGCATCAGGCCGGAACAGTCGAAACCGGACGGCCCGTTGGCGCCCCACACATAGGGCCGGCCGACGGCGCTGCGGGCCGCCCGCACGGCCACGGCCGCCCGCGACGAGGCGGGCGCGAGGCCGGAGAGTTCGGGCATGGAGCCGCGGCCGGAGCGGGAGATCCGGTCGAAGGCAGCGCGTTCCGCGGACGGCAGGGAGTTCAGCAGCCGCCGCGCCTCGGTGAGCTTGCGCTCGACGGTGCGTTTGTGGCGGGCGACGGCGGTCCGGCTGCGCTCCAGCTCGGAGAGATCGCGGGTGACTTCCGCGCGCTCCTGGCCGAGTCTGCGCTGCGCCCGCTGGAGATCGTGCAGGGCGGTCGTCTGACGCTCACTGATGCGGTCCAGGGTCTCCGCCCTGTCGAGGTAGGTCTCCGGGTCCGCGGAGAGCAGCAGGGCGAGCGCGGGGTCGATACCGCCCGAACGGTACTGCGCCCCCGCCACCGAACCGAGCGCTCCGCGCATGCGATTGATGCGCTCCTGGCCGCGAGCCACGCGGTCCTGCGCCTGTGTCACCTGCTCGCGCAGCCGCTCCACCCGCTCACCGGCCTTGTTGAAGTGCTCGGTGGCCTGCTCGGCCTCCTCGTACAGCCGGTCGACCTTGGCCCGGCCGCCCTCGGTGGCGTCGTGCGGGTCGGCGCTCGCCGGTGCGGCGCCGAGGGCTGCCGCGGCCGTTGCCGCCGCGGCGGACAGGACGGTGACCCGAGCGCTCTGAGTGAGGCCGGACTGTGAGGGTCGGCGATGGGACGCCACAGGCCGCGCTCCCTTCCGCTGTAAGGATGTTGCGCGGCAGAGAGTAACCGGACGACCACGGAGCGGCCAAAGGCCGTGCCGGGCACACAAAGTGACGCCCCGCCGGAGACCACAGGTCATCGGCGGGGCGCGGCGTCAGCGAGAGTTGACCGAATTCCCCCGTTTGGGCGGAAGTGGAAGCGGGCCGACGGCGGTCAGGGCCGCGTCAGATGCGTACACCGAACTGGAACGGCATGTTGCCGATCGACTCGTAGCGCACGCTCGCGCCGGGCTTGGGGGCGTGCAGCACCTGGCCGTTGCCCGCGTAGAAGCCGACGTGGTGCATGTCGCCGTAGAAGATGACCAGGTCGCCCTGCTGGAGCGCACCCTGCGAGTAGATGCGGGTGCCGGCGTTGGCCTGCGACTGGGAGGTGCGCGGTATGGAGACACCGGCCTGCGCGTACGCCCAGGAGGTCAGTCCGGAGCAGTCGAAGGAGCTGGGGCCGGAGGCGCCGTAGACGTACGGCGAACCGATCTTGCTCTGGGCCGCGGAGAACGCGGCGGACGCCCGCTGCGAGGCCGGGACCGCATTGCCGAGATCCGCACGCGAGTTGTCGCGGTTGGCGCGGGACTCGTCGGCCGAGAGCGCGGCGCGCTCCTTCGCGGTGAGCGAGTTCAGGAGCTTCTGCGCGGCGGCGAGTTTGGTCTGGACTTCCTTCTTCTTCTCGCCAAGCTGCTTGCGGGTGTCGGCCAGGTCGCCGAGCTTGTCCTGGGCCTCCTTGCGCTGCTGCGCGAGGGTCCGCTGCTTGGCCTGGATCTCGGCGAGCGCCTCGGTCTGCTTGGCGCCCAGCTGGTCCAGCGCGGAGGCCTTGTCCAGGTAGCTGTCCGGGTCCGCGGAGAGGAAGAGCTGCACGGCGGGGTCGATGCCGCCGGAGCGGTACTGGGCGCTGGCCACCGAACCGAGACCGTCGCGCAGGGTGTTGAGCTCGTCCTGGCCGCGGGCGACCTTGTCCTGCAGCGCGTCGATCTGCT
Source organism: Streptomyces sp. NBC_01750 (assembly GCF_035918095.1). Classification (NCBI taxonomy): domain Bacteria; kingdom Bacillati; phylum Actinomycetota; class Actinomycetes; order Kitasatosporales; family Streptomycetaceae; genus Streptomyces; species Streptomyces sp. NBC_01750. Next base: position 2,508,796 of record NZ_CP109137.1, read on the forward strand.
TGTCGAGCTTCGACTGCTGCTCCTTGGCCCCGTTGTACTTCTCGGTGGCCTTCTCCGCCTCTTCGTAGAGCTTGTCGACCTTCTCCTTGACCTCGCTCTTGCTCGGCTTCGGGTCGGCCTGGGCGGCCTGGGAGGTCAGAGCTACGGCCGCAGCGGCGGTCGCGGTGAGCACGGTCACACGGGTGCGGCTCGGCTGCTTGGGACGACGGTGGGACGCCACGAAGGCGAGCTCCTTCTTCCTCGAGCCGCCTACCGGGCTGTGGGGGGTTGAATCCCCGGCGTCCGCACGTCGATTCCCCGGAAGAAAAGGGATGAACTGCACGAACTCGGCGGTTCCTTCGCTGTCGCCCCGGATGGGCAATCAACCGCGCGAAGGTTCGAGGCCCGACCCTAGTGACCTTCTTGTGATCAGTTCAAATCCTGATGAGAAAAATCTGGGTCCGCGAGCGCATTCTTTACATTCATCACACGCGTAGTAGTGGCCACTTGACACTACGTCCGCCAGAGACACCACTAATTCGGGCATTTGGCGCGGTAGTTACTAGACGCGCGAAAGCCGCTTCAGCAACAAGGCGGACGCGACCGGCCTGGCACCCGCTTTCGCCACCCCGTCGGCGACTTCACGGTCGGTGGAGACCACCACCACGGGCCGACCCGGCGGCTCCGCCCGTACCAGCTGACGGATCAGCTCGTCCGCGGTCACGCCCGCCTTCGAGAACAGCACCCGCACCCCGCGCGGCGGCGCCAGCAGCACCGGCGCCGCCAGTTCCGCACCGTCGAAGACACAGGTGATCTCGGCGCCGGTCTGTGCCGCGAGCATCGAGAGCCCGCCGAGCAGCCGCAGCCGCTGCTTCTCCAACGGCATCGTCGGATAGCCGGTCTTGGTGACGTTGTAGCCGTCCACCACCAGATGCGCCTGCGGCAGCGCGAGCAGCTGCTCGAGCAGGGCGGGATCGGTCTCGGAAAGCGCGCGGGCCGCGATGTCCTTGGGTGACATCCGGCCCGGCTCGACCGCGTCGACCGTGTCCGCGGGATGGATACCGGCCGGCGGCAGGGCCAGCTCGCGGCGCAGGCCCTGAGCCGCGTCGAGCACCGTGTCCAACAGCAGCCGCAGCCGCATGTCCTCGACCGAGCGGCCTTCACGGGCGGCCCGGCGGCCGGCCTCCACGGCCGCCTCGGCCTCGCCGAGGCGCGCCTTCAGCCGCCGGCTCTCGCTCTCGGCCGCCGACACCTGGACCGCGGCCTCAGACCTGATCGTCTCGGTCTCGGCGTCCCTGCGGCGCAGGGCGGCCTCACCGCGCTTCACATCGCTCTGGGCACTGCGCAGCTTGCGGCGAAGCGATTCGGCTTCCTTGCGGGCCGTCTCCAGCTCCGTACGCAGCCGCTCGGTCTCGCTCTTGATCTGGCTGCGCGCCTCGGCGAGCTCCTCGCGCAGCCGCTCCAGCTCACGCCTGCCCGCCTCGTCGGCGCGCTCGGCGTCGGCCCGCTGGGCCTCCTCACCCGCGGCGGCGACGAGTTTCACCCATCCGGTGGGCCGCAGGACATAGGCGGCGGCCGCGACATCGACAGGATCGGCGGCCGCGGGCGGCGATCCCGTCTCCAGCGCCCCGGACAGTTCCGGCTGGGCCTGGCTGAGCCGCTCGCCGATACGCTGCCGGAAGACCGGGTCGCTCTCCAGGGCCGCGGCCATCGCATTGCCCGCGTACTTGGCGCGCCGGGACGGGGTGAAACGGGCGTACTGCCGCAACTGGGACGGAAGTTCGGCGACGGTCAGGCCGCCGAAGGCGTCCGAGACCAGCGCCATGACCCTGCGCCGTACGCCTTCCGGCAGCGGGCGGTCGAGCGCCTCGGCGGCGTCACCGGCCGCACCGGCCGGCTCATCGCCGCTTGCAGGCTGCTCCACAATCCGTCACCCCACTACCCGTTCGGGCCGCTCCGTCAGGAAGCAGCGCCCGGCCTGTCCACCAGCTCGATCTGGTCCACCGCGTTGCACCACCGGCAGCGCACCGACTCGATGGTCTCACTGACCACCTCGCGCTCCTCGACCGTCGGCTCTCCGGCCAGGTCCAGATGGACGTATTCGACGACCTTGGAGGAACGGGTGACATCGAAGCGGGTGAGGTTGCCGCAGAGCGTGCAGCGCCAGCGGGTCTCGGCCGTCGGCCGGGGAACCGTCGTCATCGTGCCGTCCTCTTTCGTGGTGCGGTTGCGGGTGCCGCTGTGCGCCGTCGAACTGCGGATGTACTGCCTGTAACCCTACGGCCTCGCGGGTCCCCATTGCCGCGGCGAGGCACTCTGTACCGTTCGGCCCCACTACGCCATGCTCTGTCCATGATCGGTTGGTGGGGTGCGATCCGGGGCGCGGCCTCGGGACCTGCGATGACGTACGGCGCGATCGCCGTCTGCTGTGCGGTGTTCGTCCTCAGTCCCGCCTCCGGCCTCAATCCCGTGTACGGCACCGGTGACGCGCTGCTCACCGGGCAGAGCACATACTTCGCACGCTGGGGCGTCATCCCCGTCGAACTGATGAGCAGCTCCTCCCCCCGCGCGCTGATCACACCCCTCACGGCCCTCTTCGTCCACGGCAGTTGGCTGCATCTGCTGGGCAACATGCTCTTCCTGTACGTCTTCGGGGCGATGGCCGAGGAGCGGATGGGACAGCTGGAGTTCGCCCTCTTCTATCTGGGCTGCGGATATCTGGCACTGCTCGCCTACGCGGCGGCCAACGCCGGCTCCGAGCAGACCCTGGTGGGAGCGTCCGGGGCGATCTCGGGCGTGCTCGGCGCCTTCCTCTACCTCTTCCCGAAGGCCCGGGTCACCAGTCTCTTCCCGTTCCTCTTCTTCCTGCCGCTGCGCCTCCCCGCCTGGATCGTCCTGATCTTCTGGTTCGTCCTGCAGTGGCTGGCGGCGCGGGGCGCGGGCAGCGGCCCGGGAGTCGCGTATCTCGCACATCTGGTGGGGTTCGGGCTGGGCTTTCTCTATGCCTGGGGACGATTCCGGCAGGGGACTAGAGTGAAGGCCCAAGCAGCGGCCACCGAGGGAGAAAGCCAACCGTGATCACCGCGATCGTGCTCATCAAGACCAGCGTGGACCGGATCCCCGAGATCGCCGAGTCGATCGCCGCGCTGGACAGCGTCAGCGAAGTCTTCTCCGTCACCGGTACGTACGACCTGATCGCCATGGTGCGAGTGGCCAAGCACGACGACCTCGCGGATGTCATCCCCGGCCGGATCAGCAAGATCCCGGGCGTCGAGGGAACCGATACGCATGTCGCCTTCCGCACCTACTCGCAGCACGACCTCGAGGCGGCCTTCGCGATCGGCCTCGACGCGTAACGCCCGCTGCACGACGAGCCCCCGGACCGGTTGGTCCGGGGGCTCGTCGTCCATCAGGGCTCAGACGGCCGGGACGCAGCGGCCGTCCTGCGTGCGGTAGTTCCACCGCGCACCGTCGCTGACGAGTTCCTTCACCGCCCGCAGGAAACGCTCCACGTGCTCGTCCGGCGTACCGGCGCCGAAGCTGACCCGGATCGCGTTGAGCGAGCGAAGCGGGAGAGGGGTTCCGTCGGCCGAAGGCTGGGAGAGCTCGCCCGGATCGGCCTCCGGCGCACCGCACTCGCCCAGGTCCTGCGGGTCGCTGCCCAGCAGGGTCCGCACCAGCGGGTGGGCGCAGAAGAGTCCGTCCCGTACCCCGATCCCGTACTCCGCCGAGAGCGCGGCCGCGAAGTGCGAGCTGTTCCAGCCCTCGACGACGAAGGAGATGACGCCGACGCGCGGCGCGTCGTCCCCGAAGAGCGAGAGCACCTTGACCTGCTCCACCTCCGCCAGACCGGTACGGACCTTGGCGACCAGCTGCCGCTCACGGGCGACGAGGCTGTCGAAGCCGGCCTCGGTGAGCGCCTTGCAGGCGGAGGCGATGGAGTACACGCCGATGACGTTCGGCGAACCGGCCTCGTGCCGGGCGGCCGTGGTGTGCCAGTCGACGTCCACGCCGCCGTCCGCACGCCGGGCGACCTTGCGGGACGCACCGCCGCCCGCGAGGTACGGCTCCGCGTCCCGCAGCCAGTCCGCGCGCCCGGCGAGCACGCCCGAGCCGAACGGCGCGTACAGCTTGTGCCCCGAGAAGGCGACCCAGTCCACGTCCAACTCCTGTACGGAGACAGGGTGGTGGGGCGCGAGCTGGGCCGCGTCGAGCACGATTCGCGCGCCGTGGGCGTGTGCCACGGCGGCCAGCTCCTTCACCGGCCACAGTTCACCGGTGACATTCGACGCTCCGGTCACACAGACCAGGGCGGGCCCGCGCCCCTGGTGAATAGACGCGGTGCGGTCGGCGAGCGCGCGCTCCAGCGCCTGGACCGCCTCGGCCGGCGTACGCGGTGCGTCCAGAAAGGTCACCCGGGCCTCGCTCCCCCTACGCCCTGCGGCGCGGGGGGACCCCCACGGCAGCAGCGCGGCGTGGTGCTCGGTCTCGAAGACGAAGACCTGGCAGTCGGCGGGGAGCGCGGCGGCCAGCAGGTTCAGCGAGTCGGTGGTGGAACGGGTGAAGACGACCTGGTCGTCGGCGCGGCAGTCGAGGAACTCCGCGACCGTCGTGCGGCTGCTCTCGAAAAGGTCGGTGGAGAGCTGCGAGAGGTACCCGGCACCGCGGTGCACGCTGCCGTAGTAGGGGGCGTAGGCGGCCACGTCGTCCCACACCCGCTGCAGGGCCGGGGCACTCGCCGCGTAGTCGAGGGCCGCGTAGGTGACCTCGCCGCCGGTGACCAGCGGAACGGTCACATCACGGCCGAGTACCGGCAGCGGCGCTGCGCAGGCGGGGTCGGCGGACTCTGCAGAAGCAGCGGTGGCGGAGACGGTCGCAGTGGCAGTCGCGGTGGCAGTCGCGGTGGCGGTGGCGGTCTCAACGGTGTTCGGGCATGCGGACATGGCGGTATCTCCCGGCAGGACAAGGCTGGGGGTCCCCCCGACGGAGTCAGGGGGAGGCTTCGACGGACCCGCACGGCAGCCGGCTGAAGGCTCTGTGTACGGGGATGCCCTCGCACGTCACGGCGATCGCCGTACGGAGGGTCTGCTGAAGAAGGGGCTTGCCAGCCCTATCGCATTCGCTTGCTCACGAGACTGCTCCCTTGAGGACCAGGACCCCAGGGTGTGCAGGGGTCCGCGCTTGCCGTAGACCTCACTGCCTACGGCCTGGTCTTCACCCGGGGCACCCCGCCACGGACGGAGGGTTGCCGGACAGCGAGCCGGGGCCTTAATCGCTGTCACTCATGACCTTGGAAAGCATCCTGCCACACGTCCCACAACGCGCAAGGCGCGGTCCAGTTCCTGAGACAGGAAGAGGAACCGCGCCTTGCGTCGCGCCACTGCTCTCTCAGGCGTTGCTGACGGCGATCCACCGCTCGAGTGCCGCCTTGGCCGCGCCCGAGTCGATCGCAGCCGCGGCCTTCGAGATGCCCGCCGCGAGCTGTTCGTTCAGGCTCTGGTCCGTCGGCTCCAGCGCCACCAGGGCCGCGGCCGCGTTGAGCAGCACGGCATCCCGTACGGGCCCGCTCTCGCCGCTCAGCAGCCGGCGCGCGACATCGGCGTTGTACGAGGCGTCCGCGCCCCGCAGAGCCTCTACGGGCACCAGGTCGATGCCGACGTCCCGCGGGTCGAAGGCCTCCTCCCGCACCGCCCCGTCCCGTACCACCCACACCCGGGAGGTGGCTGTCGTCGTCAGCTCGTCCAGACCGTCGTCGCCGCGGAAGACCAGCGCCGAGGAGCCGCGCTCGGCCAGCACTCCGGCCAGGATCGGCGCCATCCGCGCGTCCGCGACACCGGTGGCCTGGGCCTTCACCTTCGCCGGGTTGGTGAGCGGGCCGAGGAAGTTGAACGTGGTGCGGATGCCCAGCTCCCTGCGGGCGGCCGCCACATGCCGCAGTGCCGGGTGGAACTTGACCGCGAAGCAGAAGGTGATCCCCGCCTCCTCCGCGACCTCGGCGACCCGTTGCGGGGTGAGTTCGAGATTGACGCCGAGCTTCTCCAGTACGTCGGAGGCGCCGCTGGCCGACGACGCGGCGCGGTTTCCGTGCTTGACGACCTTCGCGCCCGTACCGGCGACGACGATCGCGGACATCGTGGAGATGTTCACGGTCTTGGCGCCGTCACCGCCCGTGCCGACGATGTCGACGCTGGGGCCCGGCACCTCGATCAGGTTGGCGTGCGCGTACATGGTCCGTACGAGACCGGAGATCTCCTCGACCGTCTCGCCCTTGGCACGCAGCGCGACCACGAAACCGGCGATCTGGGCATTCGTCGCCTCGCCGCTGAGGATGCGGTCCATTGCCCAGGCGGTCGCGTCGGCGCCCTGGTCACGGTTGCTGAGGAGCGCGTCCAGAACGCGGGGCCAGGAGAGGTCCGCCACGCTGTCGCCGCCAACCGGGGTCACAACGTTCATGGTCCACTCCAGGGTCCACAGCCGAATAGGGATGGCTCCACCCTATCCAGCCCCGCAGACGGCGAAGAGCCCCGTCCAACGAATGGACGGGGCTCCCGCTGTGGCGATCAGCTGGGATCAGTACTGGCGATCAGTGGTGGCCGTGGCCGCTGGTGATCTCCTTGTACTCCTCGCTGGTCGGCTTGGGGAGCTGGTTCCCCTCGCCGTAGTAGCCCTTGCTGAGCTTGGCCCTGAGCTTCTGCAGGCGGCTCACCTTGCGCTCGACACCGTTCTCGTCGACCGTCGGGCCGATCTCGGCGGGCCTGTACTGGTGGTGCGCGGTGAGCGTGTAGAGCTGCTCCTGCGAGAGCGGCTCGTGGATCTCGACGAACTCACCGTGCGGCAGCCGCTTGATGACGCCGGACTCGCGCCCGTGCAGCACCTTGTCGTGGTCACGCCGCTGCAGACCCATGCAGATCCGCTTGGTGATGACGAACGCGATCACCGGGGCGACGAAGAAGGCGATCCGGGCGAACCAGGTGATGGCGTTGATCGACAGGTGGAAGAAGACGGCGAACATGTCGTTGCCACCGGCGATCAACAGAATGACGTACCAGGTCAGCCAGGCCACACCGAAAGCCGTACGGGTCGGGGCGTTGCGAGGGCGGTCCAGGATGTGGTGCTCGCGCTTGTCCCCAGTGATCCAGGACTCGATGAACGGGTAGACCGCGATCGCGACCAGGATCAGCGGGAAGATCATCAGCGGTACGAACACACCCAGAGCGAGCGTGTGTCCCGCGAAATTGATCTCCCAGCCGGGCATCGCGCGGATCAGACCCTCGGAGAAGCCCATGTACCAGTCGGGCTGGGCGCCGGTGGAGACCTGGTCCGGGCGGTACGGTCCGAGCGCCCAGATCGGGTTGATCGAGGCGATGGCCGCGATGATCGAGATGACACCGAAGACCAGGAAGAAGAAGCCTCCGGCCTTGGCCATGTAGACCGGCAGCAGCGGCATGCCGACGACGTTCTTGTTGTTACGGCCGGGGCCCGCGAACTGCGTGTGCTTGTGGTAGAAGACCAGGATCAGGTGCGCCACCAGCAGGCCCATCATGATGCCCGGCAGCAGCAGGATGTGGATCGAGTAGAACCGCGCGACGAAGTCACCGCCCGGGAACTCACCGCCGAACAGGAACATCGACATGTACGTGCCGACGATCGGCATCGACAGGATCGCGCCCTCCATGAAGCGCACACCTGTACCGGAGAGCAGGTCGTCCGGGAGCGAGTAGCCGGTGAAGCCGGTGAACATGCCGAGCACCAGCAGCAGGAAGCCGAAGAGCCAGTTGATCTCGCGCGGCTTGCGGAAGGCGCCCGTGAAGAAGACGCGCATCATGTGCACGAGCATGCCCGCGACGAAGATCAGCGCCGCCCAGTGGTGGATCTGCCGGATCAGCAGACCACCGCGGACCTCGAAGCTGATGTCCAGGGTCGAGGCATACGCCTCGGACATCCGGATGCCCTGCATCGGGACGTAGGTCCCGTGGTACTCCACCTCGTTCATGCTCGGGTGGAAGAACAGCGTCAGATACACACCCGTGAGGATGATGATGATGAAGCTGTAGAGGCAGATCTCACCCAGCATGAAGGACCAGTGGTCCGGGAAGATCTTCCGCATGTTGGACTTGGCCAGGGAGTAGATCCCGAGCCGGCCGTCCGCCCAGTCGGCGACCCGCTCACCTGCGGGCGCCTTGCGGTTCTTGTCGTCGGTCGCAGTACTCATCCGCGCTCCCAGAAGGAAGGACCGACGGGCTCGTCGAAGTCGCCGAGCGCCTCGAGGTTTCCATCGTCATTCACACCGATCCGCAGCTGCGGAAGGGCGTGACCGGCCGGGCCGAAGATGACGCGGGCGCCGTCGGAGAGGTCGAAAGTGGACTGGTGGCACGGGCAGAGCACGTGGTGCGTCTGCTGCTCGTACAGGCTGATCGGGCAGCCGACGTGCGTGCAGATCTTGGAGAACGCCACGATGCCGTCGTGTGACCACTCGAGCTCGCGCTTGTCCTTGATCTCGTCCGGCTGGATCCGGACGATCATCAGGGCCGCCTTGGCGATCTGCTTCTGGAAGTCCTCCGCGTCCTCCTCCAGGCCCTCGGGCATGGCGAAGGTGAGCGAACCCACGGCGACGTCCTCGGGACGCAGCGGCTCATGGGTGTTCATGTTGACGAGCAGCTTGCCCTTGGCCCACATCGTCTTGCGGAGCTTCTCCTCGGGCAGCGGCCCGAGGTCGCGCAGCAGCATGAGACCGGAGAGCGGCACCAGGGCCAGCGCACCGAACATGGTGTTGCGGATCAGCTTGCGCCGGCCGAAGCCGGACTCCTCCGCGCCTGCGGCGAAGTCGGCCATGACCTTGGCCTTGACCTCGGAATCGGCAGCGATGGGGTGTCGGTCGTCGGCGACCTCCACATCGGACATCAGGGTGCGGGCCCAGTGGACCGCTCCCGCGCCGATGCTGAAGAGCGCCACACCGAGGGTCATACCCAGGGAGAAGTTGAGCGCGCTCACATGCCCGAACGGGAAGATGAAGACGATCTTGTCGACCGGGAAGATCACGTACGAGGCGATGAAGCCGATCGTGGCCAGCATCGACAGCGTGAACATGAAGGCGACAGCGCGCTCGGAGCGCCTGGCGGCCCGCTCGTCGATGTCCTGGATGCGCGGCTTGTGGGCCGGCAGCCCCGGGTCCGCGAACGGATCGTCCGCGACCTTTACCGCGCCGTGCGCGGAGTCCTGCTCTGACGGCAGGTTCTCTTCTGGATTCTCTTGGCTGCTCATGACTTCTTGGCCTTAGCGGTGTGGGCCGCGACCCAGATGGCGACTGCGATCAGCGCACCCAGACCGAAGATCCAGCCGAACAGACCCTCGCTGACGGGGCCGAGGCCACCGAGCTTGAGGCCGCCGGGGCTCTCGGAGTCGTCGCCGTTCACCGTCTTGATGTACGCGATGATGTCCTGCTTTTCCTTCTCCGGCAGCGTGGTGTCGGGGAAGGACGGCATGTTCTGCGGGCCGGTCTGCATGGCCTCGTAGATGTGCTTGGGGTCCACGCCCTCAAGGTTCGGGGCGTATTTGCCGTTCGTCAGCGCACCGCCCTCACCAGTGAAGTTGTGGCACTGGGCGCAGTTGGTACGGAACAGGTCGCCACCCTTGGCGATGTCCGCACCTTCCGGGCTGTACTGCTTCTCGGTCGGCGTGATCGGGCCCGCGCCGAGGGAGGCCACGTACGCCGCGAGCTGGTCGATCTCGCTCTGCGAGTAGATGACCTTCTTCGCCGGCACCTGGGCGCCGGGCTGCTGGGCGGGCATCCGGCCGGTGCCGACCTGGAAGTCGACAGCGGCGGAGCCCACGCCGACGAGGCTCGGGCCGTCAGTGGTCCCCTGACCGCCGATCCCGTGGCAGCTTGCGCAGCCTACGGTGTAGAGCTTCTTGCCCTCCTCGATGGCGAGTGACTGGGCAGTTTCATCGGCCTGCGCCTTGTCCGCGGGTGCGAACGCGGCGTACAGCCCCCCAGTGGCCGCCAGCGCGAGGAGTAGGACGACGACCGCCGCCAGCGGATGGCGTCGTCGTGCGGAGAGCTTTTTCACGGATTACCCCGGTGTCAGGATCTTCTGCGTCGATGCTTCTGGACTGTGTCTGCTTCAGGCAACGAGTGCCTGCGCCGTTACTTGATCATGTAGATCGTGGCGAAGAGGCCGATCCAGACGACATCGACGAAGTGCCAGTAGTAGGACACGACGATGGCGGCGGTTGCCTGCTCGTGCGTGAATCTCCTCGCCGCGTACGTCCTGCCGAGTACCAGCAGGAAGGCGATGAGGCCGCCCGTCACGTGCAGGCCGTGGAAGCCGGTGGTCAGGTAGAACACCGAACCGTACGGATCCGAGGACAGCGAGAGGCCGTCCTTCTTGACCAGTTCGGTGTACTCGAAGACCTGACCGCCGATGAAGATCGCACCCATCACGAACGTGATCGTGAACCAGGTGCGGAGCTTCTTCACATCGCCCCGCTCCGCGGCGAAGACGCCGAGCTGGCAGGTGAGGGAGGAGAGCACCAGGATCGTGGTGTTCGTCGCCGAGAACGGGAAGTTCAGGGCCGAAGCCATTTCCTTCCAGTGCTCGGCGCCCGTCACCGATCTCAGGGTGAAGTACATCGCGAAGAGGGCCGCGAAGAACATCAGCTCGGAACTCAGCCAGATGATGGTTCCGACGCTGGTGAGGTTCGGCCGATTGACCGACGGGTGCGCGTGCCCGGTTTCTACTGTCGTTGCTGTCGCCACGACCGACATTATGTCGGTCGCTTATCCCGCCCTCACCCCGGGGGGTGCCGTTCGGTGTGTCAGTGGGGTGTGTCCTGCCCGAACGGCCCATCGAAGCGGTGTCCGAACCGCTGTTGACAGTGAGTCGGACGGAGTAGCATCCGCCGCATCGGTTCCTGATCCAACGAGGCGGAGGAACAATGCAGGCGACTGCCACGGTGCTGGTCTACAGCGATGACTCGGGCACCCGCGAGCAGGTGCGGTTGGCAGCGGGACGCAGGCCGGCCGCCGATCTGCCGCCGGTGGAGTTCCTGGAGTGCGCGACCCTGCCCGCCGTCCTCAAAGCGCTGGACGAGGGCGGTATCGACGTCTGCGTGCTGGACGGCGAGACGGTCCCCGCGGGCGGCATGGGCGTCTGCCGGCAGATCAAGGACGAGATCTTCAACTGCCCGCCCGTGCTGCTGCTGATGGGGCGCCCGCAGGACGCCTGGCTGGCCACCTGGAGCCGCGCGGAGGCCGCTGTGACGCTTCCGGTCGAGCCGGTGGAGTTCGCGGACTCCCTGGCCGCTCTGCTGCGCCGCAGGCTCGCTGTTCAGGCCTGAGGCCGCCCGGCCCGGGTCGGTCCGGGTCACACCTTGTCGGTCCGGGTCGCACCTTGTCGGTCCGGGTCACACCTGGGGCCGCAGTCGCGCCACGTCGACGGGGCTGCTGCCGTCCCTGGTCTCGGCCACCAGGGCACTGCCCTTGCGCCATATGTCCCAGGAGAGGTTCCAGTCGCCGAAGCCGTTCCCGAAGGGGGCCATTTCGGCGCCGGAGCTGTTGATGACCTTGACTATGTCGCCCTCGCGCACGGTCCGGAAGAACCAGGCGGCGTTGCTCGTGGACATCCCGGTGCAGCCGTGGCTGACGTTCGCGTACCCCTGTGAGCCGACGGACCACGGCGCGGCGTGGACGTACTCACCGCTCCAGGTGACGCGCGTCGCGTAGTAGACGGGCAGGTCGTACGAGTCCGCGCTGCCCTCGGAGATACCGACGGTGGTACCGCGCATCCGTACGAAGTACTCCTTGCCGAGCACGACCTTGATTCCGTTTCGGGTGGAGAAGCCGGGCTTGCCCGTGGTCACCGGAATGGTGTTGATCACTTCTCCGTTGCGCTTGACCGTCATCTGGTGCGAGCCGGCGTCGGTTATCGCCTCTATTCGGTCGCCGATGGTGAGCTTCAGCGGCTTCGAGGCGCCGCCGTAGAGCTTGTTGGCGACCTTGACGCCCTGGAGGTTGCTGACCGCGGTGACGGTGGCGCCGGCGGGCCAGTACTCCTTCGGGCGGAAGTGCAGAGTCTTGTCGTCCACCCAGTGCCAGGTGCCCTCCACGGCGGGCGTGGACTCGACCTTCAGAGCGCTTTCGACGACCGCCCTGGCCTCCTTGCCCGTGACCGGGGCGGTGAGGTCCGCGGTGATCGGCTGGCCGACCCCGTACGTGCCCGCCTTCGGGCCGAACTGGACGGTCAGGAGCTTCTTGGACGGCGCGGTCTCAAAGGTGATCGTCCGGGTGCCCGGGGCGCCGTCCTCGTCCTCCATGGAGACCTTGACGGTGTACTTGACGCCGGCCGCCAGGGGCGCCGTGGAGCGCCAGCGGCCGCCGTCCGCGGAGAGTTCGCCGGCGAGGTGGTGACCCCATTCGTCGGTCACCCTGACATCGGTGATCCGGCCCTCGCCGTCCTCGACGGTGACCTCGAGCGGCTTGTCCGGGTCCGCCTTGGCATCGCCGGACGGCGCGTTGAAGGAGATCTGTTCCGTCGCGTCGTACGGCTTCGCGGCGAGCGGGTGGCCGTCGGAATCGAGGCACGCGGTCGCGCCCGCCCCGAGGGACACGACCAGCAGGGTGCAGCTGACGACGGTGCGGATGCGCGGCGTGTTGTTCATAACCACACGCTATGAAGATCTGTCAGTAACGGCGCGCCGGGTGACTGCAAACGAGTGGCCCGGATCCCACTCACGAGTGAAGGGGATCCGGGCCGACCCGTGCGCCGCTGACGCGGTGTTACTGGTTCTGGTTCTCACCGCGGTAGTACTCGAACACCCAGCCGAACAGGCCGATCATGATGACCGGGGCGGAGAAGTACATCAGCCACCAGCCGAAGACGACGCCCATGAAGGCGAGCGCGCCACCGATGCCGAGCGCGAGCGGCTGCCAGCTGTGCGGGGAGAAGAACCCCACCTCGCCGGCCTCGTCCGCTACGTCGGCCTCCTTGTCGTCCTGCGCCATGGCGTCCACTCGCCGGGCCGTGAAGGCCAGGTAGTAGCCGATCATGACGCTCAGGCCGAAGGCCAGGAACAGCGCGGTGGTACCGGCCGGCTCCTTGGACCAGACGCCGTACAGGACGGCGACGGCGAGGATGAAGACGCTCAGCCAGAGGAACATCTTGCCTTGGATCTTCACTTGCCGTCCTCCTTGTCACCGGTGAGGACGCTGGCTCCGTGGCCGCCGTGCTCGAGCTGGTCGAGAGCTGCGATCTCCGGGTGGTGCAGGTCGAACGCCGGGGATTCGCTGCGGATCCGCGGCAGGGTGAGGAAGTTGTGCCGCGGCGGCGGGCAGGTGGTCGCCCACTCCAGCGAACGGCCGTAGCCCCACGGGTCGTCGACCTCGACCTTCTTGCCGTACTTGGCTGTCTTCCAGACGTTGTACATGAACGGCAGGACCGACAGGCCGAGCAGGAACGAGCTGATCGTGGAGATGGTGTTCAGCGTGGTGAAGCCGTCGGCGGCGAGGTAGTCCGCGTAACGACGCGGCATGCCCTCGGCGCCCAGCCAGTGCTGCACCAGGAACGTGCCGTGGAAGCCGATGAACAGCGTCCAGAAGGTGATCTTGCCGAGCCGCTCGTCCAGCATCTTGCCGGTGAACTTCGGCCACCAGAAGTGGAATCCGGCGAACATCGCGAAGACCACGGTGCCGAAGACGACGTAGTGGAAGTGCGCGACGACGAAGTACGAGTCGGAGACGTGGAAGTCCATCGGGGGCGAGGCCAGGATGACGCCGGTCAGTCCACCGAAGGTGAAGGTGACCAGGAAGCCGATCGTCCAGAGCATGGGTGTCTCGAAGGACAGTGAGCCCTTCCACATGGTGCCGATCCAGTTGAAGAACTTCACACCGGTCGGCACCGCGATCAGGAAGGTCATGAAGGAGAAGAACGGCAGGAGTACGCCGCCTGTGACGTACATGTGGTGCGCCCACACCGTCACGGACAGTCCCGCGATACCGATCGTCGCGGCCACCAGACCGATGTAGCCGAACATCGGCTTACGGCTGAAGACCGGGATGATCTCGGAGACGATCCCGAAGAAGGGCAGGGCGATGATGTACACCTCTGGATGGCCGAAGAACCAGAAGAGGTGTTGCCAGAGCAAGGCCCCGCCATTGGCGGAGTCGAAGACATGCGCACCGAATTTACGGTCCGCCTCCAGCGCGAAGAGCGCGGCGGCCAGCACCGGGAAGGCGAGCAGGACCAGCACACCGGTCAGCAGCACGTTCCAGACGAAGATCGGCATCCGGAACATCGTCATGCCGGGGGCTCGCATGCAGATGATCGTGGTGATGAAGTTGACCGAACCGAGGATCGTGCCGAAGCCGGAGAAGGCCAGACCCATGATCCACATATCGGCGCCGACGCCCGGCGAGCGGACCGCGTCCGACAGCGGGGAGTAGGCGAACCAGCCGAAGTCGGCCGCACCCTGCGGGGTGAGGAAGCCGGCCACCGCGATCAGCGAGCCGAAGAGGTACAGCCAGTACGCGAACATGTTCAGCCGCGGGAACGCCACATCGGGCGCGCCGATCTGCAGCGGCATGATCCAGTTCGCGAATCCGGCGAACAGCGGCGTCGCGAACATCAGCAGCATGATCGTGCCGTGCATCGTGAACGCCTGGTTGAACTGCTCGTTCGACATGATCTGCGTGCCGGGACGGGCCAGCTCGGCGCGCATGAAGAGCGCCATGATTCCGCCGATGCAGAAGAACGCGAACGACGTGACCAGGTACATCGTGCCGATGGTCTTGTGGTCGGTGGTCGTCAGCCAGCTCACGATCACAGTGCCCGGCTGCTTGCGCCGTACCGGCAGCTCGTTCTCGTACGAGTCGTCAGCTGCTGCGGCGGCACCCTGAGGTTCGTTGAGGATGCTCACAGTTTGTTCTTCTCCGCATTCCTGGCCGGGTCCGTCAGCTCAATGCCCGACGGGATGAAGCCGGTCTGCCCCTTCTCCGCCAGCTCCTTCAGGTGCTGCTGGTAGCGCTCCGGGGAGACGACCTTGACATTGAAGAGCATCCGGGAGTGGTCGACGCCGCAGAGCTCGGCGCACTTGCCCATGAAGGTGCCCTCGTGGTTCGGAGTCACCTCGAAGGAGTTGGTGTGACCCGGGATGACGTCCTGCTTCATCAGGAACGGGATCACCCAGAAGGAGTGGATGACGTCCCGAGAGGTCAGGATGAACCGGACCTTCTCTCCCTTGGGCAGCCAGAGGGTCGGACCCGGGTTTCCGGTCTGCGGGTTCCTGGTGCCGGGGATACCGGCGTCGTAGACGCCTTCGGCGCCTTCGGGGAACTGCTTCTGGAACCTGTCCGGAATGGCGTCGAGCTCCTTGGGGACCCCGGCGCCGGTCTTGGCGTCGCCGTCCAGGTTCTCGATGTAGTTGAAGCCCCAGCTCCACTGGTAGCCGACCACGTTGACCGTGTGGGCGGGCTTCGCGGAGAGGGAGAGGAGCTTCGACTCATCACGCGCGGTGAAGTAGAAGAGCACCGAAACGATGATGAGCGGGACCACCGTGTACAAAGCCTCGATCGGCATGTTGTACCGGGTCTGCGGGGGTACCTCCACCTTGGTGCGGCTGCGCCGGTGGAAGACGATGCTCCAGATGATCAGACCCCACACCAGCGCGCCCGTGATGAGCGCTGCCGCCCACGAGCCCTGCCAGAGGGAGAGGATCCGAGGGGCCTCTTCCGTTACCGGGGTGGGCATTCCCAGGCGGGGGAAGTCCTCATATGTGCAACCGGAGGCGGTCGACAGGACTACACCCGCGGTCAGCACCTGGAGCAGCTTCCGCCGCATCGGGCGCCGCGACGAGCGGTCGGAGCCGTTGGGACTCACGTAGCGCCTTCCCGAGAGTCTCGGCCCGCGCGGCATGCCGCGGCCGTCACGCTGGTCGGTCGCCGGCCCTGACGCGGGCAGGGGTTTGGATGTTTATGCGGACCAAACCCTACTGGACGCTATTTGGGGTCGCGCGGGGAGGGTGCCCAACGCGCCGCCCGACTCCCCGAAGGGGTGGAATCACCCCGGAATACAGGCCTCCGGCGGGCATCTGACGGCCTCTCCGCGTACGGGGGTTAGCGTGGCGGCGTGCCCTACTTCGACGCCGCATCCTCCGCTCCCCTGCACCCGGTTGCCCGGCAGGCCCTGCAGGCCTCCCTGGACGAGGGCTGGGCCGACCCGGCCCGGCTCTACCGTGAGGGGCGGCGCGCCCGGCTGCTGTTGGACGCGGCGCGGGAGGCGGCGGCGGACGCGGTCGGCTGCCGTCCGGACGAGCTGGTCTTCACCCCTTCGGGGACGCGCGCGATTCACCTGGGAATTTCCGGCGCACTCGCGGGCCGTCGGCGTGTCGGGCGCCACCTGGTCGTTTCCGCGGTCGAGCACTCCTCGGTGCTCCATTCGGCGGCGGCGCACGAGGCGGCGGGCGGCGGCGCGGTGACCGAGGTACCGGTGGACCGGGCCGGGGCGGTTTCTGCTGCCGCGTACGCGGCCGCGCTGCGTGAGGACACCGCGTTGGCCTGTCTGCAGTCGGCCAACCATGAGGTGGGCACCGAGCAGCCGGTGGACCTGGTCGCCGAGGCGTGCCGGGCGGCCGGGGTGCCGCTGCTGGTGGACGCGGCGCAGTCGCTCGGCTGGGGGCCGGTGGAGGGTGACTGGTCGCTGCTCGCGGCAAGTGCCCATAAATGGGGCGGCCCTGCGGGAGTCGGGCTGCTCGCCGTGCGCAAGGGTGTCCGGTTCGCCCCTCAAGAGCCCGCCGACGAGCGGGAGTCGGGGCGGACGGCCGGCTTCGAGAACATCCCGGCGATCGTGGCGGCCGCCGCCTCGCTGCGGGCGGTACGGGCGGAGGCGGCGGACGAGGCCGTACGGCTGCGTGCTCTGGTGGACCGGATCCGGACCCGCGTCCCGGAGCTGGTCCCGGATGTGGAGGTGGTCGGTGACCCGGTGCGCCGGCTCCCCCATCTCGTCACCTTCTCCTGTCTCTATGTCGACGGAGAGACTCTGCTGCACGAGCTGGACCGGGCGGGTTTCTCGGTCTCGTCGGGGTCGTCCTGCACGAGCAGCACACTGACGCCGAGCCATGTGCTGCGGGCGATGGGTGTGCTGTCGGAGGGAAATGTCCGCGTCTCGCTCCCTCTCGGTACGACCGAGGCGGAGGTGGACCGCTTTCTCGAGGTGCTGCCGGGGGTGGTGTCAGGGGTGCGCGAGCGGCTCGGCGCGCCCGTCGCGGCCGGCGGGACCGGTAAGGAGGCGTCGCTGGTCGTGGACGCGCTCGGCAAGCTGTGCCCGATCCCGGTGATCGAGCTGGCGAAGGTGATCGGCGACGTCCCGGTCGGTGGCACGGTGACGGTCCTCGCGGACGACGAGGCGGCACGCCTGGACATCCCGGCGTGGTGCGAGATGCGGGACCAGGAGTACGTGGGCGAGCAGCCGGCGGACCGGGGCGTGGCCTATGTGGTCCGCCGGCGCTCGTAACTCCTGATCAGCCGACGTGCACCTGGACCTCGGCCGCGGCCTCGTGGCCGTACGCCTTGGTGAAGCGGTCCATGAAGTGGGCGCGGCGCAACGTGTATTCCTGGGTGCCCACGGTCTCGATGACGAGAGTCGCCAGCATGCAGCCGATCTGGGCCGCGCGCTCCAGGTTCACACCCCAGGACAGGCCCGAGAGGAAGCCCGCGCGGAACGCGTCGCCGACGCCGGTCGGGTCGACCTTGGCCTCCTCCTCCGCACAGCCGACCTCGATCATGTCCTCACCGGCCTGCTCGATACGGACGCCGCGTGAGCCCAGGGTGGTGACGCGGTGGCCGACCTTGCCCAGGATCTCCTCGTCGCTCCAGCCGGTCTTGGACTCGATGAGCCCCTTCTCGTACTCGTTGGAGAAGAGGTAGGTGGCCCCGTCGAGGAGAGTGCGGATGTCGTCGCCGCTCATCCGCGCGATCTGCTGGGAGAAGTCCGCGGCGAACGCGATCGAGCGGGTCCTGCACTCCTCGGTGTGCCGGAGCATCGCCTCGGGGTCGTCCGCGCCGATCAGAACCAGGTCGAGGCCGCCGACCCGGTCGGCGACCTTCTTGAGCTCGATCTGGCGGGCCTCGCTCATCGCGCCTGTGTAGAAGGACCCGATCTGGTTGTGGTCGGCGTCCGTCGTACAGACGAAACGGGCGGTGTGCAGGACCTCGGAGATTCGGACCGAGCCGGTGTCGACACCGTGCCGGTCGAGCCAGGCACGGTATTCGTCGAAGTCGGCTCCGGCCGCGCCGACCAGGATGGGCCTGGTGCCGAGCTGGCCCATGCCGAAGCAGATGTTGGCGCCGACACCGCCCCGGCGTACGTCAAGGTTGTCGACGAGGAAGGAGAGGGAGACCGTGTGCAACTGGTCCCCGACCAGCTGGTCGGCGAAGCGGCCGGGGAAGGTCATGAGATGGTCAGTGGCGATGGAGCCGGTGACTGCGATTCGCACGGCGAGGACGCTCCTGTGGCGGGGTGGCGTTGACAGTTAACGCTACCGGGTCGAAGCACCTGTCCTGAAGTGCGGAAACTACCCGATAGTAGGTCTTTTTTCCTGGACTCCCCCCTGCGTACGGTGCGGATATGACGAAGCACATCGCCCCGCGCGAACAGCGAGAGTCCGAAATCAGCCTGGCCCAGCTGCGCGGTGACTGCGCGCGGATGGCTCCGCACTGGGTTGTGCCGGCGGCCGCTGTGCCCGCGCCCGTGCCGCCGTCCCGCATCCATGGTGTCGTAGTCACAGCGGCTTCCGCCCGGCTGATCGACGCAATGTCCGAATACGGCGACTGACGCGCAAGAGGCGCACCGAGGGAACCGTGCGCCCCCTCGCTCCGTCCCATCCGTGCCCCCGGCAGAAGGGGGCATGAGACAAGGAGCGATGCGGTGAGCAGCACGGAGAACACTCACGACAGCCCCCGCCGCCGGCGTTCCCCGCTCGCCGTCGCCTCGGTAGCGGCGGCGGTGCTGGTCGCGGGAGGCGGTACGTACTTCGCGACGGCCGGCTTCGGTGGCGGCCGCAGCGCGGACGCCGGGAGCGATGCGCCGCGCGATATGACACCGCCGCTGCTCTCGCTGGACGCCTCTACGGGCGGCGGCAGCTCTTCGGGCAGCGGCGGCCCCGGCATCGCGCCCGGCGAGCCCGACCCCAACGGCGGGATCGTCTACCGGGCCGAGGGCAAGCTGCCGGAGGGGCCGGATTCGGCACCTGTCTACCGTCCGAACGGGACTGTCACCGAGGCCGAGGCGACCCGGCTGGCGAAGGCGCTCGGGCTGCCGGGCACACCGCGGCTCGCCGGCCCGGCCTGGAAGATCGGGGCCGACAAGGACGGCGCGGGCCCGTTGCTCCAGATCAACAAGCAGGCGCCGGGCACCTGGACGTTCGCCCGGTTCGGGGCTTCACCGGGCGGTGACAACTGCCTGAAGGGCAAGGCGTGTCCGTCGCGCGGCGAGCCGGGACGGGCGGCCGGGGGCCCCGCGGTGAGCGAGGCCGCCGCGAGGAAGGCCGCCGCTCC
Source organism: Streptomyces sp. NBC_01750 (assembly GCF_035918095.1). Lineage (NCBI taxonomy): Bacteria > Bacillati > Actinomycetota > Actinomycetes > Kitasatosporales > Streptomycetaceae > Streptomyces > Streptomyces sp. NBC_01750. Next base: position 2,528,318 of record NZ_CP109137.1, read on the forward strand.
CGTACTGAAGGCGGTCGGCCAGGGCGACGCCGAGCTGGACGCGCGCCAACTGATGGGCGCGGTACGGGTGGTGAATGCCGCTCCGGTGGTCGGCGGGCTGCCGACGTACGGCTGGACGACCGGGATCCAGGTCGGCGCGGACGGTCAAGTGGTCGGCGGCAGCGGGCAGTTGAAGAAGCCCGAAAAGAGCGACGAGTATCCGGTGGTCTCGGCGCAGGAGGCGCTGAAGCAGCTGAACAAGGCCGGTGAGGGCGCGGGCCGGGTCGGGATCGGCGGGTGCGCCACCCCGGTGCCGGTGGAGGGCGAACAGAAGCCCGCGGCACCCTGCGAGCCGAAGAGCAAGGCGGCCGGCCCTGAGCGGCTGACGGTAGGCAAGGCGGTTTTCGGACTGGCAGCCCAGTACGTGGACGGGCAGCAGGCGCTCGTACCGTCGTGGCTGTTCGAGGTGAAGCCGAAGGGCGGCGCCCAGCCGTTCACGGTCACCCAGACGGCGGTGGACCCGAAGTTCCTGTCGAAGTCCGCACCGCCGGAGCAGAACGTCAAGCCGACCGAGCCGCCGAAGAATCCTGTCGCGGGGTCCGAGCGGAGCGTCATGTCGTACAGCGTGAACGGGCGGGTCCTGTCCGTGACCTTCTGGGGTGGCGTGTGCAGCGACTACGCGGCGACGGCGAGCGAGAGCGACAGCCAGGTGAAGGTCCGGGTCGTCGAGTCGAATCCCGACCCGAAGCGGATCTGCGTCATGATGGCGAAGCAGTTGACGGAGAAGGTGACCCTGCACAAGCCGCTGGGCGACCGGAGGGTCGTGGACGCGCGGACGGGTGAGGCCGTCCCGCCCAAATAGCACCTGCTCCGGGCGTCCGCAGGGACGCCGGACAGACGAAGGCGGCGGCCCCGGAGATCGGGGACGCCGCCTTTCGTCCGACTGGGCTCAGCTTTAGCTGAAGGAGTCACCGCAGGCGCAGGACCCGGAGGCGTTCGGGTTGTCGATCGTGAAGCCCTGCTTCTCGATCGTGTCGACGAAGTCGATGGAGGCGCCGCCCAGGTATGGGGCGCTCATCCGGTCGGTGACGACCTTGACGCCGTCGAAGTCCTTGACGACATCGCCGTCGAGCGAACGCTCGTCGAAGAACAGCTGGTAGCGCAGGCCGGAGCAGCCGCCGGGCTGAACGGCGACGCGCAGCGCGAGGTCGTCCCGGCCTTCCTGCTCCAGCAGGCCCTTGACCTTGGCGGCGGCGGCGTCGGACAGGAGGATGCCGTCGCTCACGGTGGTGGTCTCGTCCGATACGGACATCTGCTTCTCTCCCGGGTTGTACGGAGACTACTTGCCGACGGTTGCAACCGGCATGGCCACGGATTCATTCCGGGGCCGAGGGCATGTCGTTCCCTTTCATGCTCGCACACCGGACTGCCGGGAGGCGCCGACCTGTCGACAGGGGGTGCGTCACATAGACGCTATGGCGATCGTCAAAGTGACGTGAAGCAGTTATGATAGATAACGTCAAATAGACGAAAAGGTCTGTCTGCAGAAAAGAAAGGGTGCGTGTCGTGACCACCGCCCAAGCCCGCCCGGAGCTCGACGTCCAGCCGACGCCGCTCGCCCTGCTGCTGCTCGGCCGCGAGGCCGACCCCAGGAGCGAGCGCGGTGTGGAGTGCCCCGGCGACCTGCCCTCCCCGTCCGACCCGGACCTGGTGGAGCGCGCTCGTGCAGCCAAGGAGAAGCTCGGGGACAAGGTCTTCGTCCTGGGGCACCACTACCAGCGCGACGAGGTCATCCAGTTCGCGGACGTGACCGGGGACTCCTTCAAGCTGGCCAAGGACGCCGCGGCGCGGCCGGAGGCCGAGTACATCGTCTTCTGCGGCGTGCACTTCATGGCCGAGTCCGCGGACATCCTGACCTCGGACGACCAGAAGGTCGTACTGCCCGACCTGGCCGCCGGCTGTTCGATGGCCGACATGGCCACCGCGGAGCAGGTCGCCGAGTGCTGGGACGTGCTGGCCGAGGCCGGCATCGCGGAGCAGGTCGTGCCCGTGTCGTACATGAACTCCTCGGCCGACATCAAGGCCTTCACCGGTAAGCACGGCGGGACGATCTGTACGTCGTCGAACGCGAAGCGTGCGCTGGACTGGGCCTTCGAGCAGGGCGAGAAGGTGCTGTTCCTGCCCGACCAGCACCTGGGGCGGAACACCGCGGTGCGGGAGATGGGGATGTCTCTCGACGACTGCGTCCTCTACAACCCGCACAAGCCGAACGGCGGACTGACGGCCGGGCAGCTGCGCGACGCGAAGATGATCCTGTGGCGTGGGCACTGCTCGGTGCACGGCCGCTTCTCGCTGGATTCGGTCAACGACGTGCGGGAGCGGATCCCGGGCGTGAATGTCCTGGTCCATCCCGAGTGCAAGCACGAGGTCGTGTCGGCCGCGGACTATGTCGGCTCGACCGAGTACATCATCAAGACACTGGAGGCGGCTCCGGCCGGCTCGAAGTGGGCGATCGGGACGGAGCTCAACCTGGTTCGCCGGGTCGCGAACGCACATCCCGACAAGGAGATCGTCTTCCTCGACAAGACGGTGTGCTTCTGCTCGACGATGAACCGCATCGACCTGCCGCACCTGGTGTGGGCGCTGGAGTCGCTGGCTGAAGGAAATCTGGTGAACCGGATCCAGGTCGACAAGGAGACGGAGAGCTTCGCGAAGCTGGCGCTGGAGCGGATGCTGGCGCTGCCGTAGCGCCCGCCCCGGGCTCGGACCGCATACAGGGGTGCCACCGGCCGTTCGGGCCGGGGGCACCCCTGTGTCGCGTCCGCGACCGGCTCAGACCTGGGCCGGTTCCTGGGCCGCGGGCTCCGCGTCCGCCTCGCCCCGCGGGGCGGGGGACTTGGACGCGCGCTTCGCGGCCTTCTTGTCGGCGCGGCGCTCCTTGCGGAGTTCCACCATCGCGTACAGCGTCGGGACCAGCAGCAGCGTCAGCAGCGTCGAGGTGATCAGGCCGCCGATCACCACCACCGCCAGCGGCTTGGCGATGAAGCCGCCCTCTCCCGTGACGCCCAGGGCCATCGGGAGCAGCGCGAAGATCGTCGCCAGGGCCGTCATCAGGATCGGGCGCAGCCGGTGGCGACCGCCCTCGACGACGGCTTCCACCACGCCCAGGCCCTGTGCCCGGTACTGGTTGATCAGGTCGATCAGCACGATCGCGTTGGTGACCACGATGCCGATGAGCATCAGCATGCCGATCATCGCCGGGACACCCATCGGCGTACCCGTGACGATCAGCAGGCCGATCGCGCCCGTAGCCGCGAAGGGGATCGACACCAGCAGGATCAGCGGCTGGACCAGCGAGCGGAACGTCGCGACCAGCAGCATGAAGACGATCGCGATCGCCGCCAGCATCGCCAGGCCCAGCGAGGCGAAGGCATCGTCCTGGTCGGACGAGACACCACCGATGCTCGCCGTGGCACCGTCCGGGAGGTCCAGCGACTTGAGCTTGCTCTGGAGCGACGCGCTCACCGCGCCCGTGTTGTCACCGGTCGGCTTCGCCGTGATCGTCGCGGCCCGCGAGCCGTCGATCCGCGTCATCGAGACCGGTCCGGGGACGAGCTTCACATCGGCGATGTCACCGAGCTTCACCGGGCCCAGGGGGAGGTTACGAAGGTCCGACAGCGTCTTCGCCGGCTTCGCCGAGGTGATCACGACATCGCGCTCGGTGTCGTCCAGGATCGCCTTGGCCGACGGAGTGCCGCGCACCGCCTGGCCGACGGCCAGACCCAGCGTGGTCTCGTTGAAGCCCGCGTCCGCCGCCTTCGCGTTCGCCTTGACCGAGATCCGCGGGACGCTCTGCGCCAGGTCGCTCTGCACGTCGGTGACGTCGTCGAGCTTCGCCACCTCGGCCCGTACCGCCTCGGACGCCTTCTTCAGCGTGTCCGCGTCGGACGCCTTCACCACGACGCTCAGGTCCTGGTTGCCGAAACCGTCGCCCGCCGCGATCGTCGTGTCGCCGATGCCGTCGAGCTTGCCGAGCTCCTCGTCGATACGGTCGCGGGTCTTCTCGTACGACGACGCGTCCTTCAGGGTCAGCTGGTAGGAGGCCTGGTTGGCACCCGTACCGCCGCCGAAGGCCGCCATGAAGCCGGAGGAGCCGACCGTGACCTGGTAGTCCTTGATCTCGTCGATTCCGTCGAGGGCCTTCTCCACCTTCTTCGCGGAGGCGTCCGCCGCCTCCAGGCTGGTGCCGGGGGCCAGCTCCTGCTTGACGGACATGACCTCCTGCTCGCCCTGGTCGAAGAAGTTCGTCTTCAGCAGCCCGGCCATACCGAAGGTGCCGAAGAGCACGACGAGCGCGAGGACGACGCTGGTGACGCGGCGGCGGGTCGCGAAACGCAGCACCGGCACGTACATCCGCTGCAGCGGGCTGCGCGCCTCCTTCTCCTCCGCCTTGCGCCGGGCCTCGTCCGGGTCGATGCCCCGTACGGCCTTCGGCGCGCGCAGGAACCAGAACGACAGGACGGGGACGACGGTCAGCGAGACCAGCAGCGAGGCCAGCAGGGCCGCGGTGATGGTCAGCGAGAACGAGCCGAAGAGCTCACCGACCATGCCGCCCACCAGACCGATGGGCAGGAAGACGGCGACGGTCGTCAGCGTCGACGAGGTGACGGCGCCCGCCACTTCCTTCACCGCGGTGATGATCGCCGACTGCCGCTCCTCGCCGTAGCCGAGGTGCCGCTTGATGTTCTCCAGAACCACGATCGAGTCGTCGACGACCCGGCCGATCGCGATGGTCAGCGCGCCCAGCGTGAGCATGTTGAGCGACAGATCACGCGTCCAGAGCACGATCAGCGCGAGGACGACCGAGAGCGGGATGGAGACCGCCGTGACCAGCGTGGAACGGAGCGAGGCCAGGAAGAGAAGGATCACGATGACCGCGAAGAGCAGTCCGAGCGCGCCTTCGGTGGTCAGACCGGAGATCGACTTGGAGACGGCAGGGCCCTGGTCGGAGACGACGGTCAGCTGAGCACCGGAGCCAAGGTCCTTGCGGAGCTCGGGCAGCTTGTCCTTGACCGCGTCGGAGATGGCGACCGCGCTGCCGTCGTTGTCCATGGTGGCGAGGACGGCGAGACTCGGCTTGCCGTCCGTACGGGTGATGGAGACCCGCTGGGACTCCTCCTGCTTCACCGTGGCGATTTCGCCGAGGCGTACCGGCTTGCCCTTCGCCGGGGAAACGCGCAGGTCCTCGATCTGCTTCAGCGTGGTGAAGCCGCCACCGACCTGGACCGTACGGCTCTTGCCGTCCTCGGAGAAGGAGCCTGCCGGCAGCGTCGCGCCGCCCGCCTTGAGCGCCTCGGCGAGCGCCATGGTGTCCAGCCCGGCCGAGGCGAGCTTCTTGTTGTCGGGAGTGACGGAGACCTGGAGGTCCTGGACGCCGTCGACGGAGACCTGGCCGACGCCGTCGATGTCCTCGAGCGCCGGCACGACGGTGCGCTCCAGCTGGTCGCTGAGCGCCTGCTGGTCCTTGTCGGAGGTGATGGCAAGGACGACGGTCGGGATGTCGTCCGTCGAACCGGCGATGACCTGCGGGTCGACGTCGTCGGGCAGCTGGGTACGGGCCCGGTTCACAGCCTGCTGCACATCGGCGACGAGCTGCTTGGAGCCGTCCCCGTACTCGAAGCTGGCCATGATCACGGCGTTGCCCTCGCTCGCCGTGGAGGTGATGCCCTTGATGCCGTCGACGGCCTTGATGGTGCTCTCGAGCGGTTCGACGACCTGCTTCTCGACCACATCGGGGGACGCGCCCTGGTACGGGGCCAGCACCGACACCATCGGCAGTTCGATGGAGGGCAGCAGCTGCTGCTTGAGCTGCGGGATGGCGATCGCTCCGAAGACGATCGCGACGATCGACATCAGACCGATCAGGGCTCGTTGCGACAGGCTGAATCTGGACAGCCAGGACATGAGGTCTCTCTTCTGTGGCTTACGCGGCAGGAAGGACATGAGGGCGCAGTCGGCTGCCCGTTAATACGATCAGGCATTCGAGGAGGTCCTATCCTCGATCCCAGGTCCAGTTCCTTATCTCGCGCATACCGCAGCTGGAGTACTCGGAGCTGCGGCTCACTCCACCCTCGGACGTACCAGGCCCGATTCGTACGCGATAACCACCAATTGGGCGCGGTCGCGGGCACCGAGTTTCGCCATCGCGCGGTTCACATGCGTCTTCACGGTCAGCGGGCTGACCTCGAGCCGTTCGGCGATCTCGTCATTGGAATGGCCGCCGGCGACCAGGACGAGGACTTCACGCTCGCGCACGGTGAGCGCGGAGAGCCGCTCGGAGTGCTCCCGGGCCTTCTGCCCGTCGTCCGAAGTGCCGCCCTGCGCAAGGAACTTGGCGATCAGGCCCTTGGTGGCGACCGGCGAGAGCAGCGCCTCGCCCGCAGCGGCGATACGGATGGCATTGAGCAGTTCGTCCGGTTCCGCTCCCTTGCCGAGGAAGCCCGATGCGCCTGCCCGCAGCGACTGCACGACGTACTCGTCCACCTCGAAGGTGGTGAGCATGACGACGCGTACGTTCACCAGTTCGGGGTCGGCGCTGATCATGCGGGTGGCGGCGAGCCCGTCCGTCCCGGGCATCCGGATGTCCATCAGGACGACATCGGGCTTGGCGGAACGGGCGAGCGCCACCGCCTCGGCGCCGTCCGCCGCCTCCGCGACGACATTCATGTCGGGTTCGGAGTCCACCAGGACCCGGAACGCGCTGCGCAGCAGTGTCTGGTCGTCGGCGAGCAGCACCCTGATCGTCATGTGTCCTCCCCCGCGCGGGTCTTGACCGGCAGTATCGCCTGCACCCGGAAGCCGCCGCCGTAGCGGGGGCCCGCGGTGAGGGTGCCGCCGAGTGCGATGACCCGCTCGCGCATACCGAGCAGACCGTGGCCGCCGCCGTCCGCCGGCCCTTCGGCCTCGGCGCCGTTGTCGAGCACCGTGACCTCCACGGTGCGGCCGACCCGCACCACGCTCACCTCGGCCTTCGCCTCCGTGCCCGCATGCTTCTGCACATTGGTCAGCGACTCCTGGATGATCCGGTACGCCGCGAGGTCGACGGCCGCGGGCAGCCGGATCCCGTCGTCGGCACGGGCCACCTCGACCGGCAGACCGGCCTGCCGGAAGGTGATGACCAGCTCATCAAGGACATCGAGGCCGGGAGCCGGTTCGGTGGGGGCCTCCGGGTCGCCGGACTGGCGGAGGAGGCCGACCGTGGCGCGCAGTTCGTTGAGCGCGGAGCGGCTGGCCTCGCGGACATGGGCGAGGGCCTCCTTGGCCTGGTCCGGCCGCTTGTCCATGACATGCGCGGCGACGCCCGCCTGGACGTTGACCAGGGCGATGTGGTGCGCGACCACATCGTGGAGGTCGCGGGCAATCCGCAGCCGCTCCTCCGCGACCCGTCGGCGGGCCTCCTCCTCGCGGGTGCGCTCGGCGCGCTCGGCCCGCTCGCGTATCGCATCGACGAAGGCCCGGCGGCTGCGAACGGCGTCGCCCGCGGCCCCCGCCATCCCGGTCCAGGCGAAGAGGCCGAGGTTCTCCTGGGTGTACCAGGGGGTCGAACCGAAGAACATCGCGGCGCCGGTCAGCACGGCCATGGTCAGCAGGCCGACGCGCCAGGTGGTGGGGCGGTCGGTGCAGGAGGCGACGGTGTAGAGGGCGATCACGGCGCTCATCGCGACCGGGGCGGCCGGATCGCCCACGACGAGCTCGACGACCGAGATCGCGGTGGTGAACACGAGCACGGCCATCGGGTTGCGGCGACGGAAGACGAGGGCCCCGGCGACCAGGACCATCAGCACCAGGCTGCGCGGCTCGGGCGTACGGCTGAAGAAGGCCGGACCGTGCGGTCCGTTCGGATCGGCGAAGGAGCCGACGACCATGCAGATCAGTACGGCCAGGGCGAGCGCGCCGTCGAACGCCATCGGATGCGCGCGCAGCCAGCGCTGGGTGCGGGCGAACCCGGTGGCGAGTGAGGTCACATCCAGCAACGGTACGGCGTGCCGCGACGGCCGCGTACACCCGCGTACACGGCAGAAGACAGCGGAAGACCCCGCTCCGGACCGATCCGGGGCGGGGCCGTTCGGCTGTTGGAGTGCGCGTGGTCAGCCGGGGATGAGACCGTCGTCGCTGAGCATCTCCCTGACGTCCTCAAGCGTGGCGTCCGGGGCCGGCAGGATCAGCTCGGACGGCTCCAGGGCGTCGTCCGGCAGGGGTTCGCCGAGCTCGCGGACCCTGTCCAGGAGCGCGTTGAGAGTCCGGCGGAAGCCCTCATCGTCACCGCGCTCCATCTCGGCCAGCAGCTCGTCGTCCAGCTTGTTGAGCTCGGTGAAGTGGCTGTCCGCCAACTTCACCTGGCCCTCCCCCATGATCCGTACGATCATGACGAGTCCCTACTGCTTGTCGAACTTGTTCGGGGTGTTCTGCTGCGGGGCGGCGTCCTGCCGGCCTGCGGCACCGCCTTCGATCGCCTGCTGCGGACCCGAGCCGCCCGCGAGCTCGGCCTTCATCCGCTGCAGCTCCAGCTCTACATCTGTACCACCGGAAATGCGGTCCAGCTCGGCGGCGATGTCGTCCTTCGCCATCCCGGACTGGTCGTCCAGGGCGCCGGAGGCGAGCAGTTCGTCGATCGCGCCGGCCCGTGCCTGCAACTGCGCGGTCTTGTCCTCGGCCCGCTGGATCGCCAGGCCGACGTCGCCCATCTCCTCGGAGATGCCGGAGAAGGCCTCGCCGATCCGGGTCTGCGCCTGGGCCGCGGTGTAGGTGGCCTTGATGGTCTCCTTCTTCGTACGGAAGGCGTCGACCTTGGCCTGCAGCCGCTGGGCGGCGAGAGTGAGCTTCTCCTCCTCGCCCTGCAGTGTGGTGTGCTGTGTCTCCAGGTCGCTGACCTGCTGCTGCAGCGATGCGCGACGGGACAACGCCTCGCGCGCCAGGTCCTCACGGCCGAGCGCCAGCGCCTTGCGGCCCTGGTCCTCCAGCTTGGTCGACTGTCCCTGCAACTGGTTCAGCTGCAGCTCGAGCCGCTTGCGGGAGGTCGCCACATCGGCGACTCCGCGGCGCACCTTCTGCAGCAGTTCGAGCTGCTTCTGGTACGAGTAATCGAGGGTCTCGCGCGGATCCTCGGCCCTGTCGAGGGCCTTGTTTGCCTTCGCGCGGAAGATCATCCCCATACGCTTCATGACACCGCTCATGGGCTTCGCGCGCCCCCTTCTGACGGACTCAGCTTCAGCACTCCAACAGAACCCACAGTACGGGCCCTGCATCCATTACCGCACTGTTCCAGCGCGGATGCGCTCCTCCCCAAGGACGACTGCGTACGGCTTCGATCCGGCGCAAGGAGTAGGTGGCCGTCAGGGAAACCACGGGCAACGTCCGCTCTGTCCGGCTTACGGCCGGCTTCTGTCCCCTACAGACGCACGGTGTTGCGGGATCGTTCCCCACCGGCGTTGGGTCCCCGCATTTCACCCCGTACCCTTGGGCTTTGTGTTTGGTAGCCGTTCCAAGGAAGAGAAGTCCCCCACCGACAAGGTGCAGGCAGACCTCTCCAAGCAGCCCCGTGACCCCGAGGCCCCGAAGGGCCGCCCCACGCCCAAGCGGAGTGAGGCACAGACCCAGCGGCGCCGTGCTTCCAGCTCGGCGCCGACCGACCGCAAGGAGGCCGCGAAGCGCCAGCGGGAGGCCCGCCGCGTGGACATGGCCAAGCAGCGGGAGGCCCTCGCCAGTGGCGACGAGCGCTATCTGCCGGCCCGTGACAAGGGACCGGTACGCCGCTTCGTGCGCAACTTCGTCGACTCCCGCTTCTGCATCGCCGAGTTCTTCCTGCCGCTCGCGGTGGTGATCCTGGTGCTGAGCATGGTCAGGATCGGCTCGCTGCAGAACATCGCGCTGCTGCTCTGGCTCGGCGTCATCGTGCTGATCGTCATCGACTCGATCGGTCTGGCGTTCCGTCTGAAGAAGCAGCTGAACGAGCGCTTCCCGAACGAGTCCAAGCGCGGCGCGATCGCCTACGGCCTGATGCGTACGCTCCAGATGCGCCGACTGCGCCTGCCGAAGCCGCAGGTCAAGCGCGGAGAGCGGCCCTGATCACGGCGGTCTCCGGCTTCGGGGGCGCTTCGGCCGACTGGCTGGCCGGGCTCGGCGGACTGCGCAACACCGTCCGCCAGGAGCTTGTCGCCCGCCAGCTCGACGAGCAGATAGCCGCCCGCTACCCGGTCGGGCAGCGGCTGCGCATCCTCGATGTGGGGTTGGGGCAGGGCACCCAGGCGCTGCGGCTCGCCCGGGCGGGTCACAAGGTGACCGGTCTGGAGTCCGATCCCGCGACGCTGAAGGCGGCTCGCACCTCGCTGGCCGCCGAGCCGGCCGGAATCCGTGAGCGGGTCCGGCTGATCGAGGGCGACGGCCGGGACACCGGGGTGCATTTCCTGCCCGGCAGCTTCGACGTGGTGCTCTGCCACGGAGTGCTGATGTACGTCACAGAGCCGGACGCGATGCTGGCCGGCATGGCCAGGATGCTGGCGCCGGGCGGTCTTCTCTCACTGCTCGTACGGAACGCGGACGCGCTGGCCATGCGGCCGGGGCTGGCCGGGGACTGGTCGGCCGCGCTAACCGCGTTCGACACCGATGCGTACACCAACCGTCTCGGGCTTCCGGTACGCGCGGACCGGCTCGAGGCGCTGACGGCGACGCTGGCGGGGATCGCGGCGCCGCTGCACGCCTGGTACGGGGTGCGGGTGTTCACCGACAACGTCCCCGACGAGGCCGACCTGCCGCCCGCCGAGGAGCTGGAGCGGCTGCTGGCGACGGAGGACCGCGCGGGGCGCACGGAGCCGTACCGCGGAGTGGCCGCGCTGCTGCACCTGTGCGGCGTACGCGGCTGAGCCGCGGCCCTTGGGCACACCCGAGCGGCGGCTCTCCGCACCGCGGACCACGGGCGCGGACCCGGCCCCCGGCAGCGGGCGAGAACGTCGGGGGCGCGGGCCGGCTCTGGCAGGGGGACACGCAGGGGTCGGCGTCGCAACTCGCGCGAAGCGCGCTGCGGAAATTGGTCCCCCGGACTGCCACCGGCCCGAGACCGCCCGCGGCGGGACGTTCCGGCGGCAGCGCCGCCTCGCCCACCTACGGCCACCGGCTCCGCGTCGCGGCCCCTCACACCGCTCGGGTGCGGCCACCCGAGGAGCCAATGGGCCCGCCCCTGGCAGGGGGACGCGCAGGGGTCGTGTCCGGGACGTAAAGCGTCGCAACTCGCGCGAAGCGCGGTGAGGAAAGCAGTCCCGGACACGAGCCCAGGAGCGCGGACCCCGGACGGCCACCCGCCCAAGACCGGACACGCCCAAGCACCCAAAACCCGCACCCCGCAAGGCACCACACCCAAGCCCCGCACCCCGCAAAGCACCACACCCCGGGACCACGGCACCCCCGCAAGGGACCCGCACCCGCGAGGACCAGCACCCCGGCCCGCCCCCGCAAGGCACCCGCCCCCGCGAGGACCGCGCGGGCTACGCCTCGTTCGCGTGCAAGCTCATCGGGCCGTAGATCTTCGTCGAGTCCTCCGACAGGATCACCTGGTCCGCCCCGCCCTCCAGCAGGTCCTTCCAGAACTCACCGATCCACGACTCCGCGTCCCCCTGCGTCGTGAACTCCTCCGGCTGCACCGCCGGCTGGACCTCCGTCCCGTCGGACTTCTCGAAACGCCACGTCCATGCCATGTCCGCCTCCCAAGGCCCACCAGTGATCTCCTTGCTGCCCGCAGCGTAGCCGGGCGCGCACGCCCCGCGGTGACGCGGGAGGATCGTGAGCGTGGAACTCACTCTGCTCGGCACCGGCGCCCCCGCCGGACTCCCCCGGCCCGACTGCCCGTGCGCCGCCTGCGCCACCGCCCGCGGCCCGCTCGCCCGCGCCGCCACCTCGCTGCTCGTCGACAGCGCGCTGCTGCTCGACCTCACCCCGGGCGCCGCCATGGCCGCCGCTCGGGCCGGGCGCTCACTCGTCGGCGTACGGCAGGTGCTGCTGACGCATCCGCACGACGGACCCCCCGTGGATCTGCCCGCCGGGCTGCCTGCGGCGGGACGGGTCCCGGACGGACAGGAGTTGACGCTGATCAGCGGGCACCGGGTGCGTGCCGTACCGATGGACAACCCGGGCACGGGGTACGAGGTGACCTCTCTGGAGGGCGAGCGGCTCCTCTATCTGCCCCCCGGCGGAGCGCCTGCCGGTCTCGCCGAAGGGCGGGCCGCGTACGACATGGTCGTCGCCGATGTCGTGGGGCGGCCGGACGCGATCGCGCGGCTGCGCGCCGCCGGGGCGATCGGGTCGAGCACTGATGTCATCGCGGTACACCTCGACCACGACGTGCCCGGCGGCCCCGAACTGTCCCGGCGACTCGCGGCCGCGGGCGCGCGGGCCGTGCCCGACGGGACCACGCTGACCGTCGGCGAGTACCACGCCGTACCGGATGTACCCCGCCGCACCCTGGTCACCGGCGGCGCCCGCTCCGGCAAGTCGGTGGAGGCCGAGCGCCGGCTCGAGACCTTCGCCGAGGTGCTGTACGTGGCGACGAGCGGCAGCAGGGACGGCGACCCCGAGTGGGCGGCCCGGGTGTCCCTGCACCGCGACCGCCGCCCCGGGGCCTGGGACACCGTGGAGACCTGCGATCTCGTACCGCTGCTCGCCGAGGACGGGCCGCCGATGCTGATCGACTGTCTCTCGCTCTGGCTCACCGACGCGATGGACCGGGTGGGCGCGTGGGACGACGCGAAGTGGGCGGCGGACGGCGAGCACGCGCTGCACGCGCGCGTCGCCGAACTGGTCGCCGCGGTACGGCAGACCCCGCGCACGGTCGTCGCCGTGACGAACGAGGTCGGCAGCGGCGTCGTCCCCGCCACCGCGTCGGGCCGCCGCTTCCGCGACGAACTGGGCCGTCTCAACGCCGCCTTCGCCGCCGAGTGCGAACACGTCCTGCTGGTCGTCGCGGGCCAGGCCCTCGTCCTCCGCGGCTGACCACCCCAACTCGGCAAGCCCGCCGACCAGGTGCCGGGGCGCCTCCCGGCTGCCCACGAGGAAACCACCCACCGGACAGCAACCACCAACGCCCCCGGCCCACCTCAGCCACATGACCGGGTGACTGCGCCACCGGCCCACCCACACCCCAAGACCGGCTAACGGTACTGTTCGGCGAATGAGCAGGCTGAATCTCGATGACTTCTCCGACCTGATCGAGCGCCCCGACAACGGTATGCGGCGTGACGCCGAAGAACGCCGCGAGCGGCTGATCGTTCCGCCCGGTTCCCTCGGCCGTCTCGATGAGCTGGGTGAGTGGCTGTCGGCCGCGCAGGCCTCCGTGCCGGTCAAGGCCATCGACCAGCCGCGCGTGGTGCTGTTCGCCGGTGACCACGGGGTCGCCGAACTAGGCGTCTCCGGGCGGGAGTCCGGCTCCGCGCACCGGCTGGTGCGCGCCACGCTGGAGGGCGCGAGCCCCGTCGCCGTACTGGCCCGCCGGATGGGCGTGCCGGTGCGGATCGTCGACGCCGGTCTGGACTGCGATCCGGAACTGCTGCCGGACGAGGTCGTACGTCATCGGGTGCGCCGCGGCAGCGGACGTATCGACGTCGAGGACGCGCTGACGGTCGAGGAGGCCGAGCAGGCCGTACGCCTCGGTATGGCGATCGCCGACGAAGAGGCCGACTCCGGCACCGACCTGGTCGTCCTCGGCGATCTGAGTGTCGGCGGCACCACGCCCGCCGCCACGCTGATCGCCGCGCTGTGCGGCACGGACGCCTCCGTGGTCACCGGCCGCGGCGGCGCCGGCATCGACGACCTGGCCTGGATGCGCAAGTGCGCGGCGATCCGGGACGCGTTGCGGCGCGCCCGGCCGGTGCTCGGCGATCAGCTGGAGCTGCTGGCGACGGTGGGCGGCGCGGATCTGGCCGCGACGACCGGATTCCTGCTGCAGAGTGCCGTACGGCGGATGCCCGTGATCCTCGACGGAGTGGTCTCGGCGGCGTGTGCGCTGGTCGGCCAGCGGGCGGCATTCCGAGCGCCGGACTGGTGGCTCGCGGGTCAGGTGAGCGGCGAACCCGCGCAGACGAAGGCGCTGGACCGTATGGCGCTCAACCCGCTGCTCGATCATGGCGTCACTGTGGGGGAAGGAACCGGGGCATTGCTCGCGCTCCCCCTCGTGCAGGCTTCGGCCGTGCTCGCGGCCGAACTGCCGGAGCGTACGGAGCCGGTGGAGAGCGACACGGACTGACGCGTCGGTGCGGCCGCCACCACCGGGCGGCCGCACCCTCGCCCACCTTGATGCGCGATGCCCCATATCATCGCGTTTCATGGGAGAGGTCCGCTTGTCCAGCGAAGAGGCGAGCCGCAGTACGAGCCGAAGCACCGTCCGTTCGCGGCGCAGCGCGACGTTCGCCGTCTGGTATCTGCGCGCCGTCGCGTTCATCAACCTCCTGAGTGCTGTGTGGGTTTCACTCCTCCAGGATCTCCGGCGGCACAACATCGATGACTACTTCACGCCGTATCTGCTCACCGCGGGCTTCGCTTCCGGCGCCTTCACGCTCTTCCTGGCCATCACCATGCGCCGCCGAAAGCGCGCCGCCTGGATCCTCAACTTGGTACTGGCCGGACTCTTCCTGCTGCTCTTCGTTCTCGCGATCGGCGTCGACCCCGAAATCCGGGACCACGCGCAGAACTGGATCTCGCTCGTCCTGACCGCCGCCTTCGTACTCGCGCTGGTGCTCGGCCGGCGGGAGTTCTACGCGAAGGGTGACCGCTCCAACCCCAAGCTGGCCGCGGCCGTCGCGGTCGGCGGGCTCCTGGTCACCTCGCTGCTCGCCGCGATACTCGTCACCGTCACCAATACCGCGGCCGGCCGGTCCACCTTCCTGGAGCGCTGGTACTACGGCCTGATGCGGCTGGTCTCGCTCGCCGCGGACGACTCCCGCATCGCCGGCATCAGCACGCCCGGCTGGGTCAACGTCACCATCAACGTGCTCTCCACGCTGCTGCTGTTCGCCGTGCTGTACGCGGCCTTCCGCTCCCGCCGGGCCGTCGACGCGCTCACCGAGGACGACGAGGAGAGGCTGCGCGTCCTGCTGCAGCGCCACGGCGACCGTGACTCGCTCGGCTACTTCTCGCTGCGCCGCGAGAAGAGCGCTGTCTGGTCACCGACCGGGAAGGCCGCCGTCGTGTACCGCGTGGTGGGCGGGGTGTCGCTCGCCTCGGGCGACCCGATCGGCGACCCGGAGGCATGGCCCGGCGCGATCGACCCCTGGCTGGCCGAGGCGCGTGAACACGGCTGGATCCCCGCGGTGATGGGCGCGAGCGAGGAGGCAGGGACGATCTACGCGCGGCACGGTCTGGACGCCCTGGAGCTCGGCGACGAGGCGATCGTGGAGACCGACGACTTCACTCTGGACGGCCGCGCGATGCGGACCGTGCGCCAGGCCTACAACCGAGTCGGGCGCGCCGGGTACGAGGTGCGGATCCGCCGGCACGAGGACATCCCGCCCGAGGAGATGGCCGTACTGCTCGGGCGCGCCGACGACTGGCGCGACGGAGCCACCGAGCGCGGCTTCTCGATGGCGCTGGGGCGGCTCGGCGATCCCGGCGACGGCCGCTGCGTGATGCTCGAGTGCACGGACGGCCAGGGCGAGTTGCGGGCGGTGCTGAGCTTCGTGCCCTGGGGCCCCAAGGGGCTCTCGCTCGATCTCATGCGGCGTGACCGGGGCTCCGAGAACGGCCTGATGGAATTCATGGTCATCGAGCTCCTGCAGCGCGCGAGGGAGATCGGGATCACTCAGGTGTCATTGAACTTCGCGATGTTCAGATCGGTCTTCGAACGTGGCTCGAAGCTCGGCGCCGGTCCGGTACTGAGACTGTGGCGCTCGCTCCTCAGCTTCTTCTCCCGCTGGTGGCAGATCGAGTCGCTGTACCGCGCCAATGCCAAGTACCGACCGATCTGGGAGCCACGTTTCATGCTCTTCGAAAAGAGCGCCGACCTGCTGCGCATCGGCCTGGCGGCAGGCCGCGCCGAGGGCTTCCTCGAGGCGCCGGGACTGCCCAAGTGGCTGCACCGCAGACACCTGGAGACCAAGCGTTGAACACGGTGAGCGCGTTCGCCCGCTGTGAGTGGGGGCCGCTGTACGTGACCGTGCGCAGGGCACTCGTCACGAGGAAGTGGCGGGCGATCCCGATGACGCTCGGGGCGGTCTGTCTCACGGCCCTGTTCCAGTTGGTGCAGAACCAGTCCTGGGGCTTCGGCCCGGTGCGCAACCTCGGCTTCGTGAAGGCCGATGACCCACTCTGGCTGGCGTTGCTGCGTACCCCGCTGTCGCTGTTCGTCCCGGCGCTGGATCTGCCGGTGTGGGGTGCGCTGGCACAGGTCCTGCTGGTCTTCGGGATCGCGGAGATCACTCTGGGCCGGTGGCGGACGCTGGTGATCGCGTATGTGTCGACGCTGGCCGGCACGACGTACGCACGGATCGGTGTCTCACTCGACCCCGAGGGCCTCTTCGGGCTTCCCCCTTCGGACGCCGTGGTCGTCGACACCGGCCCGTCGGCGGCGGTCGTCGGCCTCGCGGTCTTCGTCTGCTGGCGCTACCGGGCCTGGTGCACGGCGGTGCTGGTGGCCGTATTGATGGTCGGCGAGGTGCTCTTCAAGAACAATCTCGCGGGCAAGGAGCATCTGGCGGCGATCGCGGCGGTGCTGGCGGTGTGCGGGCTTTCGGCGCTGCGCCGACGGCTGCGGCTCAGGCGTCAGCGTTTGCGCACCGGAAGCCGGTCGGGAGCCCCGCCGATCAGGTCCTGAAGTTTGCGGCGCGGCCGGTCCCAGCGGCGGTCGTGGTGGAAGGAGCGCAGCCCGGCCCTGGCGCGCGCCTTGGGCCGGTTGCGGTAGAAGCGGCGGGCCCAGGGCGAGCCGGGCCGGGCCAGCCGTAGCGCACCGAAGATCGCCACGAACGGGATGAGCGTGCCGATGAGCGCCATCCGCAGCTTGCCCTTGAAGAGCGCGATGATCACGAAGAGGAAGTTGAACGCCAGCGTCAGGATCAGCGAGGCGCGGTCCTGGCGTTCGTCGGGAGTGAGCTGGTCCACGCCGAGCGGCGAGAAGCCGCCGAGTGCCAGCAGCGCCAGGGCCGAGGCGATCACCACGACCTCCACGCTCTGCCGGCCCTGCTCGGTCCAGTAGACGTCGTCGAGATGGAGGATGAGCGCGAACTCGTCGAGCACGAGGCCCGCGCCGATCCCGAAGAGGATCGCGAAGACCACTGCGGCGGGGCCGTCCCGGCCGTTGCCGACCGCCCCGAAGCCGCCGATCACGACCAGGATGACGCCGGGGACGACATGGTGGATGTGCATGCCGCCGGGCGTGATGTTCTTGAACGGCCCCCGGCCTGCCCTGATCAGCCGGGTGACCGTGCGCGTCACCAGGAAGGTGAGCATGAAGGAGGCCAGCGCGAGCAGCATCGGGAGCTTCCCCGGCTCGACGATGTTGCGGTAAAACCAGTGACCCATGCCACCCGCTCCCGATTCGCGCGTTATGCGCAACTTACCGTCAGTCCGGCCGGGCTACCCTTCGCGCGATACTGCGCTCACCCGGTGGACGACCGCCGGCCCCCGGTGAAGGACTCCATGGACGGCATACGTTTCGCCTTCGGCACGCTGACCGTGCTCCCGGTCCGCGTCACCCGCTGGGACCGTGCGGCGGCACGCGACGGAATGCTCTGCGCGCCGCTGGCCGGACTGGTGGTCGGCGTGTTCGCGGCGGCTCTAGGCGGGTTGCTGATGCTGCTGGGCTCGGGCCCGCTGCTCGCGGCGGTGGCCACGGCCGCCGTCCCCGCAGCCCTCACCCGCGGCCTCCATCTGGACGGTCTCGCGGACACGGCCGACGGCCTCGGCAGTGGCAAGCCCGCCGAGGACGCACTGCGGATCATGAAGCAGTCGGACATCGGCCCGTTCGGGGTCATCACCCTGCTGTTCGTGCTGCTCACCCAATGCGCGGCACTGACCGGGCTGTACGGGCAGAGCTGGGCGCACGGCGCGGTCGCGGCGGCGGTCTCCGGGGTCACCGCCCGCCTCGCCCTCACCCTCGCGTCCCGCACGGGCGTGCCGGCGGCCCGCCCGGAAGGCCTCGGTGCGGCGGTCGCGGAAGTCGTTCCGGTACCCGTCGCACTGGCCGTGGCCGCGGTGGTCACCGCGGTCTGCGCGGCGGCGGGCACCCTCTTCGGCGCGTACGGCGCAGTGCACCACGCACTGGCGGTGGCAGCCGGACTCGTCGCGGCGCATCTGCTGCTGCGCCACTGCGTTCGCCGCTTCGGCGGGGTGACGGGCGATGTGTTCGGCGCGCTGGCCGAGACGGCGGCGACGGCGGCGCTCGTCGTGCTGGTGCTCGGCTAGGTTTCACCCTTCCGTGGCCCTCGGGCGGGCGCCCGCGCGCTGTGTGGTCCTCCGGCTCCGAGTGTCCCCCGGCTCCAGCAGGGCTTGCGCCACACCCCGAGCTCGTACTTCTTCAGCATCGAGCTCAGCTTCAGCCGCCGGGTCTCGGCACAGAAGTCGCCGGTGTCCAGCTCGTACTCGACATGAAAGACCGCCTTGCCCGCGCGGATGAACGGTGTCAGCGCCTCGCACTCGTCGTGCTCCGCGCACTGCTCGTTGACCGCGAAGTCGAAGTCCCCCACCAGCTGCGGGATCTGGTCGAGATCGTTCTTGAGGCCGACGGCCAGGCCCCGGTCGTGGGCGAGGCCGGCGATCGTGCGGTTGTAGCGGAGCTGGTCGGCGGCGGTGACGGGGAAGCCGGTGCGGTTGGCGTACGCGTCCATGTTGTCGGGCTCGACGGCGTCGAAGCCCTTGTCCCGGCACATGTCCATGCGCTCGGCCATGAGCGGTCCGAGGATGTCCGTACGCCGGATGTCGAGCCAGCGCTCACCGTCCCAGCCGTTGCCGCGGCCGAGGACCTCCTTGGGGAACTTCGCCGCGTCCGGGCGGAAGTCCTCCCAGGCGCCGGTGGAGAGATAGCAGATGACCTTGCGGCCGCGGCGGTGCAGATCGGCGACGGCGGACTTCGGGTGGTCGAAGCCGTCGATGTCGTACACCGGTACGTCCACGGTCGGGTCGAGACGGCCGCTGAGCTGCCACTGCCAGGCCATTCCCGGCTCCGGCTGCCAGCGGTCGGCAGGCGGCTTCCCGTCGGAATGGGTGGTACAGCCCGCCGGCAGCAGGACAAGCAGCACGAGCACCGGGAGTACCCGTCTCGCCGAGCGTACGTGTGTCACCGGGCGTACGCGTCTCACCGGGACGGCTCCAGTGCGGACGGGAGGGTGCTCCAGGGGTGGGCCCCGGCTCCCGGGACAAGGCAGTGGACGGCGGCAGCGGCGCGGGCTTCTGGCGGGGCCGCGTACACCAGATGGCAGAACCGCTCCGGCGGGTGGGCCGCAGTCCACAGCGGGACGATCAGGCTGCGGTAGGTGTCCCAGGGGCCCTCGAACGTGACCAGCAGCTCGGCGAGTTCCGTGTAGGCCGGGTCGGGGTGGACACCGTGGTTGAGGACGAGCGTGCGGGCTCCCACCGCGCGGGCGGCGACGGCGAGGCGGCGGTAGTGGGGCAGCGCGTCGGGGTCCGCGGATGCCTGGTCGAGGAAGGCACCGTCCGCGCCGTACCAGTCGCGGTGGCGCAGCAGATCCCGTACGACGGCGGCGTGCGGGCGGCGCGCGTAGTCGGTGTCGACGTAGCCGAGGACCCGGACCCCGGCCCCGCGCAGCCGCTCCGCGACCGCCGCGAACTCCGGGTCGGCGGCCGCGCCGGGGCCACTGGCGGGGTTGATCACCACGCCGTAGAGCCGGGGCGCGGCGGCGATGAGCGTGTCCCAGGCTTCGGGCTGCTCGGCGGGATGCTCGTAGTACGGCACCAGCAGTCTCTTCACAAAACCGTTCCTCATACGCGGTGGGCGCTCGCACGGCCCAGCAGAACACAGACCATCCCCGCCAGCAGCACCGCCGCCACCGCCGCGACAACGAGCCCGACAAGCCCAGGGCCGCCCGTGCCGGTGAGCAGTGCCAGCGCCTGCGCCAGGGCCGCAGCCACGCACACCGCGGCCGCGCGGAGCACCGCGCCGAACGACTGGAGCAGCAGCCCGGTCCACAGCACTGTCCCTATGAGCAGCAGGGTGGCAAGACGCCCGCCGCCGAGCGCGGGGGCGTCGGGCCACAGCACCGTCCCCGCGACGGCGAGGACGAACAGAACGGTGAGATATCCGGCGAGACACTCGGCGAGCACGGCGGCGGAGCCCCGCCGGAAGGCGCGTGACGTGGTGCTCGCGCGCAGCCCGGCGAGGCTCCCGCCGCGGAAGCGGTGCAGCAGCCATTCGGCCGGCCCCATGCTGAGCGTCAGCGCTACGGCGGAGGGCGCGGAGACGACCGCGCCGGGTCCGCCGGCGAGGACATCGCCGAGTGCGGTGTAGAGGACGAGGACGCCGGTGCCGAGCCCGAAGAGCCCGTACGGGAGGGAGGCGGCGACGCGGGGAGCGGCCCGCGTGTCCCGGCGGCGCGGCCGTGTCCTCCATGGCCGGACGGGCTGGATTTTCCCGCCCGTCCGGCGGGAAGATCCGTCCGCGCCGGCGGCGATCGGCCCGGCCGGAGATGATGAAGACAGGCCCCTCCTCCGCCGGTTGAGGAGCGGGGTTCGGGGCGAAGCCCCGGAAGGGGGCTGCCGCTCCCGCGAACCCGGGATGCATCGCGCCAGCGTGCCCCCCGCCAGCACCACCGCGCACACCAGCGACAGCAGCAGCAAGCCCGTCCGCAGCGATACCGCCAGGTCGTACGACAGTGCCAGTGCGGCACCCGCCGTCATCGGTAACAGTGCGCAGAACAGCGCCCGTTCGCGGCCCATGACCAACAGGACCGTCGCCGCCGCCAGATAGAGCGCCTGGGCCGACGCGAACGCCGCCGCGGGCCACTCGCCGGGGCCTGACGACACCGCCGCCGCGATCGCCGCCGTCGCCGAGCCCAGCAGCGCGCCCGCCGGAGCGCCCGTCAGCAGCGCGCGGGCGGCCGCTTCGCGGTCGCCCAGGCCCAGCCAGGAGTAGGCGCGGTGCGAGAACGCCTGGTTCCACACCCAGCCGGTCAGCGCGCCCGCGAGCAGCGGGGCCAGGCCCGCGCCCCGCAGCAGCGGTGCTCCCAGCACGTAGGCAAGGCCCGGCAGCGCGAAGACGAGGCCGCGCAACAGGCAGCCGAGCAGCCCCACGTGCCAGGGGTCGACGGGCGGGCCGGGCGGCTCGGAATAGCGGCGCGGGATCCGGGCGTACAGCTCTTCGGCGAGCGTGAAGGAGTCCTCGCGGCCGTATGTGAGGCGAATGTGGTCGTCCGTCATGCCGTCGGACTCGAGGATCGCGGCGATCTCGTCCGGATGGACGGCCGCCGCGACCACCTCCTCCAGACGGACCGCGAGTTCCTCCAGCGGATCGGCGGCGCGGCCGCCCCGCTGCCGGGGCAGCACCGGCAGCGTGTCGACCTGTTGGCCGGGTCCCTGCCAGAGCGGCCCGCTCATCCCAGCGCCCACTCGGTGGCCTGCCGGATGTCCGCGTCCTCAGCCCCGGGCAGACCCTCCGCCAGCTCGAGGTAGATACGCCGGAAACCGTCCACCGAGCGGCGCAGCGTGAACTGGTCCACGACCCGCTGCCGCGCGCGCCCGCCAAGACCGGCCCGCCGTTCGGGGTCCCGCAGCAGGCCCATAGTCGCCTCCGCCATCAGCGCGGGCTCGCGCGGCGGCACCACAAGCCCTGTGTCACCGACCGCTTCCCGTACTCCGCCCACGTCCGTGGAGACCGTGGCGCGGCCGCACGACATCGCCTCGATCAGTGAGAACGGGAACCCTTCGCTGATGCTGGAGAGCAGCACCACGCTTCCCGAGGCGTAGGCGCGCGACACATCGCTGACGCGCCCCTCCCAGCTGATGCCGTCCACGACGCCCAGTTCCGCGGCGAGTTTCTCCAGCCGTGTCCGGTACGCCTCGCCGCCCGCCGGCACGCCGCCGAACAACCGCAACCGCACCTCGGGCAGTTCGGCGCGGACCATGGCGTACGCCCGGATCAGCGTCTCCAGGTCCTTGATCGGGTCGATCCGTCCGGCCCAGGAGATCGTCGGCACGTCCGGCTCGGGACCCGCCTGCGGGAAGGCGTGCGGGTCGACGCCGTTGTAAACGGTGCGGATACGGTCCGCGGGCGCCCCGCCCCGCTCCTCCCACCGCCGGTTGTACTGATTGCAGGGCGTGATCAGATCGGCGCGCCGGTAGCCCAGCGAGTTGAGCTCCCGGTAGAAGCCCAGCATCAGCGCCTTGACCGGCGCGCGCTGCGCCTCGGCGCGGTAGCCGAGGTAGCGCTCGCGCAGATAGATGCCGTGCTCGGTGAGCAGGAACGGCACACCCTCGAAGCGCTGCGCGGCCAGCGCGGGCAGCGTGGCGAGCCCCGCGCTGACGGCGTGCGCGATCGAGTCGTCCGGTATCCGTACCGCCAGCGGCCGCAGCGCGTGCTCCAGCAGATCGGTGGCGGTCAGCGCGTCGTGCACGGTCGGCCGGGACGCGGATATCTCCAGATGCGGCATGGTCCAGATCCACATCAGCGAGCGCAGTACGGACTCCGAGCGCAGTGCCTCCGACAGCTGTCCCGCGCGGGCCAGCAGCGCCAGTTCGTACAGTCCCGCGCCGAAGTCGCAGCCCGCCGACGGGTCGAGTATTGACAGCAGGAAGCTTTCGTAGATGTCGGTGAAGCGGCGCCGCTTCCGCCCGAAGAGGGGCCGGCGCCGCCCCGGCACCGGCCCCCATAGAGGGAAGGCCGAGTGCCGGTAGACATTCGACGGCAGCTCCCAGGTGACCGGCTCACGGCCGGTGCCGGTGAGGGCGACGACATTGAAGTCGACCTCCGGCATTCCGCGTACGAGCTGGTCGCACCAGGTCGACACACCCCCGTGGACGTGTGGATAGGTGCCTTCGGTGAGCATGGTGACATGACTGCCGCGGCTCAGAATGTTGTCCCCCCTGGACAGCGATGACGGTCGGCTGCGCTCAGACCGGGAGCTTGAGCGTGACGGCCGACTGGAGCAGCTCGGGCGAGGTCCAGGCCGAGCGTGCTCCCGCGTACGGAGTCCCGAACACAGCCGTGCCCACCAACAGTTGCTTACGGGTGCCTTCCGGCGCGGTGACGGGCGCGGTCACACCCGAGGGCGCCTGCACGGTGACAGTGGCGCCGATGCGGTACGCGGTCACCCTGCCGTCCGCGAGCGCCTTGTTCCAGGCGGCCCGGCGCTGAAGCTCCGTACCGGCGTCGCGCTGGCTCGGGTTGACGAGCGGGGCGCTGTCGGCGAACAGCGCGCGGTAGTCGGCCAGCACCTTGTCGAGCACCGGGTAGAGGATGCGCTCCTCGGCAAGGTTGGACTGGTGGACGTAGTGCGGCCGCGGGTCGTTGGCGATGACATGGCTCAGCGCGGTACGGGCCTCCTGCGGCACGATGTACGAGGCGTAGCCGGTGGCGGTGTCCAGTGGCTCGGCCAGGCAGGTGGAGGCGGGGTTCGTCTCGCAGACGCCGCTGCCCCCGTCGCCCTCGGCGGTGTAGATCCAGTTGTACTCGTCCGCCATCTCGGCCGCGGTGCCGACGTTGTAGTACACGTTCATCGGGTGGCGCGGCACGGTCAGCGCCGCTCCGGCCTTCCGCTGCTGCGGCTCGCGGGAGTTGTCGCTGGCGACCCACTTCACGCCGTTGTCGGCCAGCGCCCCGGCGAGGTTCGGATTGTCCTGGGGCTGCTGCGGCAGGGTCATGAGACCGGAGTGCTCGCCGGTGACCAGCTCGGTGCGGTCGGTCGGGATGCCCTTGCCGACGGCCCAGTTGTAGTTGTCGCGGATCTGCGCGGAGATGTCGGCCCGGCTCGTCCACCGGGTGTTGCCCGTGGTGTCCTTGGCGCACTGCCACGGCACGACCGAGACGTCCTGGACACAGCCGAGGAAGAGGTGCGTATAGGTGTGGTTGACCCAGCGGTACTGCGCGCGGTCGGCCACCAGCTGTGCGGCGAGCGCGTCGGTGCCGCCGTGCTCGGTCTTCCACTCCTCGCCGGCGCCCGCGTTGTAGACCATGTCGAGAGTGAATCCGCTGGTCTGCTGCCACTGCCTGGCGTACTGCGCGTCGGCGGCGGTCATCCGGATGTCGGTGGTGGTCTCCTCGCCCCCGTCGCCACAGTCGATGTCGCCGGGCGTGCAGTTGCGGTCCTTGTCCCAGCGGGCGTCGGGCGCGAAGACGTCGTCGACGTGCACGGAGAAGTAGCTGCGACTCTGGCCGAGGTGGATGCCCTGGGTGAGCCATTCGACGATGCCGCGGGCCAGTACCCGGAACTGCCGCTGGTACTGGTTGTAGGCGAACGTGACGACCAGCTCGCTGCGTCCGTCGTGGGCGTACTCGCCGACCAGGCTGCCGCGGGCGGCGCCGTCGCCGACCGGTGTGTCGAGATAGCTGGTGAAGCCTTCCCTGGGCTTGCCGGCGAAGCCGTAACTCTCGGCGACCAGAGCGGAGTTGTCCTCGAACCGGACCGGCCCGTCGAGATAGCCGAAGGGACCTGTACGCCCGGCGGCGGTGACCGCGCTCTGCGCGCCGTCGAGCACCCCCGCGTAGCCGCCGTTGTCGACGTACTCGAGACCGACACCCGGATGGGACCACGTGTAGGCGTCGACCTGGCGGATGCCGAAGGTCCGCTCGTACGCGAAGAGCGCGGCGTTCTCCGCTGCTCCGGCAGTCGAGTCCGCGCCGAACGGATCCTCGTCGGGGACGACGATGCCCTGGTACTTGGCTCGCGGCCGGCCGCTCACGGTGTCGCTGAGAAAGGCGGCGTCGACGACGGGACGCCCCGGATCGTCGAGGCGCACCGTCCGGTACGGCACCCCGGTGTCCTTCAGCTCCGAGACGATCGCCCCGACCGCGCCGCCTCCGTCGTCGACGACGAGTACCGTCAGATCGATGCGCGGCGCCGGCGCGGCGGCAGCTGCCGCGACCGACGACGGAACGGCCGTCGCCAGTACTCCGGCGGCCAGTGCCACCGCGGCCGATCTGCCCGCGCGCAGTCCGTGGAACCCCATGACTTCCCCCCTCGCACGATCCCTCGGCACACAGAAGCATGCGGAGGACCTGTGGAGATGATGCAAAGAAGCCCCTCGCTCCCTTGCCTGAACGACGTGAGTGTGACTGAGGTCTCGCCGGAGTTCGCGAAAACATGAAAGAGACGCCACGGACGAGTGAATTGCCGCCGCCGTGAGCGAAACATGTGACCGCGCGTAGGCTCTTGTCCGGCGTGGGATGTCGATCCATCCCCTTCTACGGCCCTGGACTCAACGGAAGCGAGATTTCACCACCGTGACTGCTCTCACTCTCAGCACTGCCGGAGCGGCGACACTGCGCGCGGACGCCCTCGTCGTCGGCGTCGCGAAGGGCGCCAAGGGGCCGGTCGTCGCGCCGGGCGCCGAGGCCGTGGACAAGGCGTTCGACGGAAAACTCGCCGCCGTCCTGGAGACCCTCGGCGCCACCGGTGGCGAGGGCGAAGTGACCAAGCTCCCCGCACCGGCCGGCCTCAAGACCCCGGTCGTCCTCGCGGTCGGGCTCGGCCCGGTCCCGGAGAAGGACGAGTCGTACGACGCCGAGGCGCTGCGCCGTGCCGCGGGTGCCGCGGCCCGTGCGCTGACCGGTTCGAAGAAGGCCGCCTTCGCCCTGCCGGTCGAGGCGGCCGAGGACGCGGAGGCCATCGCGGAGGGCGCTCTGCTCGGCGCCTACGCCTTCACCGCGTACCGGAGCGGCGAGAAGGACGCGAAGAACTCGAAGAACGGCGGGGGCACCTCCCAGGCCGGAGGCTCCGGGGGAGGCGCGAAGCTGCCCCTCGGCGAGATCGCCCTGCTCGGCGCGAAGCCGCGCGACAAGGCGTACAAGGCGGCGGCCGAGCGTGCGATCGCGCTGACCGAGGAGATCAACCGCGCCCGCGACCTGGTCAACACCCCGCCGAACGACCTCTACCCCGAGTCCTTCGCCGCCGTGGCCACCGCCGCCGGCAAGGAGCACGGCATCAAGGTGCAGGTCTTCGACGAGAAGGCGCTGGCCAAGGGCGGCTTCGGCGGCATCCTCGGCGTCGGCCAGGGTTCGCAGAACCCGCCGCGTCTGGTGAAGCTCTCCTACACCCACTCCAAGGCGGCCAAGAACCTGGCGCTGGTGGGCAAGGGCATCACCTACGACTCGGGCGGCATCTCCCTGAAGCCGGCCGGTCACAACGAGACGATGAAGTGCGACATGAGCGGCGCGGCCGCGGTGTTCGCCGCTGTCGTCGCGGCCGCCCGGCTCGGCCTCGCGGTCAACATCACCGGCTGGCTGGCGCTCGCCGAGAACATGCCGTCCGGTTCGGCCACCCGCCCGGGTGACGTACTGCGCATGTACAGCGGCAAGACGGTCGAGGTGCTCAACACCGACGCCGAGGGCCGCCTGGTGCTCGGGGACGCGCTCACCAAGGCGTCCGAGGAGAACCCGGACGCGATCGTCGATGTGGCGACGCTGACCGGCGCGATGGTGATGGCGCTGGGCAACCGCACCTTCGGCATCATGGCGAACGACGACGCGTTCCGTACCTCGATCCACGAGATCGCGGAGGAGGTCGGCGAGCAGTCCTGGCCGATGCCGCTCCCCGCCGAGCTGCGCAAGGGCATGGACTCCCCGACCGCCGACATCGCCAACATGGGCGAGCGGATGGGCGGCGGCCTGGTGGCCGGTCTGTTCCTGCAGGAGTTCGTGGGCGAGGGCATCACCTGGGCCCACCTGGACATCGCGGGCCCGGCCTTCCACGAGGGTGCGCCGTACGGCTACACCCCCAAGGGCGGCACCGGCTCCGCCATCCGCACGCTGGTCAAGCTCGCCGAGCGCACCGCCGCCGGCGACCTGGGCTGAGGACGGGCACCGACGGCCCCGGGCATACGCCCGGGGCCGTCGGTGTTTCCCCCTTCGCTTTCTACGAAATCCGTACATTCGTACGGGCCAGTAACTCCTTGGGGCGGTGCGTCATGCGTCTCACACCCCGGCCCCGCGTCCCGCCTCCCGTCAACAAGTGCGAAGATGGGTTCTCGGCAGGACAGGGCCCCCACCACAGGGCCGAAAATACAGCGGCCGAACACCAGCCGCCGCCCGGTCGTCGACGACCGGCGACCGGCGCACATGCATGGAGGACGTGACGTGGCGAACGACGCCAGCACCGTTTTCGACCTAGTGATCCTCGGCGGTGGTAGCGGCGGTTACGCTGCGGCGCTGCGTGGAGCTCAGCTGGGCCTGGACGTCGCCCTGATCGAGAAGGGCAAGGTCGGCGGCACCTGCCTGCACAACGGATGCATCCCGACGAAGGCACTGCTGCACGCCGGCGAGATCGCCGACCAGGCACGTGAGGCCGACCAGTTCGGTGTCAAGGCCACCTTCGAGGGCATCGACATCAAGGCCGTCCACAAGTACAAGGACGAGGTGATCTCGGGGCTCTACAAGGGTCTCCAGGGTCTGATCGCCTCCCGCAAGGTCACCTACATCGAGGGCGAGGGCCGACTGTCCTCCCCCACCTCCGTCGACGTCAACGGCCAGCGTGTCCAGGGCCGCCACGTCCTTCTCGCCACCGGCTCCGTACCGAAGTCGCTGCCGGGCCTGGAGATCGACGGAAACCGCATCATCTCCTCGGACCACGCGCTGACGCTGGACCGCGTCCCGCAGTCCGCGATCGTGCTGGGCGGCGGCGTCATCGGCGTCGAGTTCGCCTCCGCGTGGAAGTCCTTCGGCACCGATGTCACGGTCATCGAGGGTCTGAAGCACCTCGTGCCGGTCGAGGACGAGAGCAGCTCCAAGCTTCTTGAGCGCGCGTTCCGCAAGCGCGGCATCAAGTTCAACCTGGGCACCTTCTTCGAGAAGGCCGAGTACACCCAGGACGGCATCCGCGTCACCCTCGCGGACGGCAAGACCTTCGACGCCGAGTTGCTGCTGGTCGCGGTCGGCCGTGGCCCGGTCTCCGCCGGTCTCGGTTACGAGGAGCAGGGCGTCGCGATGGACCGCGGCTATGTCCTGGTCGACGAGTACATGCAGACCAACGTGCCGACGATCTCGGCGGTCGGCGACCTCGTCCCGACGCTCCAGCTCGCGCATGTCGGCTTCGCTGAGGGCATCCTGGTCGCGGAGCGGCTGGCAGGTCTGAAGACCGTTCCGATCGACTACGACGGTGTGCCGCGGGTGACGTACTGCCACCCGGAGGTCGCCTCCGTCGGTATCACCGAGGCCAAGGCCAAGGAGATCTACGGGGCCGACAAGGTCGTCGCTCTGAAGTACAACCTCGCCGGCAACGGCAAGAGCAAGATCCTCAAGACCGCGGGCGAGATCAAGCTCGTCCAGGTCAAGGACGGTGCCGTGGTCGGCGTCCACATGGTCGGTGACCGTATGGGCGAGCAGGTCGGCGAGGCTCAGCTCATCTACAACTGGGAGGCTCTGCCGGCCGAGGTCGCGCAGCTGATCCACGCGCACCCGACGCAGAGCGAGGCGCTCGGCGAGGCCCACCTGGCCCTGGCCGGCAAGCCCTTGCACTCCCATGACTAGTAGTCCCGGGCGCGACGACCACTTCCGCACATTCGTAAGGAGCAACTGAAACCATGGCGGTTTCCGTAACCCTTCCGGCGCTCGGCGAGAGCGTCACCGAGGGCACTGTCACCCGCTGGCTGAAGGCCGAGGGAGAGCGCGTCGAGGCCGACGAGCCGCTGCTCGAGGTGTCGACCGACAAGGTCGACACCGAGATCCCCGCCCCGGCTGCCGGCATCCTCGCGTCCATCAAGGTCGCCGAGGACGAAACCGTTGAGGTCGGCGCCGAGCTGGCCGTCATCGACGACGGCACGGGCGCGCCCGCTGCCGCTCCGGCCCCGGCTGCTGCCGAGACCGAGACCGCGGTGGCCCAGGCCCCCGCCGCTCCGGCCCCGGTCGCGGAGGCCCCCGCGGCTCCCGCTCCGGCCGCCGAGCCCGCTCCGGCCCCCGCCCCCGCGGGCGGCGCCACCGGTACCGACGTCGTCCTTCCCGCGCTCGGCGAGAGCGTCACCGAGGGCACCGTCACCCGCTGGCTCAAGGAGGTCGGCGAGTCCGTCGAGGCCGACGAGCCGCTGCTCGAGGTCTCCACGGACAAGGTCGACACCGAGATCCCCGCCCCGGCCTCCGGTGTGCTGCTGGAGATCGTGGTGGCCGAGGACGAGACCGCCGAGGTCGGCGCCAAGCTGGCAGTGATCGGCGCCCCTGGTGCCGCGCCTGCCGCCGCGCCCGCTCCGGCTGCCCCGGCCCCCGCTGCTGCTCCGGCACCGGCCCCGGCCCCGGCAGCCCCTGCGGCTCCCGCGGCCCCGGCCGCGCCTGCTGCTCCGGCACCGGCCCCGGCAGCCGCTCCGGCGCCCGCCCCGGCCCCGGTTGCCGCTCCGGCCCCGGTTGCCGCTCCGGCCCCGGTGACTCCGGCCGCCCCCGCCGGTGACGACGGCGCGTACGTGACCCCCCTGGTCCGTAAGCTCGCCGCCGAGAACGGCGTGGACCTCTCCGCGGTCAAGGGCACCGGCGTCGGTGGCCGTATCCGCAAGCAGGACGTCGTCGCCGCCGCGGAGGCCGCCAAGGCCGCCGCTCCGGCCCCGGCCGCCGCCGCTCCGGCCGCCGTCTCGAAGGCCCCGGCCCTCGAGACGTCGCCGCTGCGCGGTCAGACGGTCAAGATGACCCGCATGCGCAAGGTCATCGGCGACAACATGATGAAGGCGCTGCACTCGCAGGCCCAGCTGACCTCGGTCGTCGAGGTCGACATCACCAAGCTGATGAAGCTGCGCAACCAGGCCAAGGACGCGTTCGCCGCTCGCGAGGGCGTCAAGCTCTCCCCGATGCCGTTCTTCGTGAGGGCCGCGGCCCAGGCGCTGAAGGCCTACCCGGTCGTCAACGCCCGGATCAACGAGGACGAGGGCACCATCACCTACTTCGACACCGAGAACATCGGTATCGCGGTGGACTCCGAGAAGGGTCTGATGACGCCGGTCATCAAGGGTGCCGGCGACCTCAACCTCGCCGGTGTCGCCAAGAAGACGGCGGAGCTGGCGGGCAAGGTCCGTGGCAACAAGATCACCCCGGACGAGCTCTCCGGTGCGACCTTCACCATCAGCAACACCGGCTCGCGCGGTGCGCTGTTCGACACGGTCATCGTGCCGCCGAACCAGGTCGCCATCCTGGGCATCGGCGCCACCGTCAAGCGCCCGGCGGTCATCGAGACCGCCGAGGGCACCGTCATCGGCATCCGTGACATGACGTACCTGGCTCTCTCCTACGACCACCGCCTGGTGGACGGCGCCGACGCGGCCCGCTACCTGACGGCCGTCAAGGCGATCCTGGAGGCGGGCGAGTTCGAGGTCGAGCTCGGCCTGTAAAGCTCACCAGCAGTACGGCAGTGCCCCGTCCGGAACTCTCCGGGCGGGGCACTGCCGTACTCGCGAGGACTCATCAGGCCTGCTCCGGCGCACCCTTGGGCAGCCTGCCGACAACGGCCGCCGTATTGTCAGGGGTGCCTGTCGCCCCGGAGGAGCACTCATGACCCCGCCCGTCATCCACTCGCTGCGCGAACAGATCCGCGAGCACATCGTGGAGGGGATCGTCAGCGGCCGCTGGAAGCCCGGGGAGCGGATCGTCGAGCGGCGGATCGCCACCGAGCTGGAGGTCTCCCAGACGCCGGTGCGCGAGGCTCTGCGCGAGCTGGAGAGTCTGCGGCTGATCGAGTCCGCGCCCAACAAGGGCGTACGCGTGCGCAATCTCACCGCCGCCGATCTCGAGGAGAGTTATCCGGTGCGGGCCGGGCTCGAGCAGATCGCCGCCGAACTGGCGGCCGCGCGGCTGGCCCAGGACTGTTCCGCGCTGGAGCCTCATGTGGCCGCGCTGTACGAGGCGGACCGGGCCGGTGACTCGGCCGCGCAGGTGCGGCACACCGTCGGCTTCCATCGGGAGCTGGTGCGGGCCGCCGGGAACAGCGTGCTGCTGCACACCTGGGAGGGGCTCGGCATCGAGGTGTTCACGGCGCTGTCGATCCGGTGGCTCGGCACGGTGCAGAAGTCGTACGCCGAGGAGCACCAGGCTCTGGTCGAGGCGTTCCGGCGCCAGGACCCGGAGATCGGCCCGCTGGTGAAGGCCCACGTCCTGGGCTGCGCCCCGCGCGCCTGACCGGGCACCGCGCATCTCCGACGGCTCCATCACCGGCCCCGGCGCAACGCGCCGGACCGCGGCTCCGCCCCGGCCCCCGCGCCTCGATCGCCTGCGGGGCCTGACAATCCCGGGCACGTGGGGCCTGGGACTCACCCTCGCCGGAACGCCCCATACGCCCCGCTTCGCGGCGACACCCTGTGCCCCATTTCGCGGCACTGGATGCCAATTTCCCGCCAAGCTTTGATCGATCATCGATCAGGGACTTACAGTTGGCGCCGGGTTCACCAACCTTCCCCCTGACTGCGTCGGGGGTACCCCCAGCCCTGTCCTGCCAGACAAGGCTCCTTGTCTCCACCCCCCTCCTGTCCGGAAGGCGGCGATCATGACCGACCCCGTAGGCAAGCTTCCGAGCGAGCTCGACCAGCTCCCGGATCGTGATGCCGAAGAAACCGCCGAGTGGGCGGCATCCCTCGACGCCGTCACCGAGCACGCAGGACCTCACCGCGCCGCGTATCTGATGCGCCGCACCCTTCAGCACGCCGAGAGGGCCGGTGTCCCCGTGCCCCGGCTGCTGGAGACGGACTACGTCAACACCATCCCCACCTCCGCCGAGCCCGCTTTCGACGGCGACGAGGCGATGGAAGCCCGGATCACCGCATGGAACCGCTGGAACGCGGCCGCCATGGTCACCCGCGGCTCCCGCTTCGGCGTCGGCGGGCACATCGCCACCTTCGCCTCCGCCGCCTGGCTCTACGAGACCGGCTTCAACCACTTCTTCCGCGGCAAGGAAGGCGACGGCTCGGGCGACCAGCTCTACATCCAGGGCCACGCCTCGCCCGGCATCTACGCCCGCGCCTTCCTCGACGGCCGCCTGTCCGAGCAGCAGCTCGACAACTTCCGGCAGGAGGCGGGCGGCAACGGACTACCGTCCTACCCGCACCCGCGCCGGCTGCCCTGGCTGTGGGAGTTCCCCACGGTCTCCATGGGCCTCGGCCCGCTCTCCGCGATCTACCAGGCGCGCTTCAACCGCTATCTGGCCAACCGCGGCATCAAGGACACCGCGGGCTCGCATGTCTGGGCCTTCCTCGGTGACGGCGAGATGGACGAACCCGAGTCGACCGCCGCCCTCGCCCTCGCGGCCCGTGAGCGGCTCGACAACCTGACCTTCGTCATCAACTGCAATCTGCAGCGCCTCGACGGTCCGGTCCGTGCCAACTTCCGTGTGGTGCAGGAGCTGGAGGCCCAGTTCCGCGGCGCCGGCTGGAACGTCATCAAGACACTGTGGGGCTCCGCCTGGGACGAGCTGTTCCGGCTCGACACCACGGGTGCGCTGGTGCGCAGGCTGCGCGAGGTGCCGGACGCCCAGTTCCAGACGTATGCGACGCGTGATGTGGCGTACATCCGCGAGCACTTCTTCGGCGCCGAACCCGCGCTCGTCGAGCTGGCGAAGCTGCTCGGCGACGCGAAGATCGCCGAGTGCTTCTACACCTCCCGCGGTGGCCACGAGGCCCGCAAGGTGTACGCGGCGTACAGGGCGGCGGTCGAGCACAAGGGCGCGCCGACCGTGATCCTCGCGCAGACGGTGAAGGGCTACACGCTCGGCAAGGGCTTCGAGTCGAAGAACGCCAACCACCAGATGAAGAAACTGACCGTCGACGAGTTCAAGGGCATGCGGGATCTGCTCGGACTCCCGATCCCGGACAGTGCCTTCGCCGACGGCCTGGTGCCCTACGGCCACCCCGGCGCCGACTCCCCCGAGGTCCGCTATCTGACCGAGCGCCGCGCGGCACTCGGCGGTCCGGCCCCGGCCCGCCGGGTGCAGGCCGTGGCACTGCCCGAGCCGGAGGAGCGCGGCTTCAAGGCGCTCGAAAAGGGCTCCGGCAAGCAGGAGATGGCCACCACCATGGCCTTCGTACGCCTGGTGAAGGACCTGATGCGGGACAAGGAGACCGGCAAGCGCTGGGTTCCGATCGTCCCGGACGAGGCCCGCACCTTCGGCATGGAGTCACTCTTCCCCTCGGCCGGCATCTACTCCCCGCTGGGCCAGACGTACGAACCGGTCGACCGCGACCAGTTGATGTACTACAAGGAGGCCAAGGACGGCCAGATCCTCAACGAGGGGATCACCGAGGCCGGCGCCATGGCCGACTTCATCGCCGCCGCCACGTCGTACGCGACGCACGGCGAGCCGATGATCCCGTTCTACATCTTCTACTCGATGTTCGGCTGGCAGCGCACGGCCGACCAGATGTGGCAGCTCGCCGACCAGCTCGGCAAGGGCTTCATCGTCGGCGCGACCGCCGGCCGTACGACGCTCACCGGCGAGGGCCTGCAGCACGCGGACGGCCATTCGCAGCTGATCGCGGCCACGAACCCGGCATCGCTCAACTACGACCCGGCCTTCGGGTACGAGATCGCCGTCATCGTCAAGGACGGCCTGCGCCGGATGTACGGCCAGGCACCCGAGGACAACGAGAACGTCTTCTACTACCTGACGGTCTACAACGAGCCGAAGCCGCAGCCCCCGATGCCGGAGGGTGTCGAGGAGGGGATCCTGCGCGGTCTCTACCGCTTCAAGGAGGGCGTGGCCACGTCCGCGGACTCGCCGCGGCTGCAGCTGCTGGCCTCCGGCACGGCGATCCACTGGGCCCTCGAGGCGCAGGAACTGCTCACCGCCGACTGGGGAGTCACGGCCGATGTCTGGTCCGCGACCTCCTGGGGCGAGCTGCGGCGTGACGCGCTGGAGTGCGACGAGGCGCTGCTGCGCGGCGAGCAGCGCATTCCGTACGTGACCCAGGCGCTGGAGGGTGCTCCGGGCCCGGTGCTCGCGGTCAGCGACTGGATGCGCCAGGTCCCGGACCAGATCAGCCAGTGGGTCGAGCAGGACTACTCCTCGCTCGGCACGGACGGTTTCGGTCTCTCCGACACCCGTGACGCGGCCCGCCGCCACTTCGGCGTCGACGCCCGGTCGATCACGGTCGCGGCGCTGGCCCAGCTGGCCAAGCGCGGCGAGGTGCCTGCGTCGGCCGTGAAGGAAGCGCGCGAGCGCTACGGCCTGTAGCAGGCCTGAGCAACCCCCGGCGACCCCCCGACGGCCGCCGGGGGGTCGCGTATGACGAGGACGCGCCGGGGGCGACGGCGCAAACCTGGTGCACGCGGGGTGCACGGTCGCTGCCGGCCGGGCACCCGGCCCGGGATGACCGAACCCCAGGAGCCGCTCGCCCGAGCTGCGCAATGATGGAGGCATGCGTGCTGCCCGGCTGATCAAGATGGTGCTGCTGCTCCAGGCCAGGCCCTCCATGACCGGCGCGGAGCTGGCGCGGGAACTTCAGGTGTCGGAGCGGACCATCACCCGGGACGCCCTCGCACTCTCGGAGGCCGGTGTCCCGGTCTACGCCGACCGGGGCCGGGCCGGCGGCTACCGGCTGGTCGGCGGCTACCGCACCCGGCTCACCGGGCTCGGGCGCAGTGAGGCCGAGGCCCTCTTCCTCTCCGGGCTCCCGGGCGCGCTGCGGGAGATGGGGCTCGAGGACGCGGCGTCCGCGGCACGTCTGAAGGTGTCCGCGGCGCTGCTGCCGTCGCTCAGGGACGCCTCCGATTCGGCGGCGCAGCGGTTCCATCTGGACGCGCCCGGCTGGTACCAGGAGCCCAAGACGCCGGAGCTGCTGCCCGCGGTCGCCGAGGCGGTCTGGGACGACCGCCGTATCAAGGCCCGATACCGACGCCGGGACGCCGAGGTGGAACGAGAATTGGAGCCGTACGGACTCGTTCTCAAGGCAGGCGTCTGGTACCTGTGCGCCCGCGCCCGCACGGCCTTCCGGGTGTACCGGATCGACCGGTTCACGGCGGTGGACATGGACGGCCAACTCTTCGACCGCGACGAGGACTTCGACCTGCCAGCCTTCTGGGAGGACCGAGCGGCCCGGTTCGTACGCTCCATCCTCCGCGCCGAGGTGGTGGTCCGGGTCACTGAGGAAGGCGCGCGGCGGCTGCCGTATGTCACGGACCGGGCAGCGGCCCGCGAGGCGCTGGCGGCGGCGGAAGGGCCGGACGGGCAGGGCCGGATGACGCTCACTCTGCCGGTGGAGTCCCATGAGGTGGCGTACGGGCAGCTGTTCGCGCTGGGCCCGGACGTGGAGCTCCTGGAACCGCCGGAGCTGCGTGCGCTGTTCGCCGATTCGTCGGAGCGGGCGGCCCGGCTCTACAGGTAGCCGCGCTATCTGTAATCCGTCAAGGAGGGTTCCGCTCCCACCGCCTCCTGCAGCATGAAGGCCCAGACGTCCGGCCGGCTGCCGTCCGTGTCCGTGAAGCCGTATACCTTCGCCAGCTGCCCGCTGTCGAGCGACCGGCCGCTCCAGCGGGCCCGTTCCGGGTCCGCGGCGAGCGCCGCGACGGCCCGGCCGGTGTAGTCCGGCGTCTCGGAGAGTGCCCAGTGCGCCTGCTTCGCGATCGCGTCGCGCCAGGTCTCCTCCGTGACGCCCATGATGTCGAGCATCTCCTCGGAGCGGATGAAGCCCGGGGTGACCGCCACCGCCGTGCCGCCGACGCTCTTCAGTTCCTCGCCGAGGATGAAGGCCATCCGGATCGGGGCGTTCTTGGCGAGGTCGTAGTAGAAGTTCTCCCGGAAGCGCGTGTTCCACTCGGCCGTGCCGTCGGTGACCTCGACGACCAGACCGCCGGGCTGCCGCACCATCAGGGGAAGCGCGATGCTGCTGGTGATGATGTGGCTCTTCGCGCCGAGTTCGAGCATCCGCAGCCCGCGGTCCAGGTCGACGTCCCACATCTTCGTGTTGAAGTCGAGCAGGTGGTTGCCGCCCCAGATGTCGTTGACCAGGATGTCGAGCCGGCCGTGATCCCTCTCGATCCGCTCGACCAGCGCCCGTACCTGCTCCGGCTCCAGATGGTCCGTCGGTACGGCGACGGCCTCGCCACCCGCCGCCGTGACCAGTTCCGCCGTCTCCTCGATGGTCTCGGTCGCCCGGCCGACCTCGCTGACCTGCGCGCGGGTGGTCCGTCCCGTCACATACACGGTCGCGCCCGCGGCGCCCAGCTGTACGGCGATGGCCCGGCCCGCGCCCCGGGTCGCGCCGGCGACCAGTGCGATTTTCCCTGCCAGTGGTGTGTCCGTCGTCATACGCCGACCGTCGCACGTATACCCGACATCCTCTGTCCGCCATTCGAAAGAGTCAGCATTTCGGCGGCTCCGCGTGCGCCGCCCCCCGCCAACCACGATGCTTGTCCCGTGATGGACGAGACGGAGTTCTGGGAGATCATCGACAGCACCCGCGAGGCCGCCGAGGGCGACCCCGAGGACCATGCCGATCTGCTGGTCGAGCGGCTGCTGCAGCTCGACCCCGACTCCGTGCTGGACTTCGCCCGGCACTTCGAGGCGCGCTACAACCGCGCGTACCGCTGGGATCTGTGGGGTGCGGCCGCCGTGCTGCTCGCCGGTGCCAGCGACGACGCCTTCGACTACTTCCGCTGCTGGCTGATCGGGCAGGGCCGGGAGATCTTCGAGGGCGCGCTGCACGACCCGGACTCGCTGGCCGAGCTGCTGGACGAGTTCGACGAGGACATCGACGGGGACGGCGAGGAGCTGGGGTACGCGGCGGACGAGGCGTACGAGCAGCTCACCGGTGTGGTGGCACCGGATCTGGGGATCCCGCCGCAGACCGCCGAGCCGCTGGGCACGCCGTTCGACTTCGACGACGACGCGGCTCTGGCGCAACGTTTCCCCCGGCTCTGGGAGCGCTTCGGAAACGTGTGAGAACGGTCCTCAGAGGGTGAGGCTGCGGCCCATCATCACATCGTCGACGTACCGCCCTTCCAGCCAGAACTCCCCCGGCAGTACGCCCTCGACCGCGAAGCCCTCCGACTCGTACAGCGTGCGGGCCGGCGTGTTGTGTCCGAGCACCCGCAGCGTCATCCGGACCGCGCCCTGGCGGCGCGCCTCGTCGAACGACGCCCGCAGCAGCGCTCGCGCGATGCCGCGGCCGCGCGCGTGTCCGGCCACGGCGAGGCCCTGGATCTGCCGCACATGCCGGTTGCAGGCGAGCGGGGTGGGCGGGATCAGCCGGATGTAGCCGGTGATCGTGCCGTCACCGTCCTCGGCGATGTCCTCAGCGACCAGGAAGTCCTCGGGCCGGTGGTTCGCATCGAAGAAAGGGTCGTACGGCGGCTTCGGCCTCGGCTGCACGGCGTGCAGCGGCGACCAGGTGTCCCGGTCGAGCGCACCGAGCGCTGCTTCGTCGGTGTGACGTGCGGGGCGTATGTGCGAC
Organism: Streptomyces sp. NBC_01750; assembly: GCF_035918095.1. Lineage (NCBI taxonomy): Bacteria > Bacillati > Actinomycetota > Actinomycetes > Kitasatosporales > Streptomycetaceae > Streptomyces > Streptomyces sp. NBC_01750. Next base: position 2,565,836 of record NZ_CP109137.1, read on the forward strand.
AGGGACATGGGCGTCACTGTGCCACGGGGCCGCGCGGGGGCAGGATGGGGGCCATGCGGATCGCGGTCACCGGTTCCACCGGACTCATCGGTACGGCACTCGTGCGCTCGCTGCGCACCGACGGGCACGAGGTGGTGCGCCTGGTGCGGCGACCCGCGCGGGCCGGGGACGAGGTGGAGTGGGACCCGCACCGGCAGTACGTCGACGTGGCCGGCCTGGTGGGCTGCGAGGGCGTGGTGAATCTCGCCGGGGCCGGTGTCGGTGCGCGCCGCTGGACGGATGCGTACCGCAAGGAGATCCGGGACAGCCGGGTGCTCGGCACGGCGGCGATCGCTGAGGCCGTCGCCACACTGGACGTACCTCCGAGGGTGCTGGTCTGCGGGAGCGCCGTCGGCTACTACGGCGACACCGGGGAGCGTGCGGTGGACGAGGGTGCGCCGGCCGGGGACGGGTTCCTGTCGAAGATGTGCGTGGAGTGGGAGGAGGCGGCGGCCCCGGCCGAGGAGGCGGGCGTGCGGACCGCCTTCGCGCGTACCGGTCTTGTGGTGGCCCGCAAGGGCGGCGCGTGGGGCCGGATGTTCCCGCTCTTCAAAGCGGGCCTCGGCGGGCGGCTGGGCAACGGCCGGCAGTACTGGAGCTTCATCGCCCTGCATGACGAGGTCGCGGCGCTGCGGCACATCCTCGACACCGAGTCTCTGTCGGGGCCGGTGAATCTCACGGCCCCTGACCCGGTCACCAACAGCGAGGTGACGGCGGCGATGGGCCGGGCGCTGCACCGGCCGACGGTGTTCGCCGTCCCCGCGCCCGCGCTGCGGATCGCGCTGGGCGAGCTGGCCGGGGACATTCTGAGCAGCCAGCGGGTGCTGCCGGCCCGGCTGCTGGAGTCGGGCTTCTCGTTCGCCTTTCCGGGCATCGACGAGGCGGTCGGCGCGGCGCTGCGGTAGCGCCTTGCGGCCGGCCGGCCGCCGTGTGCGCCCCCGCGCTCCGGTGCTCCACGGCGTGCGCGACTCGCGGTACGGCGACGGCTCCCTAGTCTCGGTCCGAACTCGGGTATTCCGGGGGCATGGTGGGGGCATGAGCCTCCCACCAGCCGCGCCGACCTCGGGGAGGGGCACGTGCTCAGCAGCGCTCACCATGCGGATGTCGTCATCGTCGGGGCCGGGATCGCCGGTCTCTCGGCGGCTCATCAACTGACCAGCGCAGGCGTCTCGGTCAGCGTTCTGGAGGCCGCCCCTCATGTGGGCGGACGGATGGCCACCCAGCAGATCGACGGTTTCCGGCTCGACCGCATAGGCCAGTTGCTCAACACCTCGTATCCGGAGCTGCGTCGCTCGGCGGGGCTCGGCGATGTCGTCCTGCGGCCCTTCTCGCCCGGTGTGCTCGTGCACAGTGGAGGGCGGCTCCGGCGGACCGGTGAAGCGGGGAGCGCACGGCGGGGGTCCCCCCACGCCCTGCGGGGCGTAGGGGGCGCATTCACCGTGGCGCGCGCCCTCGCGAGCGCCCCCCGGCCGCTCGACCAGGCCCGGCTCGGCGCATCTCTCGCCCGCCTCGCCGCCACTCCCGTGGAGCGCCTTCTCGCCCGCCCCGAGCGGCCCACCGCGAACTCGCTCTGCGCCCGCGGCCTCCCGGCCCGTACGGTCCACGGCTTCCTGCGCCCGCTGCTCTCGGCGCTGCTCTGCGACCCGGCGCTGGACACCTCCAGCCGGTGCGCCGATCTGGCGCTGCGCGGCTTCGCGCGCGGCCGGATGTGCGTCCCCGAAGGCGGTGCCGCGGCGCTGCCCGAGCGGCTGGCGGCGTCGCTGCCGTCCGGCACCGTACATACCGGGGTGTGGGTCACCGACGCCTCGATCACGCAGGTCACGACCAAGGAGTACGGCGACATCGGCTGCCGTGCCCTGGTGCTGGCCACCGGCGCCCGCGCGGCCGCGGAGCTCCTTCCGGGCCTGCGCGTACCGCCCTTCCACCCCGTGACGGTCCTTCACCACACGGCGCCCGCGCCGCCGCTGAGCGACCCGGCGCTCCTGCTGGACGCGGACCACGGCGGTCCCGTCTCGCACACGGCGGTGATGAGCGAGGTCGATCCGTCGCGCGCCCCGCACGGCCGCGTACTGATCTCGTCGACCGTGCTCGGGACTCCTCCGCCGGATCTGGACCGCACCGTCCGCACCCACCTCGCCACGCTCTATGGCACGCCCACGGACGACTGGGAACTGCTCGCCGTCCACCACGACCCGGAGGCGGTGCCAGCGATGCCGCCGCCGCACGATCTGCGCCGTCCGGTGCGGCTGCTGTCCGGCCTCTACGTCTGCGGCGACCACCGCGACACGAGCACGGTCCAGGGCGCGCTCTTCTCGGGCCGCCGGGCCGCGGACGCGATCCTGCGCGACTTCGGCCTCCAGCAGCCCGGGTACGAAACGGTCGCGCTCTCGGCGGTCGCCTAGGCCGGCACCATCAGGCCCCGTCCGCGATCGCGGACGGGGTCCGGGGCTGAACCCGGGGGCCCGCCCCGGACCCCGGGTTCAGCCCAGCGCGGCGACCCGGTCGCGATAGTTCCGTACCGCCGCCGCGTCCCGGTACGGCTCGAGCCGCCGCTCGAATTCGCGTACGTACTCCACCGCCCGCGCCGACCGCATCTCCGACACCTGCAGCGCCGCCTCCGCCCCCAGCGCGCATGCCTGGTCCAGCTCGCCCAGTCCGAGCCGGGCGGAGGCCAGCACCACGCGGCAGAAGAGGCGGCTGCGCGCGAACGCCGGGGCGCGCAGCTGGAGCGAGCGCTCGGCATGCTGCACCGCCGGCCGGTACTGCTGCAGATCCCGGTGGCAGTGCCCGAATTCGTCGGCGAGCTGCGCCTCGTCGAAGAATCGCGCCCAGTGCGGCACATCGTCGCCGGGCCGCGCCGTCTCCAGCGCCCGCTCCGCCCGTACGAGCGAGGCCGTACACGCCCGCGCCTCGCCCAGCACGCCGTGCCCGCGCGCCTCGACGGAGTGCAGCAGCGCCTGCACCACCGGCGGAGCCGCCGAGCCGACTCCCTGCTGGGCGACGCGTGTCAGCTGCACCGCTTCGCGTCCATGCCCCAGATAGACCGCCTGCCGGCTCATGGTCACCAGCACATACGCGCCGTATGCCCGATCGCCCGCCGCCTGGGAGAGCCGCAGCGCCTGGACGAAGTAGCGCTGGGCGAGGCCGTGGGCCGCGATGTCGTACGAGGTCCAGCCGGCCAGCCGGGTCAGATCGGCCGCCGCGGCGAACAGCCGCCGCCCGGTCACCTCCCCGTAGGTGCCGCGCAGCATCGGCTCGGCCTCGTGCTCGAGATAGCGCACCAGCGCCTGCCTGGCGTGCCCGCCGCCGTAGGCGTGGTCGAGGGTCCGGAACAGCTCGCCGACCGAGCGCAGCGCCGCGATGTCGCCGCTGGAGACCTTCTGGCCGGGGCCCCGGTCCGTGCCGCGCTGCCGTGGGACGGCGATCCTGCCCTGGGCGGGGATACGGGCGGTCCCGTTCTGGACCGCGTCCGCCCGGCGCTCGTCGGCCCGGCTCACCCGCTCGTCGGCCCGGCCGATCAGCCAGTCCCTGCTCGGCACCACGAGCCCGGCCGGAGTGAAGGCGATCTTCCGCAGCTCCGCGTGGCTGCCGGAGTCCTTGCGCCACAGGCCGCTCACGATGTCCACGGCCTCCTCGGGCGTGGCCGCGAACTCCAGACCGGCGTAGACGGGCGCACAGGCGTCCAGACCCAGGTCCTGCGCCGAGAGCCGGCGGCCGAGCCGCCGTGTGAACACCTCGGCGATCAGGGCGGGGGTCGTGCCGCGAGGCTGCTGGCCGCGCAGCCAGCGGGTCACGGAGGTCTTGTCGTAGCGCAGATCCAGGCCGTGCTCGAGGCCGAGCTGGTCCACTCTGCGGGCTAGGCCTGCGTTGGAGAATCCGGCTTCTGCGATGAGCGCGGCGAGCTGTCGGTTGGGGATGCGCTGCGGAGGTCGTTCCGTCATCAGCTGTGCGGTCTCCTGCCTTCCGGGCCTGGAGCAGCCCTCATGGAACGGCGCGAATTTAGCCGCCCCTACGGCTCGGCCCGCCAGCTTCGCCCCACATTCATCCGATCGTGTGAGGATTGGGGACGTCGCTGACAGGCGCCGCGTGACCGGGAACTGCCCGGCACCTGCCCGGCCGCCGTTTCCGGAGCCGCCGTACAGTGGCTAGGCGCGATGAGTGCAGGGTGAAGGTTCTAGGGAGGCACAGCCGTGAGTGAGCTGCGGTTCGTCCAACTGGGGTTCGGCGAGGAAGCCGTCGAGTACCAGGAGGCGTGGCAGAAGCAGCGCGAGGTCCACGCCGCCCGCTTCGCCGACGAGATCGAGGACACCTGCCTGCTCCTCGAGCACCCGCCCGTCTATACGGCGGGCCGGCGCACGGCGGAGAGCGAACGCCCTCTGGACGGCACTCCCGTCGTCGACGTCGACCGCGGCGGCAAGATCACCTGGCACGGCCCCGGCCAGCTGGTCGGCTACCCGATCCTGAAACTGCCGCGCCCGGTGGACGTCATCGCGCATGTACGCCGGCTCGAGGACGCGCTGATCCTGACCTGCGCGGAGTTCGGCCTGGAGACCAGCCGGGTCGAGGGCCGCAGCGGCGTATGGGTCCTCGGCGACCCGGTCGAGCAGCGTCCGGCGATCGGCGGTCTCTCGCTCCACTTCGACCCGCGGCTGCAGGACGAGGAGTTCGACCCGCGGCTGAACGGCCCGGAGTACGCCCCCTCCAACGCCGGCCAGCGCCGCGAGGACCGCAAGCTCGCCGCGATCGGCATCCGTATCGCCAAGGGCGTCTCGATGCACGGCTTCGCGATCAATGTGAACCCGGACAACACCTGGTTCGACAGGATCGTGCCGTGCGGCATCCGGGACGCGGGCGTGACCTCGCTCTCGTACGAACTGGGCCGCGAGATCACCATCGCCGAGGTTCTCCCGGTCATCGAGAAGCATCTCCGCGACGTCCTGGAGAACGCCGAACCGCGGCCGCGGGCCGTCGGGGCAGCCGTCTAGGGAATGCGCCCCTCTGGCCAAGGGTTGGCCAGACGTAAGGCCACACAAATAACGGGCGTACCCTGGTGTCCGCCGAAGAATCGAAGTCGTAGGGAGCCGGACGTGTCCGCAGTCGCACCCGACGGACGCAAGATGCTGCGCCTCGAGGTCCGGAACAGCCAGACCCCCATCGAGCGCAAGCCCGAGTGGATCAAGACCCGGGCGAAGATGGGGCCCGAGTACACCCAGATGCAGAAGCTCGTGAAGAGCGAGGGCCTGCACACGGTGTGCCAGGAGGCCGGCTGTCCGAACATCTACGAGTGCTGGGAAGACCGCGAGGCGACCTTCCTCATCGGCGGCGACCAGTGCACCCGGCGCTGCGACTTCTGCCAGATCGACACCGGCAAGCCCGCCGCGCTCGATCTCGACGAGCCGCGCCGCGTGGGCGAGTCGGTCGTCACGATGGACCTGAACTACGCCACGATCACCGGTGTCGCGCGCGACGACCTGGAGGACGGCGGCGCCTGGCTGTACGCGGAGACGGTGCGCCGGATCCACGCGATGACGTCGGAGCGCGAGGCGGGCCGTACGAAGGTCGAGCTCCTCATCCCCGACTTCAACGCGGTGCCGGAGCAGCTGGCCGAGGTCTTCTCCTCGCGCCCCGAGGTGCTCGCGCACAACGTCGAGACCGTGCCGCGGATCTTCAAGCGGATCCGCCCCGGTTTCCGTTACGAGCGATCGCTCGAGGTGATCACGCGCGCCCGCGAGGCGGGCCTGGTCACAAAGTCGAACCTCATCCTCGGCATGGGCGAGGAGCGTGAAGAGGTCAGCGAGGCACTGCAGCACCTGTACGACGCCGGCTGCGAGCTGATCACGATCACGCAGTATCTGCGTCCTTCGGTACGCCACCACCCGGTCGAGCGCTGGGTGAAGCCGCACGAGTTCGTGGAGCTCAAGGAGGAGGCCGAGGAGATCGGCTTCTCCGGTGTGATGTCGGGGCCGCTGGTCCGTTCCTCGTACCGCGCGGGCCGGCTGTACCAGCAGGCGATGGAGCGGCGGGGTGCCGTGACCGCCCCGCAGACTGTGTGAATTCAGGCACAAGCAACTACCGCTGAGTAATCAGCGACTGACGCGGCGCATGCCCTCCCCGCAGGTCGGGGCGGTGTATGGGCCGCGTCAGCGTTTGCGGATGGCGCATAAAGGTTTCATCGGTGTTTGACCGCTCGGTCATGCACTGGTAACACCAATCAGTGACATTGGGTCTACGCACAGCACTCACCGCTCACGGCACCGCAGTGCACCGCACCGCACTGCAGCGCTTCCACTCATCGTCGACGCTCACCCTTAGGGGGACCTCAACCATGCAGGCCGCGCCGGTACGTCCCGTACGCGCTACCGCCATTCCGTCCGTCACCGATGCTCTGCGCGCCATGGAGTCGCTGCTCCTGGGCGGCGGACAGCGCACTGCCCGCCGGAACGCATGGACGGCGGTCCTCGAAGACCGGCGCCGGGCCAAGGACAGGGTCGAGGCGCAGCATGTACTGGAGGGTGTGGCCGGCCGCACTTCCTAGGCCACGTAAACTTCCAGACATGGCGAGGAAGGCAAACTCCGACAGCACTGACGCTGCTGCGAACACTGGGCGACTGAAGCAGATCGCTCTGACGTACAAGATGACCCGAAAGGCCGATTCCAAGATCGGTCTTGTCCTAGCGGCTGTGGGAATCGTCACCTTCGGTGTCTTCCTCGCCATCGGCTTCTTGATCGACCACCCCGTTTATCTGGGCATCCTCGGCTTCCTGCTGGCCTTCCTCGCGATGGCGATCGTCTTCGGACGCCGTGCCGAGCGAGCGGCCTTCGGGCAGATGGAGGGCCAGCCGGGCGCGGCGGCCGCGGTGCTGCAGAACGTGGGACGCGGCTGGAGCACGACCCCGGCGGTGGCGATGAACCGCAGCCAGGACGTGGTGCACCGGGCGGTGGGCAAGGCCGGCATCGTCCTGGTGGCGGAAGGTAACCCGAACCGGTTGAAAACGCTGCTGGCAGCCGAGAAGAAAAAGATGGCGCGCATCGTCCTGGACGTACCGGTGCACGACATCATCGTCGGCGACGGCGAGGGCCAGGTGCCGCTGAAGAAGGTGCGCACCACGATGCTGAAGCTGCCGCGGGTGCTCAGCGGACCGCAGGTCACGGCGGCCAACGACCGGCTGCGGGCGATGGGCGACCTGATGAGCAATATGCCGCTGCCGAAGGGTCCGATGCCGAAGGGCACGCGGATGCCTCGCGGCGGAAAGCAGCGCTGACCTACGACAGACACGGAGGCGGCCCCGGACGTACGCGTCCGGGGCCGCCTCACTCTGTCTCGCCGCTCGTGTTGCCGGTCTTTCCCGTCTTCTCGCTCGCCTCTAGATCCGCACCTGTACGGCGCGGGCGAGGCGGTCGTGCAGCCCGCGCCCGTCGCGGTCCCAGATGAGCGCCGGGATCGCGACGCAGAGCAGCAGGCTCCGCAGGAGAACCCGGACGATCCCGAGCCGGCCGCCGCCTTCGGCGACGACGCGCAGACCGAAGATCCGCTTGCCGGGGGTGAAACCGACCGAGCCCACGGTCAGCACACTGAGTACGAGGAAGATGCTGAGCGCCCAGTTTCCGACGGCCTGCCGGTCACCATTCGCGAGCAGCCCGTATGCGATCAGGAGGCAGAGCCCCCAGTCGACGAAGACGGCGCCGAACCGCCGCCCGAGGGGGGCGATGGAGCCCGGCCCCGCCTCCGGCAGGCCGAGCCGCTCGCCCCGGTGACCGAAGTCGGCGCCCATGTCCTCGGCCGCCGCGCGGGGCCCGGAGAGCCACGATCCGATTGCTTGCCTGTTGTCCACCCGTACACGGTACTGCGCCCGGTTTCACCCACCTGCGGGCGGGGCCGTGACGCGGCACCGACCCTGGTCCGGTTAACTTCGGCGAAACAAATGGGTCATGCTGGAGAAATCCCGTCTGCCTATCGTCGGGTCCAGCGTGTGCCACCGCACTGGCCGCACGACCGAGCTGCAACCCCGCCCCTCCCGGGTCGGGAGTAGGAGGAGTTGGATGTTCCAGAACGCCGACGACGCGAAGAAGTTCATCGCCGACGAAGACGTGAAGTTCGTCGATGTCCGGTTCTGCGACCTGCCTGGTGTGATGCAGCACTTCACCATCCCGGCAAAGGCGTTCGACCCGGCCGAGGAGCTGGCCTTCGACGGCTCGTCGATCCGCGGATTCCAGGCCATCCACGAGTCCGACATGGCGCTCCGCGCGGACCTGTCGACCGCCCGTGTCGACCCCTTCCGGCGCGACAAGACGGTCAACATCAACTTCTTCATCCACGACCCGATCACGGGCGAGCAGTACAGCCGCGACCCGCGCAACATCGCCAAGAAGGCCGAGGCGTACCTCGCCTCCACCGGCATCGCGGACACCGCGTACTTCGGCCCCGAGGCCGAGTTCTACGTCTTCGACAGCGTCCGCTTCGAGACCAAGGCGAACGAGGCCTTTTATCACATCGATTCCGAGGCCGGCGCCTGGAACACCGGTGCGATCGAGGACAACCGCGGCTACAAGGTCCGCTACAAGGGCGGCTACTTCCCGGCCCCGCCGGTCGACCACTTCGCCGACCTGCGCGCCGAGATCTCCCTGGAGCTGGAGGCCTCGGGCCTCCAGGTCGAGCGCCAGCACCACGAGGTGGGTACCGCCGGCCAGGCCGAGATCAACTACAAGTTCAACACGCTGCTCGCCGCGGCCGACGACCTGATGCTCTTCAAGTACATCGTGAAGAACGTCGCGTGGCGCAACGGCAAGACCGCGACCTTCATGCCGAAGCCGATCTTCGGCGACAACGGCTCGGGCATGCACGTCCACCAGTCCCTGTGGCAGGGCGGCGTCCCGCTGTTCTACGACGAGCAGGGCTACGCGGGCCTGTCGGACACCGCCCGCTACTACATCGGCGGCATCCTGAAGCACGCGCCGTCGCTGCTGGCGTTCACGAACCCGACGGTGAACTCGTACCACCGCCTGGTCCCCGGCTTCGAGGCCCCGGTCAACCTGGTCTACTCGCAGCGCAACCGCTCCGCTGCGATGCGTATCCCGATCACGGGCTCGAACCCGAAGGCCAAGCGCGTCGAGTTCCGCGCCCCGGACCCGTCGTCGAACCCGTACCTGGCGTTCTCGGCGCTTCTGCTCGCGGGCCTCGACGGTGTGAAGAACAAGATCGAGCCGGCCGAGCCGATCGACAAGGACCTCTACGAGCTGGCCCCGGACGAGCACGCGGGCGTCCCGCAGGTCCCGACCTCGCTCCCGGCGGTGCTGGAAGCGCTGGAGGCGGACAACGAGTACCTGCAGGCCGGCGGGGTCTTCACGTCGGACCTGATCGAGACGTGGATCGACTACAAGCGGACGCACGAGATCGCGCCGATCCAGCTGCGGCCGCACCCGCACGAGTTCGAGCTCTACTTCGACATCTAAAGATCAGGTCCGGGCGACCTGGGCGGGAATCCTGAAAACATGTGTTGACCTGCGAAAACACTACTCAGCAATGCTCGCTGTTCCCGCTTGCTTTCCGCCCCCTTGTGCACCGCGTGTGCACCGCCCGACCGATCCTCTGACGTAGCGTCAGTTATAGTGAGGCCGCCACTCCCCATCGGGGTGGCGGCCTCACTCGTTTTATGGCGCGGCCGCACCCGAGACCTACTCACGTGGGCCTGCAAGGTCGTGACGGGTGATGAGCCATGATCACGTCCGATCCGGTTTCACCTGGTCAGAGGATTGCAGGGTTCGACCGTGTGACGTCCGATCCAGCGGGTGCTGAGCCGTCCGCCCACGCATCGCTCACGCAGAGAGGCACGCTGACCAGGCCGTTAAGCACGTGCGCAGCACAACTCTGACAGCGTCACCCAGCGCCCCACTCAGCACTGCCGGTTGTCGCACTCAACGGCCAGGAACCGACTGCGCAGTTGACCAAGGGTTGGGCTGGGCCCTAGCAGACGCTCAAGCGAGTCAGTCGTACGCCGAAGGCTTGTTCCCGTCATTCTGCGCGATCTACCTCCGGAGCCTGAGAGCCTCTGGCACGCTGCTAAGGCAAGAGAACTGCGTGGACTGATGCTCGGCCGAGCGTCTCGGAGGGGCCCATGGAATGGTTCTTAGGACCAGGCATCGCTCTACTGGCGGCCTTCGCCGCATATGGCGCATGGAGGCTCTACAGAGAAGCCCATGAGAAACGACGTGGCTCACATGCTCCGCCACGGCCACCTGAGCAAATTCTGCTGGATGCCTACAGGCAAGCCCTACGCGCGGTGGGCGACAATGCATGGCTAGCAACGGAGGATGCTGGAAGGGGGCAGCTCACCGACCTCCACGCGCGCTGGGACGAGGTCCACAAGAGAGAGCTGCCGACGAAGCAACCCTCCCCCGCACACCACGCACAGCTAAGCCGTCGCGAACCCCGCGAAGTACATCCGGTCCTGAGGCGGTCCACGGTTCCGCCCTCTGCACTCGATCTCCTCGCGCAGGCCCATTCGGGACTCAAAGACGCATCAACCATTGAAGATTCGAATTCACGGTATGCGGCCGCCCACCTCGCTGCTTTGCGGACCGCTGCTGCAGTTCTAGCAACCCGGGGACGTCCTGAAGGCACTCCGCGTCGCCGAAATCGAATCAGGAGCGCGTGGGAAGTACTACCTGAGATAGCCCCCGAGTTGGCAGATTGGAGCGCCTTATTTGCTTCCGGCGCGAGACGTAGAGCCCGGGCGGAGGCTGGAATTGAGAATGCAGCCACGCAGAGGGACGCCGACGAAATAATGCGCGATGCGTCGATGTTCCTCCGACTGGTCGAGCGAATGCTCGTAGCACCAAAGCCTGATCAGCCAACCTCGATTGACCTGATCGAATTGACAGAAAATCGCGACGCAAACACGGCAGTACGACACCTGTCGGAGGGCTTCGACGATCTGTTCAGAGCCCTAGGGCCACCACCTCCCGGGCTGAGGCAGAAGCAAACTGTGGGCGATGGCGGCGGGGGAACTGAGCGATGACGCGTGAGGCTTCGAACATACCGCGGCACGAGCAGACTGGCCTTGATATTGCCATGCAGTGGGCGGATCTACCCGCTGAGCACTTGCAGGTAGCCCTCAAAGCACTAGAGCCCCAACTGCGCCGTGAGCACGAGTTGAGAATGGCGCAACAATCCGCTCTTCAACAGATGCAACTGGAGAGCCTCCGCCTCGAAACTCGGGAGAGGACAGCTCGACGGTCTCACTTCCTGCTAATTACTGGCCTAGTGGCAGGATTTCTACTTAGCGCAGGAATGCTTGTCGCGGCAGTACTGGTGGGAATGCAGGGGCATGTTGGACTGGCTTCGATGCTATCCGGCCCCAGCGTATTAGCTCTTGCGTCGCTGTTCGTATTACGCCGATCCGATGCTGCCCAAACTCGGGCGGTGGCGCGAGCACAAGCCAATACAATCCAAGCTGCAGCGCCCCCTCCGCCGTGACCTTCCAGGAGTTTTCCCGGCTGTCGTGACCTGGACGGAATCCAATTCTGAGGACCGGGGTCCACTGTCGGTGCGGCGAACCTGCCTTCGGGCCCGGCCCTTCACCGGTCAGGTCCCGTCGGTCACCAACCGTCGAGGGAAACCTCCGGGCCATCGTTGAGATAGCGGTGCAAGGCGCTGGCCGTCGTGTCCACGAACTCCTCGGGGATGGCCGCGGCATCGACCCAGCGGACCTGCGCATGCTTGTGCGGCTCGCAGTTCTCGGGTTCCCCGGTCCACTCATGAGCGGCGAAAACGACCGTGAGGAAGCCGTTGGGCGCCTCGACTCCCCACGCCCCGTGGATGATGTGGGCGACCATCAGCGCCTCCGGCTTCACCGTCAGCGCGGTCTCCTCGTACAGCTCCCGCACCGCAGTCTCAGTGATCGGCTCGCCGGGTTCGCTCTTGCCGACGGGGAGGTCCCACTTGCCCTGGGCGAACTTGGCGTCCTGGCTGCGCTGGAGGAGGACGACGCGGTTGGTGGCCTTGTCGTGGACGATGACAGCAGCGACCAGCAGGGTCATGGATTCGAGGGCGGGCTTGAGGGCTTTGGGCTGCTGTTCGTCGGTTGTCGGCTGAGCCACGATCTTCCCTTCGTCGGCCGGTTTGTTGGCAGCTTAGGCGAGTGCTTCGCGTGCGCGGCGGGTGAGTTCCGCGGCTCCGGGGACGCCGCGACGGTGGTAGACGGCGAGGGTGGATCTGAGCGACGTGATGGCCTTGCGGGTGCGGTCGGAGGTCATGCCCTCCATCAACGTCAGCGCTTGGGACCAGGCGGCGACGGCTTCGTCGGCGCGGGTCTGTGCGGCCAGGCTGTCGCCGAGATCGGCGTACGTGAGGGCGTGGACGCGCTTGTACTTCTCCGGGTCCCAATGGGTGAGCGCATCGCGGTGCTGCTGTTCGGTGCCGACGTGGTCGGCGAGGTCGGTCAGGGTGCGGGCGGTGTGGCTGGCGACGGTGCCGGCGGCCGGGCCGCTGACGCGGGAGTAGCTCGGCTGCGGGCCATCCTCGCGGAGCAGGGCGTCTTCCGCTGCGAGTAGGGCGCGGGCGGCGTGCGGCCTCTCGCCGGTGGCTGCGTAGGCGCGGGCGTGGGTGATGTGGAGCAGGGCCTCGGTCTGGCCGTCGATGTGGCCGAGTCCGCCGGCGAGCGCGGCTTCGGCGAGGTCGATGCAGTGGTGGGGCTGTTTGAGGCTGAGGGCCTGGTGGGCCAGGGCGCGCATCATCCAGGCGGCGTGGCCGTGCGGGTCCGCCTCGCAGGCGAGCTGGTAGCCGACTTGGTAGTAACGCTGGGCGGCGCCCTCCTGGCCGAGGTCGTGGTGCTTCCAGCCTGCCAGGTAGGCGAGTTCGGCGACCGCGCCGAAGGCGGCCCGGCGTAAGACTTCGGTTGGGAAGCGGGCGCGGAGCATGGGGGCTGCGGTGTCGGCGAGGTAGGCGGTCACGGTGGTCAGGCCGTGGCCTCCGCCCAGGCGTTCGTCGGCGGCGCTGAAGGCGACAGTGATCTGGCGTACGACGTCCACGTCCTCCGCTCCCACCAGGGCCGTGCCGGTGCGGGCGCGGAGCATGCGGGCGGTGGCTTCATGGTCGTACGCGAGGGGCATGGCGACGCCGGCAGTGGTGAACGCGGCAATAGCGAGGAAGCGGCGGCGTTCGACATCGGCGCGGCCGAGGTCCGTTGCGGCAAGGACCGGGTCCGGATCTGATTCGTCGGCCGTGGATTCCGGTGCGGCCAGGCCGAGCTCGACTTGAGTGATGGTCCTGTGCGACCGGCGGGAGAGGGCTTCGGCAAGGTACTGGCCGGTCCTCCCGGTGGGCTGGCGAGCTCCACTTACCCAGTGCGAGATGGCCGACTTGTTGGTCTGCAGCATCTCGCCGTTCTCCGCGGCGACGCGGCGGACGTCCTTGGCCAGGGCCTCGAAGGTGCAGCCGACGGCCTCGATGGTCTCGCGCAGACGGGAGTTGGGCTCTCTCGGCGCTGCCACGACCGCCTCCGCTCCGGGGCTGTAAACCGCGTATACCGCTTGGCCTGCCCTTCACCGTACCCACTGAGGGTGACCGGCGGTTCACTAATCATCAGCCGCCCGGAACGGTTCTACATCCGACCGTGAATCCAGGCTCCCCACTTGGCCGAGCGGCCCCAAGTTCCGTACGCCCGATCCGGGTTCGGGCATTCCTGTGCCCGAACCCGGCCGATCAGAGACGGAGACCCCGGTGACCATCATCGACACCACCGCCACGACCACGGCGATCACAGTCGCGCTGCCCGAGGCATTCGACGAGCGCTGGAGCCGCCTGCCCGGCATCCAGGTCGAAGGCCGGCGCATCACCATCGACCCGGCAGAGTACTTCTTCCGCTTCGAGTCCAACACCTGGCTCGTCGCCGACTGGGAGCTCGTCAAGTCCCAGCTCCTGGAGGCAGACGAGACCACAGAGAGTGCGGTCGAGCAGCTCGCCCTCGACTTCATCAAGGCCCACGCCACCTCCACCTCGGATGCGGCCCGTGTCCTGGCCACCGCGTACGAGGTGTACGCCTACCTGTTCCGCGTGCCGCAGATCACCGCCAGCCACCTGCGCATGCTGCGCGAGGCGGCCACGCTGATGGCCCTGAACAAGGTCGAGCTGGACGGGCACATCTCGAACGTCGGCCCGTGCTGGTTCTTCCCCGCTGCCACCTCCGTCGTCTTCGACCTGGACGACGAGACCGGCGGGATGCTCGACGAGGTCTACCACGGCGGCTGGTTCAACGAGCACCGCCGCATCGAAGCCATCAAGGCCCACTCCGCGCTCGGCGGACGCCTTGTGCACGGCTGCCAGTCCGTGCCGGATCAGTCCGGCGGCGTCGTCGCACCCTACGGTGCGTCGATGGCCAAATTCCGTGACGACCTTGCCCAGTTCAAGGCCGGATGGATCGAGCAGGTCTACGCCCACCGCGTGAGCGACCCCGCCGCCTAACACCCGACCAGGCTCCGGGGCGGGCCGGCCACCTAGCCCGCCCCGGACGCCACCAATCCACGGAGCCCTCCATGGACGAGAAGCTGACCACCGAACTCCTGACCCACCTGTGCGCGGTCAAGGGGCTGCCCCTGCCCGAGCGCGCCGAAGTGCGGGTGTGGTCGATGTCCGGCGTCGAACGCGTCACCTTTCCCGACCGCACGACCGCCATCTTCAAGTACGCCAAGCAGCCCTTCGACAACGAAGCCCAAGCCCTGCGCCTGGCCCACACCCTCGGCGTCCCCGTCCCCGAACTGCGCGCGACGGCGATCCTGGACAGCTGCCTCGGCATGCTTCTCGAAGACCTCGGCGCCCCTACCCGCGAGGCGGATGACCTCGACGGTGTCGCTGCGGCCGTGGTCCTCCACGACACCCGCACCGCGCCAGCCCTGTCTCTGCTCGATGAGGGGCGCCTGAGCGGCCTGCCCGTGCGTGCCGCCCAGCACCTTGACCAGCTCCGCGCCACCGACCGCTGGCCAGACACCGCCGACATCGCAGACATGCTCGACCAGATCGCCAAGGCCGCTGGCTCCCGAGCCACCGGCACCACGCTCGCCCCGTTCGGCTGGGTGCACTCCGAGTTCCACCCCACCAGCCTCCACATCGGGGATCACGGCTGGCGTCTACTCGACTTCGCCCGTGCTTTCACCGGCCCCGGCCTGCTCGACCTCGCCTCCTACCACGGCACCACCGACGCGCCGAGCCCCATCCGACTGCGGGTGTTCCTGGAGCAGTACGTCACCGCAGGCGGCCACGAGGACGCCCTCGCCGCCCGGGGCGGCCTGGCGGCCGAGGCATGGGCCTTGGGCTGGCACCGCATGTGGGCAGTGGAGTGGTTCATGGACCAGGCCATTCGCTGGATCAACGACCCGGCCAAGGACCCCGCGTACATCCCCGTCGTCCGCCGCCACCTGAACGACGTGGTCCAGCTCCTGGAGGTCTAGGTGCTCGCCCAGGTCTCCCCTTGGTACGCCCACGCTGCCCAGCGCATAGCCGCTGCTCCCGCCCACGCGTTCACCGCACCGACCCGGATGGAATGGAGCACCCACCCGGGCCTCGGTCCCGGCGCCGAGATTCTCGGCCCGGACCTGCGCCGCAAGCGCATCCTGGAGTTGGGCTGCGGCCCCGGCCACAACGTAGCCCACCTCGCGAAAGGCCATGAGGCCCGCGTCACCGGCGTGGACCTGGTCGGGCTCCAGATACGCCGTGCCCGCTCCCACTACGGACACATCGACGGCGCCACGTTCGCCGCCGACCACGCACTGCACCACCTGCAGGCCACCGGCCAGACCTTCGACGCGATCTACTCCGTCTTCGGCGCCATCGGCCTCGTAGACCCCGAACTCCTGCTCGCCGCCATTTCGCGCCGCCTGAAGCCGGGCGGTGTCCTGGCTTTCTCCGTCCCGCACCCGGCATGGGCTGGAAGACATCCATCCGCTGACGATCGTCCGCGCGAGGACTACGTCACCATGCCCGACCACACCCGACTACCCATCGCCCGATGGGAGTTCGACGCCCACCGCTGGGGCGCCCACCTCGCCCGGACCGGCCTGCGCATCACGGCAGCTCTGGAGCTTCGCCACCCGCGCCGCGACTCGTGGCCGACCACCCTGCTGATCACCACCCGCAAACGCCCCGGAGGCACCGATGACCCTGCCCTACCTGCTGCTGGACATCGACGGCGTCCTCATACCGTTCCCGGCTGCTGACGGCAGCACACCGCCCACCCATGCCCGCCACACCGTCCTGCCCACCGGTCGGCACCTCAACGACCCTGTTCACGTCTGGCTCGACCCGAACCACGGCGGCCTCCTCACCGCCCTCCTGACCAGCGGCCTCGTCATCCCCGTGTGGTGCACGAGTTGGTGCAAGGACGCGACCACGATCATCGGGCCCCTCCTTGGCCTGCCCGACTTCCCCTACCTCGACCTCCCCCGCCCCCAGATCACCACCAGCCACCCGAACGGCTACCTCTGGAAACGCGACCATGTCGACCCTTGGATCGGCAGAAACCCCGTCGTCTGGATCGACGACGACTTCACCGCCCTCGACCACATCTGGGCCGCTGAACGCATCTCCCGCGGCGATCCGACGCTGCTGGTGCAGCCCGACCCGTACGCCGGCCTCCAACCGGACCACCTGACTCTGGTCCGAGAGTGGGCCGCTCGCCTTCGGGAGACGCGAGAGGCTGCCGACGCCGCGTAGTCTTTCGGGCGCGTGGGCGCAGGCTCATTTTTCGAACAGGTCCGGTCGCCACTCTCTGATGTCTGCCTCGAGTTTGCCGTCACGTACGTCGCCGAGTGCGGCCGCGTATCCGATCTCGATGGCACAAGCGAACCCCGGGCCGTCTGTGGGCCGTCGGCCGTGCTCTTCCCTCGCCGGAAGGCACGGCCGACGGCCGTTCTGTGCGCCCGGTCCGGATCAGTCCTCGGACCGCTCGGACGCCAGCAGTTCCCGCAGTTCGCCCACCGCCTCACGCAGCCGGTCCGCGAACGTCCGCATCTGGTCGGCCACCGCCAGCGGTGTGCTCAGATAGATGTTGAACCTCTCGGGCAGCAGCACATAGGCCACGCCGATGCAGCGGCTGCTGGTCGAGCCGAAACCGAAGTACTGGATGTTCTCGGACGGCGCGGAGCTCGTGCTCAGGTAGTCGTCCCGCATCGTGAGCCAGCCCGGCGTCCGGTACAGCGCAGGCTGCTCCGTCACGCCCAGCTCCGCCCCGCGCCGGCGCTGGATCAGCTCCAGCTCCCACAGGTGCTGCTCGGGCGCCTGCCCGTTCTGGCACTCCTTCGCTCGCGCCACATGCTTCTCGGCGGCGGCCCGGAACGCGGCGCGCCGGGTCTGCGCATTCGCCGCAGGGTCGTCCATCGCCGCCACGAACTCCTGCGCCTCCGGGGTGACGACGCGCATCGCCTCCGTCCGCCCGCGGCGGTACTGCAAGGTGGCGATCGACTCGTACGTGGCGCCCAGGTGCCCCTTGGCCCGCTGATGGGCGAGCTGGTAGGCGACCTGGACAAACGCGTCCGGAGAGACCCGAAGCGCCTTGGCCGCCTTGCTGCCGAAGTCCTCGAACGACACCGTGCCGGTCGCGGTGGCCGCCCCGTACGCCGCGAAGGCGTCGGCGGCGGAGCGCACCTGAGCCCGCAGGACGTCGTCCAGCTCGAACACGACCGGCGCCAGCGTCGGCAGACCCTGCGGACGGGCTCCGGACTGCCGGGACTGTTCCTCGGCCGGGGCGCTGAGCAAGGCGTCGGTGAAGCTGAGGATGGTGGTCCCGTCCAGCTCGCAGTGCTCGACGTTGATGCCCGCCCGGCCGTCGGCGAAGACGATGAAGGACACGGCCTTGTCGAACCAGCGGTTGCCGCGGTCGCCGTACAGCAACTGGTCGCAGGTCTCCTGGGTGTCCGCGGGTGCGAAGTCCTCCAGTGCGACGCAGAACAGCGCGGTCTCGACGTCGTCCAGTGCGTCGGCGTTACGGGGGTGACAGGCGAGGAGGGACTCCCGGGCTGCCGCCCACTCCGCGCGCGCCATGGTGGTGAGGTGGCCCACCGAGGTGTCCGCGGCGGCCGGCTCGGCGCCGGCCTTCATCACGGCCCGCAGCCCCGCCTCGAGGTCGTCCAGGCTGTGCGGGACACCGCCCGGACCGAATACGTCCAGCTTGAACATGCCGCCCCGGAAGAACACCACGATGTGCCGTGCCTCGGACGGGCCTGGCCACTCCTCGGTGTAGGGGCTGCGGACGGTGTCCTGCTGCGCGCCGGGAATCCGGGTGGCGGAGAACAGGAACTTGTTCTGCACCATCGACTGGGGCCGCCCGCGCTGCGCCACCGGCACAATGAGCCCCTGATCGAGCTTCCGCTTGTAGTTGACGGCCCCGGCGATGAGCCCGGCTGCCCGCTCCACCTGCGCCTGGCCCGAATCCTTGAAGAGGAAGAAGAAGTTGGCGTTGAGCGCGATCCGGTCCCGGCGGCCCAGGTAGCGGTACGGCCAGAAGGTGTCGAGCCAGCTGTCTACGCCCTTGGTGGCGTCGTACGCCTCCAGCGCCGCGTGCAGCGCCCGGCCGGGGCCGTCGGGCCGGAGGAAGGCGGCGACCTCCGCTTCGGTCGCCGCCAGCTCGTCGGCGGTCAGCAGCGGAGCGCACCAGGCGAGAAACCTCTCGCAGCTCGCTTCCAGCGTAGGCAGCGGAATGCGCGGCAGGCTGTCCTCCTGAGCGAAGGTCGCGATGTCTGCCATTCCCTGACTGTTCAAATCTGCTCTCGATTCAGATCGTGGGGGCGGTGGATTCCTCGCGGGCGGCGAGGCCCCCGTTCGGAGGGCCTGATGTGCCGTACGGGCGGGAGAGGTAGAGCTGTGCGTAGAGCCAGCCTTCCGCCTCCAGGCCCTGCGCATCCACCCCTGCGGCCGACATTCTGTCCAGCACGAGCGCCTGCTCCTGCGGGGAGGCGAACCGCCGTTGTTTGAAAACCCCTTCGACACGGATGGTCCGGTATCCCAGTCCTGCCAGCGCGCTCTCGACGGGGTCGAACGGGAACATCCGCAGCACGAAGTGCGCCATCCAGGGCAGGCGGTCGCCCTGCGCCCGGACGACGCGCATAAGTGTCCGCTCGGTGACATAGCCGAGGCAGCCCGTCGATATCACCAGGTCCGTCCCGGCGAACTGGGCGCGCTGCCGCGGTGTCGGCTCGTGCGCTTCCAGGTCGGCGTGCACCGCGTCGTCGAGGAACCCGGCCTCGAGCGCGTAGGACAACGCGCTGCCCGAGGTGTCCAGGCCGACGAAGCGGATGCCGTGGGCGGGTTGGCGCGACCGGGACAGCTCCCGGTCCCGCGCCAGCAGGGCCGCACGAGTCACGGTCCCGGTCTCCACGCCGCCCACCGACTCGGTCTCCGCGTCGCCCAGCGCGTCGGCGTCGCCGTCCGCGCCGCAGTAGCGCGCGTACAGCTCGTCCATCGTCGCGTCGTACTTCAGCAGGGCGGCGTTGATTCCGTACGAGCAGCCTATGTCCAGCACTTTCGGCACGTCGACGTGCTGGGACTCCCGGTACTCCTTGATGAGCTTCGCGAAGTAGGGCTTGGCCAGTTGTGGAACGCAGTAACCGAGCGGGCGCAGCACGCTGAAATAGCTGCGCGGATCGGGCTGGGTGTAGATGTGGTCGAGCGAGACTTTTCCGGTCGCGTCGAAACGCACAGGGCTTACTCCTCGGTGGATCTCAGCGTGGGAAAACGGCCTGCGGCGACTGCACGTCCTCGCCGCTCGCTAATCCAGCAGTCGGTCGCCCCGGACGGCCCGGCCCTCGGCCGCCAGGTGCTCGGGCAGCACCCGGCCGAAGAGCTGCCGGGTCCGTGCCACGCTTCCGATGACGCCGGGGCGCTCGCTGTACGCGAATATCGCGGAGTGGCGCGCGACCTCGCCCCGCACGGGGCTCACCCGGTGCAGCGAGTAGCGGCCCTTGAACAGCTGCAGGTCACCAGGTTGCAGGGAGAGCCGTCTGGTCAACCGCTCGCCCCGGCCGTCCAGTACGTCCCGGACGTCGTCGAATCTCTCGTCGTGCGCGGACCTGATGTTCGGGCAGTACTCGAAGACGCCGCCGGCCTGCGCCTGCCGGGTGAGCATGCTCACGGTGAATTCGTTGGTGTCGAAGTGCCAGGGGTGCTCCATGCCCGGCGCGACGACGTTGAGAACCAGCCCGGAGAGCGGGTCCGCCAGCTCGTGCAGGTGCGGCAGTCCGAAGCAGCGGGCGACGAAGCGCTGGAACACCGGGTGGGAATAGAGCAGGCTGATGAGGGAGTCCGCGGGGATGCGGTCCCGCGCCACGAACGCGTTGCCCCGCTCGAAGCTCGTCCGGCCCGGGTGGTCCTCCGGCAGGGCCGAGTCCACCGCGATGTTGTAGACGTTGACCGTTTCGACGTCGAAGTGCGCCCGGGGGGCGATGGCCGAGCACTCCTCTTGCAGGACATCTCGGAGCGACGGACGGATGAAGTCCGGCAGCACGGTGCAGCCGAGAGTCGACAATTCGCGCTGGGCACGGGCAACCACGGCCTGTCCCTCGGCGCTCTCGATTTCCGGCAGGGGATAGCGAGCCGTGTCGACCACCTGGTCGAGCGTCATGGCTTCCAGAGTGCTCATTCGATCCTCTCCACGTGCGGGCAGACCGTTTCGAGCCGGATGCCGCCGTCCGCCGCGCGTCTCCGTCTCCGACGCCCCAGCGGGGCGACCGATGCGGTCCGCGTGCCGTCCGGTCCTCACGCTCGGCTCTTCAGCAACTCCATGGGGGAGTACCACAGTTGAAGTTCCCACAGCACCGCCGCATTGTCTGTGACACGTCACACTGTGCCGATGCGGCATACTCACTCCGCCCTGAAGTCACCGGTTACTCAGCGGGGCATGCCCAGGACTGCGGCGGGCGGGCGTCCACCGCGACCGCGAGTATGTTCTCCCGTCCCCAAGCACCCAGCGGCGCCAGCGCGTCATTGAGCGAGACGCCGAGCGAGGTCAGCGAGTACTCGACGCGAGGCGGCACCTCGGCGTGGACCACGCGATGCACAATGCCGTCCGCCTCCAGCTCCCGCAGATGGGAGGAGAGGACCTTCTCGGTCACGCCAGGCACCAGCCTGCGCAGTTCCCCGAAGCGGCATGTCTGTTGGTTGAGCGCCCAGAGGATCAGTACCTTCCACTTCCCGCCGACCACGTCCATCGCCGCGTCGATCCCGCAGACGTACGCCCCCGGTCTCCCCAACTTCCCCACGCCCCACCCCTTCCGCCTGCTCGCTCGCCCTGGCCAACCACCCACTTCGGAGCGCGTACTTGATCGCTTCGGGGCCCGCGACAAGCCTAATCGGTAGGGCTGACACAGCCCGTGCGTCCACTGGTCGTCCACTGGTCGTCCACCGAGGGAAATGTAATTGCACTAGTGCAAAATAAAATTGCCGCTAGTGCAGAAAGGAGCTACCGTTCGAGCCATGCCAGCCAAGACACCTGTGTCCGTGACACTGACCGGCCGCCATGTGCGCCTCGAACCGTTGACGATGGAGCATCTCGGCGACCTCTTCGCCGCGGGCGGCAAAGACGACGAGGTCTGGCGCTGGCAGGGCGGGCCGACGCCGCGTACGCGGGACGAACTCGGTTTCAAGCTCGGCGAACTGCTTGAAGCCGCGGAACACGGCACGTACATACCGTTCGCCGTCATCCGTCGCGCGACCGGCCGGGCGGTCGGCTGGACCACCTTCATGGACATCGACGCGGAGAACGAGCGTCTGGAGATCGGCTGGACCTGGTACGGGCGCGCGTCCTGGCGCACGGAGGTCAACACCGAGGCGAAACTGCTGTTGCTGACGCACGCCTTCGAGGATCTGGGCATGGGGCGTGTCCAGTTGAAGACGGACCATATGAACCAACGGTCGCAGGCCGCCATCGCGCGTCTGGGGGCCCAGCTCGAGGGTGTGCTGCGCCGCCACCGCCGGCGCCCCGACGGTACGTGGCGGGACACCGTCTACTTCTCGCTCCTCGCGGAGGAGTGGCCGGCCGCGAAGGCGCGCCTCGGCGCCCGGATCTGACCCGCCGGGTCGCGAGGCGGCGACCGGCCGGGGACGGCGCCGTCTCTCGGCCCGGCGCAACGGCCTGCGCCTCTTCCCTCACGGGCGCGGCCCGTCGGGGTGATCGTCTCGCCGGAAGCCGCCGCACGCACGTACGATCGACCGGCATGGGGATCACTGTGCAGAATCTGACGTACTACCCGGTGAAGGGCTGTGCCGGTACGGAAGTCGACTCCGCCCGGGTCGGCGAGACGGGGCTCGAGCACGACCGCACCTTCATGGTCGTCGACGCCGCGGACGGTACGTTCCGCAGTCAGCGCACGCTGCCTGCCATGGCCGCGATCCGGCCCGGGATCGTCGACGGGGGTGCGTCGCT
This sequence comes from Streptomyces sp. NBC_01750, assembly GCF_035918095.1. Lineage (NCBI taxonomy): Bacteria > Bacillati > Actinomycetota > Actinomycetes > Kitasatosporales > Streptomycetaceae > Streptomyces > Streptomyces sp. NBC_01750. The sequence continues at coordinate 2,588,278 of NZ_CP109137.1, forward strand.
GCGGCTGTCCGCCGACGGGGTCGAGAGCGTACTGCTGGAGGCCGACCCGGACGGCGAGCGGCGGCCGGTGAGGATGTTCGGGCGGGCCATCGGGCAGGGCGCGGATCAGGGGGGCGCCGCCGCGGAGTGGTTCTCCGAGGTGCTGGGGGTGAAGTCCCGGCTGGTGCGGGTGCCTTCGGACTTCGACCGGGACGGCTGGGGCGAGACGCCGGGCAAGGTCGGGTTCGCGGACGCGCATGCGGTGCTGGTGGCGTCCCAGGCGTCGTTGGACGGGCTGAACGCGCGGATCGCGGAGCGTGGCGCGGCTCCGGTGCCGATGGACCGCTTCCGGCCGAACATCGTCCTCGACGGCTGCACGGAGCCGCACGCCGAGGACGGGATGCGACGGCTGGAGATCGGGACCGTCCGGCTCGCCTACGCGGTCCGGGCGATGCGCTGCAGTGTCCCCATGGTCGACCAGCTCACAGGGCTCCGCGCCGGTCCCGAGCCGATCCGTACGCTCGCGGCGTACCGACGGGAGCCGGAGTACGAGAACAAGGTCAGCTTCGGTATGAAGGCGGCCGTCCTGCGGCACGGGACGCTGAGCATCGGCGATGCGGCACTGGCGACGTGGGCGGCCGGGGCGGCCGTCTGAGCGATCGCCCCGGGCGCGTGGGTCAGCAGGGCGGAGCGGGCTTGCTGTAGGTCGTATTGCTGGGTGTGGCCACGTAGTAGTCCGAGACGTAGCGGCCGTTGTCGAGTCGGTCCCAGATCTTGGTGGTGCCGACCGCCGAGCCTGCCTGCTGGCAGACCACCCACGCCAGGGACCCGTTGGGCGACGTGCCACGGACGGCGGACGAGGTGCCGGCGCCAGTGTGCTCGGCGAGGCCGCTGGTCGCGGTGGTCTGGTAGGGGTACGTGCAGCGCGGCAGCGGGGCGCTGTAGCCGGTGTTGGACGGGGTGCTGACGTAGTAGTCGGTGACGTAGGTTCCGTCCGAGAGCTTGTCCCATACGGCGGTGGTGCCGACGGCGGAACCGGGCGCCTGGCACACCACCTTGAGGGCGGACCCGGGCGCGTACGACGTGGAGACCGGGTAGCCCGTCGAGGGGCCGGTGCGGGCGTGCAGCGCGGTGGAGCTCGTCGCCGTGTAGGTGTACGCCACGGTGGCGACCGGCGCGTCGAGCCGGTCGGTGTCGATGTTGAGAGTGACGCCGCCGTAGGTCTCGTCATGGTCGCCCTTGAACTGCTTGGCTCGCTGGTGGACCGCCCAGTTGGAGTCGGCGATGCCGGTCCAGCCCTTCAGCGAGTCGACCTCGTCGAAGCGGGCGATCCACAGCGCGTCGGGACGGGCGTAGGAGGTGGAGGTGAAGACGTCGGAGAGCTGCTTCGCCCCGAGGTTGAGGTTCATGTAGACGCCCGACACATAGCCGAGCCGGTGCAGTTCCTTCGTCCAGGCGGAGACGAAGGCCAGCACTCCGGTCCGGCATGTGGCGTCGGTCTGCGTGTAGTGCTCGATGTCGTTGTAGAGGGCGCTGCCGGGCTGCATGCCGAGCGCCTCCGCCGCGGCGACGGCGTCGGCGGCCGCCGCGGTGCCCTGGCCCTTGGCGGTCGCGGCGGCCCGGCTGATCTTGGCGTCGGTGGGTTTACCTCCGCAAGGCGGTTGCAGGCCCTTGTAGATGGGCAGCAGACGCCAGTTGAGCGCCGACACGGACGCCACCCACGACGCGGTCAGTGCCGGTTGGGCGCAGGTGCGGCTTATGCCGCCGATGTACACACCCACAGCCCGGTACGGGGATGCGCTCCACGCCTGGATGACGGACAGCGGCGGCGCTGTGCAGGTGTCGAAGGCCAGTCCCGAGTAGCGGGTTGCGCTCGCTCCCACGGGATAGGGGACCGACGTCGCCGGTTCGGCGGCGGCGGGCGGGGCGAAGGTGAGCGAGGTGCCGGCGCCGAGTACGCCGGCGGCCAGGAAGGCGAGGAATCGACGAAGGACGCGGTGCGGATGAGACATGTCTCCCCCCGGGGCGGCTCGAACCGAATGGGTCCAGAATGCCCCAGTCTGCGCCAACTGCACCCCTCGCCACACGGGTTGTTACGAGGAACCTGTGGTCGGTCGAGACCCGTGGCGGACAGGCGGCGCGGGTGCCCCATGCGTCACGTAGGGACGTCCGGCTGTGCCGGTTCCCGCGGACGCGGGCGTCCCGCTGCCGTCACCTCGGGTGACGGCAGCGGGACGCCGTTGTTCAGATGTTCAGTTTGTTCGGTCAATTGCGCTTGTTCGGTTACTTGCGCTTGTTCGGTCTGTTCAGCGGCCGTAGCGGATCAGTGCCCGCACCATCCGGCACGTCGTGTCGGACGGCGGGTGGACTCCGATGCGCTCCGCCGTCGCATGTATCTTGCGGTTGTCCGCGGTCGCCGGGTGATAGACGCCGGAGTCGAGCAGAGCGATCGCCAGGCGCATGGCCTTCAGTCGGCGATTGTGCGACACATACCACTCGCGCGGCTGTCCGGCCGGCAGTGCCTTCTTCTTCAGCGGCTTGTACACGGGCTTCGTCGTGAGTGTGGCAACGGCCATCGGCAACCTCCTGGCACGGTGGCGGGACCATCCCGAACTACTGTCCATTCTACTGCCCACCACTGACAATCGCCGCTGGCCAGACGGTGTTTGCGAGGGGGCGAGCCAGTACTGTGGGGGCATGGAGATCTGGATCAATCCGGCCTGTTCCAAGTGCCGCAGCGCCATCGACCTTCTCGACGAGGAGGGCGCCACGTACACCGTCCGCCGCTATCTGGAGGACGTGCCGAGCGCAGAGGAGATCCGGGCTGTCCTCGGGCGGCTCGGGCTCGAGCCGTGGGACATCACGCGTACCCAGGAGGCTGCGGCGAAGGAGCTGGGGCTCAAGGACTGGGCGCGCGACGACGGTTCGCGGGAGCGGTGGATCACGGCGCTCGCGCAGCACCCCAAGCTGATCCAGCGGCCGATCATCACGGCCGAGGACGGGACGGCCGTCGTGGCGCGTACGGACGAGGCGGTAAGGGGCGCGCTCGGCCGGTCCTAGGGCGCCGGGCTCGACCTGCCGTTGAAGACTCCGGCGCGGGCGGCATGGTAGGCGGCTTCGGCGCCGGCGTGGACGAGGCGGGCGTCGATGGGGCGGCGGTTGATGAGGAGCCGGTAGTAGAAGGGCGCGCTCAGCGCGGCGATGACGTCTGTGGCGTCGGTGTCCGGGGAGAGTTCGCCGCGGTCGATCGCGCGCCGCACGAGCTGGGTGACGTGCTCGGTGCGGCCCGCGAACGCGTCATGGACGATCTGTGCGACCTGTGGGTCGTGGGCGGCCGCCGCGACGATTCCCTCGATGAGGTTGCGGTTGCGCGGGGTGGCGTGGAAGTCGGCGATCACCTGGGCCAGTTGGTGCAGGTCCTGCCGGAAGTCTCCCGTGTCGGGGGTCGGGATGGTTGTGCTGTGCTGGGCCAGCAGATCGCCGATGACACCTTCGACGGTGCGCCAGCGCCGGCGGATGGTCGAGACGTGGACTCCGGAGCGCTGCGCGAGCTTGTCCAGGGTGAGCGCGCCGAACCCGTGCGCGTCGAGCTCTTCGAAGGCGGCGGCCAGCACGGCCGCGCGGGTGCGGGCCGTCCGCCCGCCGGGACGGGCCGAGCCGTGAGGTGGTCGCTCTGTCATGGTCCTGGGCTGCCTGGTGGGTGGGTGGGCCGGCTTGCGTCCCGCTCAACCTAATGGGCACCAGACCTGCACGTCCCCTTCGCCTGCCTCGTCAGCCGCCCGGGAAGTCCCCGATCCGGTGATCCGGCCCGGCGGGGGCCTCGAGCGGGAGGGCGCGGTGGGTGGAGCCCGCCGGGATCACGGGCTCCACCTCGGGTGGTTCTGAACGGCTCCCGCGCATCGGGCTCACCTCTGCGGACTCACCGCCCACCGGCCCTCAGCGCTCGTCCGTGCCCGGCACCTTGCCCGTGGCCAGCGCGATCCGGTTCCAGGTGTTGATGGTGAGGATCAGGGCGAGCAGGTGAGCCAGCTCCTGCTCCTCGAAGTGCGCCGCCGCATGCGCGTACACCGCGTCGGGCACTCCGCCGTCCGCGACCAGGGTGACCGCCTCGGTCAGGGCGAGTGCCGCCTGCTCCTTCTCCGTGAAGAAGTGCTTCGCCTCCCGCCAGAGGCCGGTCATGTGCAGGCGCTCCTCGCTCTCGCCCGCCTTGCGCGCGTCGGTGGTGTGCATGTGCAGGCAGTACGCGCAGTGGTTGAGCTGCGAGGAGCGGACCTGGACCAGTTCGACCAGCGTCGGGTCCAGGCCTTCGCGGGCCGCTGCATCCAGGCCGATCACGGCGCGGAAGGCTTTCGGGGCCAGCTTCGCGAAGTTGACGCGGGCGGTGGTGCGGCCGGTGGTCGGGTTGATCTCTGTCGTCGTCATGTGTACGAATCTAGAAGCTCAAGCGACCGGTGACGGGGTGCATTTCAGTGGCAGAAACATGGGTCAATTCGGCGGAGATCCTAGGTGCGGATCTGCATCTGGAGCTGACGGGTCCGGGCAGTCGGCGCGCCGCTCTGATGCGGGCCCTGCGCGAGGGCGTCCGGAGCGGGCGGCTGGCCCCCGACACGAAGCTGCCGCCCTACCGCTCCCTCGCCGCCGACCTCGGGATCGCCCGTAACACCGTCGCCGACGCGTACGCCGAGCTGGTCGCCGAGGGGTGGCTCACCGCGCGCCAGGGTTCCGGGACCCGGGTCGCGCATCTGGCCTCCCCGCCGCAGGGCAGGAGAAGGGGTGCTCCCGTACCCGGGCAGCGCACCGCGGCCAGGACCGTCCGGCCGGCGTACGACCTCGTACAGGGGCAGCCCGACCCCTCCGTCTTTCCGCGCGGTGCTTGGCTCGCCTCCGCGCGGCGGGCGCTGACCGCCGCGCCGCACGATGCCTTCGGGCCCGGCGATCCGCGTGGACGGCCCGAGCTGCGGGAGGCGCTGGCCGGGTATCTGGCCCGGGTGCGTGGGGTGCGGACCGATCCGCGGCGGATCGTCGTCTGCTCCGGGACCGCACATGCGCTGCGGCTGATGGCGGCGGTCGCGGGCGGCCGGTGGGCCGTGGAGTCGTACGGGCTGCCCTTCCACCGCGGGCTGCTGGCGGACGGCGGCGTACGCACCACTCCCCTGCCGATCGATGAAAACGGCGCCCGGACAAGCGAGTTGGGCACGGTGGACGCCGTGCTGCTGACTCCCGCGCACCAGTTCCCGACCGGCGGTCCGTTGCATCCGGCGCGGCGCGCCGCCGTCGTGGACTGGGCGCGGTCGACGGGTGGGCTGGTTCTGGAGGACGACTACGACGGCGAGTTCCGCTACGACCGCCGGCCGGTGGGGGCGGTGCAGAGCCTCGATCCCGACCGGGTGGTGCTGATGGGGTCGGTGAGCAAGAGCCTCTCCCCTTCCCTCCGCATCGGCTGGATGGTGTTGCCCGAGCATCTGGTGGCGGCGGTGGTGGCGGCGAAGGGTGCGCGCGAGCAGTGGTCGAGCGCCACGGAGCAGCTCACTCTCGCGGACTTCATCACCTCGGGGGCGTACGACCGTCATGTGCGCAAGATGCGGCAGCGCCACCGGCGCCGGCGCGACCAGTTGGTGTCGGTCCTGGCGGAGCGGGCGCCGCAGGTGCGGGTGACCGGGATCGCGGCGGGGCTGCACGCCGTGCTCGAACTTCCGGCGGGGTCCGAGCGGGCGGTGCTTAAAGCGGCGGCCTGGCAGGGGCTCGCCGTCGAGGGGCTCGCCGGCTACCGGCACGCCGACTTTCCCGCGGACGGGCGGGACGGACTGGTCGTCGGTTACGCGACGCCGCCGGAGCACATCTACGCCGCGGCGCTGGACGCGCTGTGCCGGGCGCTACCACCCGATGAGCAGCAACAACCTTAAGGAAAGTTAAGGAAGTTGTAGGTGAGACCGCTGAGAAGAACGGAATTGCTACTCGTACGTAACGGCACACGGAACCGACCCGACAGGAGCCCCACGTGTCGCGCAAGAAGACCCTCAGCGGGAAGAAGAAGATCGCTCTGCTCGTCGGCGCCGCCGCCCTCGCGGGCGGTACGGCAATTGTCATGACCGGTACCAGTCAGGCGTCGGTGGCCTGCGACGGACTGGTCACCGCCCTGCAGAACAACGAGAAGTTCATCGCCGACCAGCGTGCCAATCCGGATGCTCAGTCCGAGGCACGGATCGCCAACCGGCAGGCCGTCATCGAGCAGATCAAGCGGCAGCAGGCCGCTTCCGGTTGTGAGGTGGGCGCGGGAGCGGGTGGTGGCGAGGCCGCGGAGCAGCCCGCCGCGCCCCCGGCCGCGGAGCAGCCCCCCGCGGACGACCAGGCAGGCGGCGACCAGGCAGGCGGCGACCAGGGCGCCGGCAACCAGGCAGGCGGCGACCAGGCAGGCGACCAAGCGGGCGGCGACCAGGCAGGCGACCAGGGCAACGCCGGCGAGGTCGTCTGCGCCGGCTCGACCGTGACGCTCTCCGGTGAGGGCGGCGCCCCCGCCGCCTCCAGCAACCAATTCCCGGTCGGCACCACCCTCAAGGTGACCAACCTCGACAACAACAAGTCGACGACCGTCAAGGTCGCCTCCGTCTCCGGCAGCTGCGCCCTGCTGAACAACGCGGCCTTCGAGCAGGTCCGCGAGCCCGGCAAGTTCCTCATCCGCAAGGCGCGGATCGAGCGCGTCGGCTGACACCGACGGATTCCGGGACGGTGCCGTTCTCCTGCGTACGGCACCGTCCCGGCCACCGCGCTCACCACCTGAGCCGCGGCCCTAACCACGCCGCAGAAGCTCCGCCTCCGCCTCCGCCAGGATCTCGGTGAGCCGCAGCCCGAACCGTACGTCGCAGTCGTGTGGCCGCCCCGTCCGTGCCGACTCCAGCAGCGCGTCGACGGCCGTATGGAACGAGCCGACCGCGTCGCCCCAGGCCGGGAGCACCGCCGTCCCCTGGTCACCGACGAATTCGATGCTCACCCCCGAGGCCTTCACCGGCGCGCTCAGGCCCAGCGTCGCCGTGCTCGACGCCCCGGACACGTGCCGCAGCACCAGATGCGCGGTGTCGACCGGGCCACGAGCCGCGGCCACCTCCGTCACATCGCCGAGCACCGGCAGCAGTACGGACAGCACATGCGGGCCGACATCCCACAGCCCACCCTTCTCGCGCCGCCAGGGCGAAGCCGCGTACGGGCTGTCCTCGCCGGATCCGTACAGCGAACCGAGCCACCGCGCATGGGCTGTGAACCAGCCGTCCACCGCCGCCTGTTCGGCGATCCAGGGCGCGGTTTCGGCGGCGTGGCGCAAAGTGCAGAACACCACCGACGCGACCCCGGCCAGCTCCGCCGCCTCCGCCGTCTCACGCGCTCCGGCCACCGTCGTCGCGACCGGCTTGTCCAGCAACAGGTGGCAGCCGGCCGCGGCCGCCCGGGCCGCGAGCGGCGCCTGGACGTCCGGCGGCAGCGCGAAGGCCACCGCGTCGCAGGCGGCGAAGAGCGCGTCGATTCCGTCGTCGCCGGAGTACACCGCCGTGTCATGGGCTGCGGCGAGCGCGGCGGCCGCCTCGGGCCGCCTCCCCCACACGCCGGCGAGCTCGACATCCGGATGGGCGGCGAGCGCGGGGGCCTGGGTGCGCTCCGCCCAGGGTCCGGTACCCAGGAGTCCGACACGCAGCTGCTTCGCGGGCTTCGTCATGCCGCCCAGTGTGCCCCGTGCAGAAAATCACCCGCGACGTCCCGAACAGGGCTGCGCCTTCTCGGCCCCGTCGGGGCGAGTGTCCCGCTGAACCCCGTATACGACGCGGCCTCCCGGCTCTCCGCCGGATCCGTGCCGCGGGCTTGGAGTCCCTGCTCGGCGAGCGCGGACGCACGCTCGCGGCCGCGGCCGAACTCGCTCACCGACGGACACGACCGGCCATCGGCGCGGCGTAACGTGGGGTTCACAAATGGGCAACGGTCGGGAAATCCCGGATTGCGAAGCTGCGCGGCATACCGCTGCACCCGCAAAGGATGAGGCCCCGTGACCTTCAAGGCTGAGTACATCTGGATCGACGGCACCGAGCCGACCGCCAAGCTTCGCTCGAAGACGAAGATACTGACGGACGGGGCGGAGCTGCCCATCTGGGGCTTCGACGGGTCCAGCACCAACCAGGCCAAGGGGCATGCGTCCGACCGCGTGCTCAAGCCGGTCTTCTCCTGTCCGGACCCGATCCGCGGCGGCGACGACGTCCTGGTGATGTGTGAGGTCCTCAACACCGACATGACTCCGCACGCCTCCAACACCCGCGCGGCGCTCGCCGAGGTCTCGGAGAAGTTCGCCGCCCAGGAGCCGATCTTCGGTATCGAGCAGGAGTACACCTTCTTCAAGGGCTCCCGCCCGCTGGGCTTCCCCGAGGGCGGCTTCCCGGCCGCGCAGGGCGGCTACTACTGCGGTGTCGGCGCCGACGAGATCTTCGGCCGTGACGTCGTCGAGGCCCACCTGGAGAACTGCCTGAAGGCGGGCCTCGGCATCTCCGGTATCAACGCCGAGGTCATGCCCGGCCAGTGGGAGTTCCAGGTCGGACCGCTGGCTCCGCTGGAGGTCTCCGACCAGCTGTGGATCGCGCGCTGGCTGCTGTACCGCACCGCCGAGGACTTCGAGGTCTCCGCGACGCTCGACCCGAAGCCGGTGAAGGGCGACTGGAACGGCGCGGGCGCGCACACCAACTTCTCCACCAAGGCGATGCGCGAGGGCTACGACGCGATCATCACCGCCTGCGAGTCGCTGGGCGAGGGCTCCAAGCCGCTCGACCACGTCAAGAACTACGGTGCGGGCATCGACGACCGCCTCACCGGTCTGCACGAGACGGCCCCGTGGAACGAGTACAGCTACGGCGTCTCCGACCGTGGCGCCTCGGTCCGTATCCCGTGGCAGGTCGAGCAGGACGGCAAGGGTTACATCGAGGACCGCCGCCCGAACGCCAACGTCGACCCGTACGTGGTGACGCGGCTGATCGTCGACACCTGCTGCGCCGCGCTGGAGAAGGCCGGCCAGGTCTGATCGCGCTGCCGTGCCGCACACACGAGGGCGTCCGCCGGTCCCGCCGGTGGGCGCCCTTCGGCATGCCGGCGCCCTTTCGCGAGAGGGTTTTCTTCGGCGTGGATCGCGCCAGGTGACCGTCAGGTCGGTGTCAACGTCCGTATCAACGTGCGGAAGGCCACTGCTGCCGCCGGACGACATCTGCTTCAATGGGGACATGGCCAGCTTCCAGCACATCGCGACAGGTCGCAGCGACCTTGAGCCGTTCTGGCCTTCCCGGCAGCACCATGACTTCGACCGGGTGTGTTGCCGCGCGGTGAACGCGCAGGCCCTCTAAAGCCGCTCATCCCGGTCTTCGGCCAGCGCGCACGACGTACGTCCGTCTCATCGACTCGACGACTCCTCCGCGCGAAAGAGCTGACCTCTCATGGCGAACTCCCGTTCCTTCTCCGCCGTCTCCGCCGTCTCCGCCGTCTCCGCCGTCCCCGCTGCGACCGCCGTCAACCAGTATCCGATCAGCCCGGGCCGGCACCGGCTGCGTGCCGTCGACCGGGACGAGGTCGTGACCACCGCGCAGGTGGTGGACTTCCTTCCGCCGGGTGCCACATGGCTGCCCGCGCCCCAGCACACTCTGCCCACACTGCCGGATCAGCCGCCGATGATCGGCTACCTCGTTCTCGTACCGGCCGATCAGCAGCCGCCGTCCGCTCTGGCGCCGTCCGCCCTGGTGCCGTCCGTCGCGCCGGCCCAGGCCCAGGAGGGCGCCGGACCGGTCTCCATCGACAGCGTCCAGCGCACCGCCCTGGTGGACGGGCAGGCGCTGGATCTGACCTACCTCGAGTTCGAGCTGCTCGCGCACCTGGTGGCGCATCCGCACCGGGTGCACACCCGCGACCAGTTGGTGACCACCGTCTGGGGTTACGGGCATGTGGGCGACGGCCGGACCGTCGACGTCCATGTGGCCCGGCTGCGGCGCAAGCTGGGCGCCGAGCACCGCCGTACGATCCAGACCGTACGGCGGGTCGGCTACAAGTACGCGCCCTGAGCAGTCCGCACGGAGCCCTGCCTGCCCGACGGCAGGCGGGGCTCCGTCGTGTCCCGGGGCGTGTTTGAGAAGCAGCGCCGTTCGCCCCCAGGGCTGGGGTCCCCCCCCGGACGAAGTCCAGGGGGAGGGACTTGTGGAACACGCCCCTAGCCGGTCCGCCCGCGGAACCGGGGCACGGCGGCCAGCGTGATGTCGAGGGCCAGGAACAGCAGCAGGCTGACGCCGAGCATCGGTACGAACCAGCCGATCAGCCCGGTGGCCGCGGCTATCGGCAGCAGCGCCGGCAGCGGCACCTTGCGCCATGCTCCGCGCGGCATCGGCCGGCCGACGCTCAGCCTGCGCTCCTTCGTCGGCCTGCGCAGCCACCACATCCGGTAGCCCCACACGATCAGCAGGATGAGGGCGAGCGCGAGCGCGGCCAGCGCCAGCTGGTTGGCGAGGCCGAGGAAGACACCGGTGTGGGCGTCGATGCCGAAGCGGGTCAGTTTGGCGAGAAGCGGGTAGTCGGCAAAGCGCAGTTCGTCGATGACCTTGCCGTTGGACGGGTCGACGGCGACCGAGTCGAGATGGACGGGGAACTGGGTGTCCCTCTCCTTGACGACATAGCCGTTGCCCTCCTCCGGGAGGGTCACCGTGATCTTCGTGTCGACTCCCGCGGCGCGTGCGGAGGCGACGGCCCTGTCGATGCCGACGTCCGCGCCCTGGTGCGCGCCGCCGTGGCCGCTGCCGTGGCCCTCGTGTCCGCCGCCCGTGCCGCCGGCTCCCTCGAGGGTCGCGGAGACGGTGGGCGTGGCGCCGCCGAGCTGGTCCTGGACCGCGCCGATGTTCTCGCCCGCGTAGCGCGACCAGGTCAGTCCGGTGGCGGAGAGCAGTACGAGCCCGGTCACGGCCCACAGTCCGACCGAGCCGTGCCAGGAGAGGGTCCTGCGGCGGCCCTTGGCGCCGCGCTGGGGGACGAACAGGGCGCGCTTCGTCGTACGCCTGCGGCCGAGCCAGAGCAGCAGTCCGCCGAGAGCGACGACCCAGAGCCAGCTGGCGGCCATTTCGCTGTAGTTACGGCCGAGGTCGCCCAGGTGCAGATCGCGGTGGAGCTGGTCGAGCCAGGTGCGCAGCGGGAGGGCGCCCGAACCGCCGTAGGAGGTCAGCTCGCCCCGCACCTGTGCGGTGTACGGATCCACGAAGACGGCGAGGGACTTGCCTTCCTCGATGTCGGGGGTGGTCATCAGGACGCGAGTGGTCGCGCCGTCCTCGTTCGAGGGCCAGACGGCGGTCACCGTGCCCTCGGGTCGGGCCTTGCGGGCGGCTTCGACCTGGGTGCCGAGCGGGAGGGCGCGGTCGCCGACCGGTACCTCGAGCTCATGGCTGTAGAGAATCTTCTCGGCCTGGAAGGAGAGGGCGTAGAGCAGTCCGCTGGCGGCGGCGATCAGGAGCAGCGGCGCGATGAGCAGGCCGGCGTAGAAGTGGAGCCGGAGGATGAGGGGGCGCAGTGAGCTCCAGGTGGATCCCGATCCGGTCTCCGGTGGATTCTCGGTGTTCTGCGCGGGGGCGTCAATGGCCATGGTGTTCCTAGGGAGTTGGCGTCGACATGGGGAACCGGCCCCAGGTCAGACGGCTGCTCCGGGGGCCGTGGCGCGGGGTACGGGGAAAGCGGGCGGGCCGCGGCGCACCAGGGTGTGGGCGAGTACGACGCCGGGGAGCCGGAGGGTGCGGGACGGCCGGGGACGCGCCGGGGGCCGCGGGGCTTCGGGCATCCGGACGGCGGTCAGCAGCAGCCGCAGTGGAGTGAAGGCGAGGGTGCCGATGGCGTGGGCGAGCCGGAAGAACGCGGCCTCGCCGCGGGCCAGCCAGAGCGCGCAGACGGCCGCGGCGAGCAGGTGGGCGGCGAGCATGCCGGCATCCGCGTCCATCACCGCAGTGGCGGGCTCGTACTGCGGATGGTGGTGGTGCTGCCCGGCCGTGGCTCCGCCGGCTCCGGAGAAGATCAGATGCAGCGTGGCCTGTACGGCGAGCAGGCCGGTGCCGATGGTCGGTACGCCGCGGCGCCGCCCGCCGGCGAGCCAGCCCGCGGTCCCGGTCGCGGCGAAGGCGGCGAGCAGCGCGGTGAACGGGATGTGATCCGCCGGCATACGCGCATGCGCGACGGCGGCCAGAATGACGGACACCGCCGCGAAGAGCGCGGCCCGAAGGGCGCGCATCGGCGACCGGGCATCTGTCATGGTCTGCACATGTTGCCATCCCGGGGCCCAGGTCCGGGAGGGGCCTGCGTTCGCTTCCACTGGCAGCGGAATCTCTTTCGTCCCGAGCGTCCCGGCAGGCAGAGTCACGGGTATGAGACTTCTGGTTCTGGGGGGTACGGAGTTCGCGGGCCGTGCGGTGGTCGAGTCTGCCCTTGCGCGCGGCTGGGAGGTGACGGTCTTCCATCGCGGGCGGCACGAAGCACCGGCGGGTGTCACCTCGTTGCTCGGCGACCGCACGGCGCCGGACGGGCTCGCGGCGCTCGCGGAGGGCGAGTGGGACGTGGTCGTCGACACCTGGTCGGCCGCGCCGTCGGTGGTACGGGACGCGGCCCGGCTGCTGGCGGGGCGGGTCGGTCGCTATGTCTATGTATCGAGCTGCTCGGTGTACGCCTGGCCGCCCGCGGCCGGCAACGACGAGACCGGTCCGGTGGTGGAGGCCTCACCCGACGCGGTCGAAGTCCCGTACGCGGAGGCCAAGCGTGGCGGAGAGCTGGCGGTGCTGGACTCGTTCGGCGAGGAGCGTTCGCTGCTGGTGCGGGTGGGGCTAATCATCGGCCCGTGGGAGAACATCGGCCGACTGCCGTGGTGGCTGCGGCGGATGGCCCGCGGCGGCCCGGTGCTGGCGCCGGGTCCGCGGGACACCCCGCTGCAGTACATCGACGTACGCGACCTCGCGGAGTGGATACTCGATGCGTCGGTACGGGGCCTGAGCGGCCCGTACAACCTGGTGAGCGAGCAGGGCCACACGACCATCGGCGAACTGCTGGAGGCGTGTGCGCGAGCCACCGGCTCGGACGCGGAACTGCGCTGGACGTCCCCGGAGGCGATCCTGACGGCAGGCATCGAACCCTGGACGGACCTCCCGATCTGGATCCCGCGGGAGCCGCAGCCGGAGCTCCACCGCGCGATCCACCAAGTGAATGTCACCAAGGCGCTTGCCGCGGGCCTGAGTTGCCGTCCGCCCACGGACACGGTGACGGACACCTGGACCTGGCTCCAGTCCATCGGCGGCACCCCTCCCCAGCGACCGGACCGCCCGGTGCTGGGCCTGGACCCGGCTGTCGAGGCGAAGGTGCTGGGGCTGTAGGTGACAGCGCCGGCCGGGCGGGACGGGCCACAGTCCCGCACCGTCAAGGCGGCGCCCTGCAGGACCAAGTCCGCAGCGGGCACGGGGCCGCGCATGCCCGTCGCCGGGGCACGAATCCGCTGAGGATCCGCCGGACGGACGGCCTGCGGATCGGCCTGCGGATCGGTCGGGGGATCAGTCTGGGGGATCGGCCTGCGGACAGGCCTGTCACGGCAGTTGAGGCACAGGCCCGCATCGCCGGCGAGCGGGTGCGGCCCGACCGGGTCACGCCGGGCGACGGTCCCGCCGTCCGAAGCGGTTCGCCGGGCACCGCGGCGCGAAGCCGCCGCAACCGAGGGGGCGGGGGGACGCCGTCACCCGGCCCGACAGGCCCGCGCCTCCGGCGCGGGCCTGTTTCGGTGTCGTCACCTGCCCCGGGGCTGGGGGGTCCCCCCGGACGAAGTCCAGGGGGACGGACTTCTTCCACACGCCCCTAGCGGCCCGCGCTCACCGGTGCCGGCCGGCGGCCCTGCGGCGCCGGCCGCACGTCCGACTCGCCGTGTTCCAGCTGCGGCAGCCACCTCAGACCCCTCGGCGTGCGCCAGTTCCGCTCGCCCAGCAGCGCCATCACCGACGGCAGCAGGACCATCCGTACGATCGTCGCGTCCAGCAGCACCGCCACCGCCAGGCCCACGCCCATCTGCTGCATGTCCTGCATGGACAGCGTTCCGAAGACCGCGAACACCGCCACCATGATCGCCGCCGCGCCCGTCACCGCGCCCGCCGTGCGGCGGATGCCCTCGCTGATCGCCGCGCGCGTGTCCTTCCCGCTGTCACGCGCTTCGCGGATCCGCGACACCACGAATACGTGGTAGTCCATCGACAGACCGAACAGCACCACCAGGACGAACAGCGGCAGCCAGCCCTCGATGGCGCCCACCGACTCCGCACCGAGCGCCGACGCCCCCCAGCCGTACTGGAAGACGGCGACCATGACGCCGTACGCGGCCGCCACCGAGAGCAGGTTGAGCAGGATCGACGTCAGCGCGATGACGTACGACCGGAAGCAGAACAGCATCAGCAGGAACGTCACCGCCGCGATGAACGCGAAGACCGGCACGATGCCGCGCTTCAGCTGGTCGTTGAAGTCGACGGACCCCGCCAGCTCGCCGCCCACATGCACCTGCGCCCCGGTCCCGGCGAACGCCGCGGGCACCCGCTTCTCGCGCAGGTCCGCCAGCGCGTTCTTGGAGCGGTCGTCGCTGCCGTTGCCGGCCAGCGCCACCTCGATCTCCGCGATGTTCCGCGCCTTGTGCACCGTCACTTTGTCGGTCGTCGCGTCGAACTTCGCGAGCGCACCCCGCATCCGCTCGGAGTCGATGTCGTCGGCCTTCACGACCACCCGTGCCGGCTCCGGACCGCCGGGGAACGCCTCGGTGATCTTCTTGTACGCGACGGTCAGGGCGGCGTCGGAGCCGAACTGCTTCTCCATCCCGAGCTGTTCGGTCTTCATGCCCAGCGCGGGCGCCGCGAGCACCAGCAGCACGGCGACCGCGCCGAACGCGAACAGCTTCGGCCTGGCCAGTACGGGCCCGAGTACCGCGCCCGCCACCGCGCCGCTCTCGTGCGCGCCCTTCTTGCCGCGCCGGTTCAGGAACGGAATCCGTCCCGCGTCGATCCGGGCCCCGAGCCAGGACAGCAGCGCCGGCAGCACCGTCACCGAGCCGAGCATCGCGATGAAGACAACGATGATCGTGGCCAGCGCGAAGCCCTTGAAGAGCATCAGCCCGGACAGGAACATCCCGGCCATCGCCAGCATCACGGTCACACCGGAGACGAGGACGGCCCGCCCGCTGGTCGCGGCAGCGATCCGCAGCGCGGTCTCGGCGTCGTGCCCGGCGGCCCGCTCGTCACGCTCGCGCCGCAGATAGAAGAGGCAGTAGTCGACGCCGACCGCCAGCCCCATCAGGAACATCACGGAGTAGGTGGTCTGGAAGAGGTGCAACTGGTGACTGGCCAGCGAGAGCAGGCCGAAGGCCGCCATGCACGCGGTCAGCGCGAGAACGACCGGCAGCAGCGCCGCGACGACGGCCCCGAAGGCTACGAGCAGAATGCCGAGCGCCAGCGGTACGGCGGTGAACTCGGCCTTCTGGAAGTCCTCGGCGAGCAGATCGCCCAGCCACTTCTCCGAGCTGGCCTGCCCGAACTGATGGATCTCGACGCCCTGTTGGGCCTTGTCCGTGTCCCGTACGGCGTCGAGCACGGGCTGCACACGGTCCGCCGCCGTCTTCGAGTCGCCCTTGATCTGGAAGCGGATCAGCGCTTCCCTGCCGTTCTCGGAGGCGAGCGGAGCCTCGATCTTCTGTGCCTCGCCCGTCTTCTCGATGGCCACGGCCAGCTCGCGCGCCGCGTCCTTCCAGCCGCCGGCCGTCCCGCTGCTGACCAGGACCAGCTCGCCGGCCGGCTGAACCAGGCCGGCGTCGTCGAGGATCTTCTGGGCTCGTGCGGAGTCGCCGGTGTTCTGCTCGGACTGGGACATCTCGACCATGCCCGACGCCCCGCCGACGGCCGTGGCCAGGACGACGAAGAGCAGCCAGCCGATGATCGCCGTTTTGCGGTGGTGTGCGCTCCACACACCGATACGTGTCGCGAGGTTACGCCGCATGGCGTTTCTCCCCCATTGGTAAGCGCCGGATGAGTCGAGTACGACCCTAGAAATCCGCGCCCCGCCGTCCCAGCCGTCAAGGCCCCCTTCCGCGGAGACGAAAGGCGAGTACAGGGGGGTGGTGCCAGGTACACCCCCAGTTGGTGTCCGGGCCCAGTGCCGTGACAAACCGGCACCGGCCACACTGGTGTCCGGGAACGGACAACGAGGGGAATCCGATGAACGCGACGAAGGCACGTGCCGCGGTGCTGGCCGGCGCACAGGGACTTGCGCTGGCACTGATGGCGCTGGTCGGCTCGGTCACGGTCTTCGTCCTGGCGGTGGTCTCCATCACGCTCGTCCCGATCGGTGTGGGTGTCTTCACCACACCCGCCGTTCTGCACCTGGTGCGGGCCCACGCCAACAGGCGGCGGCTGCTGGCTGCCCAGTGGTCCTCGGTACGCATCCCCCTCCCGTACCGCCCCTTCCCCCGCGATATGCGCACCGGCATCACCGGCCGGGTCGAGCGCTGCACGCTGATGCTGAAAGACCCTGCGACGTGGCGCGATATGCAGTGGCTGGTGGTGGACATGACGGCGGGGGCCGTCGTCGCGATCTTCCCTCCTGCGCTGGTGCTGGAGGGCGTCTTCGGGCTGCTGCTGCCGGCCGGGCTGTGGCAGCCGATCGTCAGTGCGAGCGGCACCTACTGGTACTCGTTCGTCCCGGTCACCGGCTGGGGCACGGCCGGTCTGGCCGCGCTGCTCGGTCTGGTCTGGCTGACCGTCGCCATGAACGCCGGCGGGCTGCTGATCCGCACCCATTTCAGGCTCACCCGCGCCATGCTCGCCCCGAACCTCGACCTCGAGCTCGAGCAGCGCATCGACCGCCTCACCGAGACCCGTCACGACGCCCTGGACACCTCGGCAGCCGAACTGCGCCGTATCGAGCGGGATCTGCACGACGGAGCACAGGCCCGGCTGGTCGCCATGGGAATGAACCTGGGCGCCATCGAGGCGCTCATCGAAAAGGATCCGGCGCAGGCCAAGGAGCTCATCTCCAGCGCCCGCAAGTCCTCCGCCGAGGCGCTGACCGAACTGCGCGACCTGGTCCGCGGCATCCACCCGCCCGTGCTGGCGGAACGGGGCCTCGGCGACGCGGTCAAGGCCCTGGCGCTGCGGCTGCCGGTCATGACCGAGGTGGACGTGGAGCTGTCCGGCCGGGTGGACGCGCCGGTCGAGTCGGCGGCGTACTTCGCGGTCAGCGAGGCTCTCACCAACGCGGTCAAGCACTCGGGCGCGGAACGGTTCTGGGTCGACGTCAGCCACTCGGGCGGCTCGCTGCGTATCGCGGTCACCGACAACGGCAGGGGCGGCGCCACCATCGGAACCGGCTCCGGCCTGAGCGGTATCGAACGCCGGCTCGGCACATTTGACGGCGTCCTGGCCGTCAGCAGTCCCGCAGGCGGTCCCACCATGGTCACCATGGAGATCCCTTGCGAGTTGTCCTAGCGGGCGCGGATCATTGACGTGCGACGGCATGCCGGCCGGCCGCAGTCCGGCGAGCGGCACCGCAGCCGACAACCCTGAAGATGGAGCCCCCCTTGCGCGTTGTCCTGGCCGAAGATCTGTTCCTGTTGCGTGACGGCCTGGTCCGCATGCTCGAGGCTTACGACTTCGAGATCCTGGCCGCCGTGGAGAGCGGGCCCGAACTCACCAAAGCGCTCGCGGAGCTGGAGCCGGACGTCGCCGTCGTCGATGTCCGGCTCCCGCCGTCGCACACGGACGAGGGTCTGCAGTGCGCCCTGGCGGCGCGGCGGGCCAGACCCGGGCTGCCGGTGCTCGTGCTCTCCCAGCATGTGGAGCAGTTGTACGCGCGTGAGCTGCTGGCGGACGGAAACGGCGGGGTCGGCTATCTCCTCAAGGACCGCGTCTTCGACGCGGAGCAGTTCATCGACGCGGTACGGCGGGTGGCCGCCGGCGGTACGGCGATGGATCCGCAGGTGATCTCGCAGCTGCTCTCGCGGCGGGCGCAGGACAAGCCGATGGGCGGACTGACCCCGCGCGAGCTGGAGGTCATGGAGCTGATGGCGCAAGGCCGTTCCAATGCCGCGATCGCGGGGCAGCTGGTGGTCACGGAGCGGGCGGTGGCCAAGCACACCTCGAACATCTTCGGGAAGCTGGATCTGCCGGTGTCGGACGACGACAACCGCCGGGTGCTGGCGGTTCTGGCGTATCTGGACCGCGGCCAGTTGCAGTGATCCGCAGCGTTTTCGAGAAGTCCCTCCCCCGGACTTCGTCCGGGGCCCCCAGCCCGGCGGGCGGACGGCACCACTTCTGAAACGCGGGGCGGCCCTCAGGCCTCGTACTCCGTGAGGTCGATCGCATAGACGCTCAGCGGGAAGCCGTACTGCGGGTGCGTCGTCTGGCGCACCAGCTCCATGCCGAGCTTGCGGATCACATTCTCCGATGCCTCGTGGCCGGTCCGCGCGATGCTGACCACGCGGTCCAGGCCGCGGTCCTGGAGCGCGAACTCCAGTGAGGCGTGGGCGGCTTCGGAGGCGTACCCCTGGCCCCAGAACTGGCGGCCGAGCCGCCAGCCGATCTCCACCACGGGCAGCACCTCCGGCAGGAACTCAGGGACGGACAGGCCCACGAAGCCTGCCAGTTCGCCCGAGGCGAGGAGCTCGACGGCGAAGAGGCCGAAGCCCTCCTCGTCCCACTCCTCCTCCCATCGCTCGATGTCCTCGGCGGTCTGCTCGAGATCGCGGACCGAGCCGTCGCCGATCCACTCCATGACCTCCGGGTCCGCGTTGATCTCGGCCATCGGGGCAAGGTCGTCCTCGTGCCAGCGGCGGAGGAGGAGTCGGGGAGTCTGGATCTCGGTCATGGGCCCCATCCTGCCATCCGCGGGCGCGTCCGACTTCAGCGCAATACGACGGTTTTGCTGATGGAGAATTCTACGAATTCCCGATCCGGAACCACGCGGCTTGAACACCCCATGAGCCACACCCGTATGGAACGACGCGCTTCTCCCTCAGCCGGTACCCCCCTAACCCACACCCGGCGACGAAGCAGAGGAGTTCCATGGGACACGCAACGAGAAAACGCTCGACGCTGGCGAACAGGGCGATCGTCGCCTCCGCCGCATTGATCCTGGGCGGGGGTGGGCTGGTCGCGGTCAATGTGTATGCATCCGCGGGCGAAAACCATTCCGGTCAGGGCTCCGAGTGGACCAAGAAAGCCGGGCAGGGGCAGCAGGTGTCCACCATCGACTGCCCCGAAGTCGCGAACGACCTCCCGGACGTGCCGCCCCAGGCACGCCAGGAAGTCGACGGTGAGCTGGCCAAGATGGACAGCCAGATCACCGACGCGTACAAGAGATTCGCCGACCAGAAGCAGCAGGTCGAGAGCGATCCCCAATTCGGCAAGAACGCCATCCTGAATCCCCTCAGGGACAAGCGGCGGGCGAGCATCGACCGGATTGCCACGGCCATCGGCCGGAACGCCCAGCGTCCGCAGGGCATGGAAGACCTCGCCGATTGCTCGCTTCAGGCCGACGACCCCAACGGGCAGGACGACGGCCAGGGTGACGCAGGCGGCCAGGCCGACGGGAACGACGGCGCCGGGCAGGGTGACACCGGCCAGGACGGTGGTCAGAATGGTGACCAGAATGGCGGCCAGGACAACGGTCAGGGCGGTGACCAGGGCAATGGCCAGGGTCAGGGCGATGGCCAGGGGAACGGCGGCGCACAGGGCAACGGCCCCGAGGCCGCCGACTTCGTAGACATCCAGTCGGTCCAGCCGAACGTCGCCCAGCCCCAGCAGCAGCAGGGCGGCTCCAAGGGATCCTTCGTCACCGAGTGCGGAAAGAACGAGAACGGCAAGTTCAATCCGGACAATGTCATCGTCGCCCCTGGTGTGAGCAATGGCGCGCACCATATGCACGATTACGTCGGCAACCAGGCCAATGACGCATTCGCCAGTGACGACGACCTCGCAAACGGTGACACCAGTTGCCAGAACCAGGGCGACAAGTCCACGTACTACTGGCCTGTACTGCGACTGCAGAACGGGCAGGACGAGAACGACGCCCAGGCGGACGGCGGTGGCAAGGACCAGAACATCGGAGAGATCCAGACTCCGTCCCAGGTCACGCTGAATTTCGTCGGCAATCCGGTGAGCAAGGTCACCGCAATGCCTCGTTTCCTGCGGATCATCACCGGTGACGCCAAGGCATTCACCAACGGCGATGCGAACGCGAATGCGTCCTGGAGCTGCACCGGATTCGAGGACCGTCAGCTGAAGGACAAGTACCCGATCTGCCCCGAGGGCAGCCAGGTGGTGCGCTCGTTCAAGTTCCAGAGCTGCTGGGACGGCCAGAACACCGACAGTGCGAATCACCGCACCCATGTGGCCTTCGCGGACAACAACGGCAACTGCGGAAACGGGTTCAAGGCGATCCCGCAGCTGGTCCAGCGGATCGTGTACGACGTCCCGCCGGGCCCCGGCTTCGCGGTCGACTCCTTCCCGGAGCAGCTGCACAAGCCGGTCACCGACCACGGTGACTTCATCAACGTCTTCGACGACAACCTGATGAACAAGGTGGTGAACTGCATCAACGGCGGCAAGAAGTGCACGTGATCCACTGACCCGGACGGAGCGGCCCCCCTGGCTGGGGGGCCGCTCCGCTGTGGTCGGCCCCCCACCAAGTACCTGCGCGGTCAGCTCCCGTGGTGCCCCGAGTGGCCCCCCTGGCTCTCCCCACTGTCACCGCTGCTCCCCGAGTGGTGCTGCGAGCCGGTCTCCACCGATCCACCGAGCCGGCCGCGCAGCGCTGTGACCACCTTCGCGTCGCCGACCGCGACCCACTTCCTGCCGACGAGATACGTGCCGCCGTAGTCGTTGGCCTCGTTGATCCATTCGCGCTGGCCGCGGTCGGTGGCAAAGGTGGCCAGCACATACTTTCCGTCACCCGTGGTGCAGTTGGCCTGCCGGAGCTCGGCCGCATCCGTCTGGATGTTCGGTTTGCACTCGGCCTTCGCCGCCAGCTGCTCAAGGCTGCCCGTCGCCGTCTTCGGAGGTTCGGGACTCTTGTCGCCGCCGCCACGCCCGTCGCCGTCATCGCCCGCTCCGCAGGCCGCGGTAAGGGTCAGCACCAGAACTGCCAGTGCTGCCCGGGCCGTCCGCCTCGCGCCGGTGTTCGTACTCGTACTCATCCGGCCATCGTGCCCTCTCGCCCTCCTGTCGGGTAGCCGAACGCCGGGTAACCTGCGCGACACGCACGCACCTGTTGTCACTCGAGCAACATGGAGGAGCGCTGATGAACGAGCTGTCGAGACGTACTCTGCTGGGCACCGCAGGAGCGATCGGCATCGGCGCGGCGTTAGCCGGGCACACGCCCGCGGCCGCCGCCGGAGCCGCCGTCCCGGCCCCGGCCCCGGCGTTCTCCACGACACCCGCCCACGCGGCACTCCAGCGGCTGCTTCCCCGCCACGCCCGCCAGTTCCGGCTACGGGCTCTCGAAGGCCCCGAGCGCTTCCGTGTCACCGGCTCCACCGGCCGTATCGAGGTCGCGGGCACCAGTCCCGCCGTGCTGCTCACCGGAGTCCACTGGTACCTCAAGTACACCTGCCGGGCGCACATCTCCTGGTCCGGCAGCCAGCTCGATCTGCCCGGACTGCTGCCCGCGCCCCGTGACGCGCTCGAACGCTCGGCGACCGTCCCGCACCGGTTCGCGTGCAACGACACGCACGACGGCTACACCGCCCCGTACGCCGACTGGGCCCGCTGGGAGCGGCTGCTCGATGTCCTCGCCCTGCACGGCTGCAACGAGGTCCTGGTCACCCCCGGCCAGGAGGCCGTCTACCACCGGCTCCTGCAGGACTTCGGGTACACGGACACGGAGGCCCGCACCTGGCTCCCCGCGCCCTCCCACCAGCCGTGGTGGCTGCTGCAGAACATGAGCGAGTACGGCGGCCCGCTCAGCCCCGCACTCATCGAGAGACGCGCCGGCCTCGGCCGACAGATCACCGACCGGATGCGTGAACTCGGTATGCACCCCGTCCTGCCCGGCTACTTCGGAACGGTCCCGGACGGCTTCGTCGCCCGCAACCCCGGCGCCCGCGTCGTCCCGCAGGGCACCTGGAACGGCAGGCGCCGCCCCGACTGGCTCGACCCCCGCACCGCGAGCTTCAGCGACGTCGCCGCGGCCTTCTACCGGCACCAGTCGGAACTCTTCGGCGAGGCCGGCCACTTCAAGATGGATCTGCTGCACGAGGGCGGCACCGCCGGGGACGTCCCGGTGGCCGACGCCGCCCGTGCCGTCGAGAAGTCGCTCCGGACCGCCCGTCCCGGCGCGACCTGGGTGATCCTCGGCTGGCAGTCCAATCCGCGGCCCGCGCTGCTCGACGCGATCGATACCGACCGGGTGCTGATCGTCGACGGCCTCTCCGACCTGGACACGGTCACCGACCGGGAGACGGAGTGGGGCGGCGCGCCGTACGCCTTCGGCACCATCCCCAACTTCGGCGGGCGTACGACGATCGGCGCGAACACCGACCGGTGGACCGCGAAGTTCACCGCCTGGCGGGACAAGCCGGGCAGCGCGCTGGCCGGCACCGCGTACATGCCGGAGGCGGCCGAGCGCGATCCCGCGGCCCTGGAGCTGTTCAGCGAGCTCGCTTGGCGCGAGGAGCAGATCGACCGCGACGCGTGGTTCGCGCAGTACGCCGACATCCGCTACGGCGGCGAGGACCGCTCCGCGCGCACGGCCTTCGCCGCGCTCGCCGCGACCGCGTACAAGTTGACCAGCACCGACGGCCGCCCGTACGACTCACTGTTCTGCCGTCGGCCCAGCATGACCTCCTCCATCGGCACCGCCTTCGACCCGGCCGGGTTCGACCGGGCCTTCGCCGCGCTGCTGGACGTACGGCATTCGCTGCGCGACTGTGACGCGTACCGCCACGACGTGACCGATCTGGCCCGCCAGGCGCTCGCCAACCGCTCGCGCACGCTCCAGCTCCCGCTGCGCGCCGCCTACCTGGACAAGGACGTGGACACCTTCCGTGCCCTGTCCGCGCTCTGGCTGAAGCTGATGCGGCTGAGCGACACCATGGCCGGCTGCCATCGCTCGTTCCTGCTCGGTCCCTGGCTGGAGGATGCCAAGCGGCTGGCCACCGGTCCGGCCGAGGCGGTGGAGCTGGAGCGCACCGCCCGTGTGCTGATCACCACCTGGGCGGACCGGACCGCCGCCAACCAGCTCAGCAACTACGCCAACCGCGACTGGCACGGGCTGATCAACGACGTCCATGTGCCGCAGTGGGAGGCGTATCTGGAGGAGCAGGCCGCGGCGATGACCGAGGGCCGCGCCCCCAGGTCCTTCGACTGGTATCCGGCGGAGGAGGCGTGGACGAAGGACCGGCGCGCCTATCCGGTGCGGGAGACGGGCGACGCGTACCGCACCGCCCAGCGCGTGTACGACACGCTCGCCACCGCCCCGTACCAGGGCTTCGTCGCCGTCAGCGCGGACCCGCCGGCCTTCACCCCCGGCAGCACAGGCACTGTCGCCGCGGCCTTCCGCAACTTCAACGGGCTGCGCCCCACCGGCCGCGTCGACCTCGCCCTGACCGGCCCGGCCGCCGAGCCGCAGGGCGCGACCTTCCTGAAGAGCGTGCCCGCCGGCGGCACCGGCACGGTCTCCTGGCGGGTGACGGCGCCCCCCGAACCGCTCACCGAGCCACTGGTCGCCATGGACTACGGGCTGCGCACGCAGTACGGACCGCGTGGCGAGGAGCGGGTGGCCGTCACGCAGAAGGGCAAGCTGCACCTGGCGGCGCCGCTGGATCCCGAGTGGCGCACCTGCACCAGCAATGCGGCAGTCTTCGGGCAGGTCGGCGACCGCTTCGCGATCAATGGCGCGGGCAACGACCTGTGGAGGGGCACCACGCAGTTCGGCGCCGCCTACCGGGAAGGCGCGCTCACCGAAGGCGCGAGCGTGGTCCTGCGGGTGGACTCCCAGGAGAACACCAGCAGTTGGGCCCGGTCCGGCATTGTCGTACGCAACAGTCTGGCGAAACCGCAAGACACCGGATTCCTGAATCTGGCCGCGACTCCCGGCCAGGGCATCGTGCTCTCGTACGACACCAACGCCGACGGCACCCTGGACACATACCGGCGCATCACCGGTATCAAGGCTCCGGTGCTGCTGCGGCTCACCCGCGACGCCGGGGTCTCCTTCACCGGTGCCTGCTCCACGGACGGCGGTGCCACCTGGCGCACGGTCGCCACCGTCTCCGTGCCTGGGTCCGCCGCGGTCCAGGACGTGGGGCTCTTCATGAGCGCGGCCGGCGGTGGCAGCGGGGTCAGGGGCACGGTGCACTTCAGCGGCTGGTCGGTCACCGCGGGGTGATCCGCTGCGGGCAGCACCGGCACAGCCGGTGCCGCGCCGGTGGCCCGACCGTCGACTACCGTTCCGCACAGAGCACGGCTATTCGGTAGATATCGACCCGCACGATCAGTCAGGGAGCCTTCCCGCGATGACCGCGATCCCCGCCCACACCGTCGCCAATCTCCGCGACCTCGGCTCCATCGCGCTGGCCGGCGGCGGTTCCGTACGCTCCGGCCTCGCCTTCCGCTCGGGGATGCTAGACCGGTTCGACGCCGCCGCCGATCCGGTCGTCGCCGCGCTGGGGATCCGTACGGTCGTCGACTTCCGCACCGAGGCCGAACGCCGCTCCCGCCCCGACCGCGTCCCCGCGGGCGGGCGGCTTCTGCTCGCCGACGTCTTCGCCGACCAGGTGGCCTTCGGCCGGACGCCGGCCGCGGCCCAGCTCAAGCAGGTGCTGAGCGATCCGGCCTTCGCCGAGCGGGAGTTGGGCGGCGGCCGTGCGCAGGAGCTCTTCGCGCGCACCTACCGCGCCTTCGTCGGCAGTGACTCCGCGCGGCACGCCTACGGCGCCTTTCTCGGCGAACTGGCCGAGGAAGGCGCGGGACCGCTGCTCTTCCACTGCACGGCGGGCAAGGACCGCACCGGCTGGGCGACGACGATCCTGCTCACCCTCCTCGGCGCGACCCCGGAGACCGTCGAGGCGGAGTACCTCTCCGTCAATACGGCGGTACGGCAGGCTTTCGCCTCATTGGTGGAGGGTTTCACCGCGCAGGGCGGCGACCCGGAGATCGCCCTCGCGGTCATCGGTGTCTTCCCGGAGTATCTGGCGGCGGCGCTGGACGAGGTCGCTGCCCGCCACGGCACGATGGAGAGGTACGTACGCGAAGGGCTCGGCGTCCCGCCGGAGGCGATCGAACGCATCCGGGAGCGACTGACAACGACCGGCTGAGTTCCCGGGCCTGGTGACCGTAAGACGATTCGCTCGTTCTGCTGAACGTGCGCCCACAGGATGTCGTCACCCCTCCCGCTCCCGCCCCCTCCCCCACCGCCGGCCGTGTCGAGGTCGAACAGGCCGAGGCGGCCCTTGTCGAGCACTATCCCCGGCTCGTACGGATCGCGTATCTCGTACTGCCGCCGTCACTCGGCCGCAACCGCCGCGTGCTGACCGCGCACGCCCTCGCGCAGCGCTCGCTGCCGCGCGGCCGCACCGCTCCCGCGGGCGCCACAGACGCCATGGACACCGCGATCCCTGCCTCCCGTCGGGCGCCGGGCGACGCCGACCCCGGATATGCGTATGTGCGGGGAAGGGTGCTGCGCCAGGCCCTGGACGCCGGACTCCCGCTGCGGCGGCTGGCCTGGCCGAAGCGCTCGCAGCTCCCGCCGCTGCTGCCGCACGTGTGGGGTCTGCGGGTCTTCCCGCGCTCGGGCGGTGCCGATGAACTCGCCCTGGACCAGTGGCTCTCCGCGCTTTCGGGGCCCGCGAGGGCCGCTTATGTGCTGCGCGGTCTGGAAGGGCTGTCCGACGCCGATGTACAGCAGGCCCTCGGCGCGGCCGGGGTCGGTGATCCGCAGGCCGCGCTGGCCGAGGCGGACGGCCTGGACCCGGCCGCGGGAGTGGGCCCGGAGGGAGGGGGCACGGAGAGCAGGGGCGCCGAGGGAACGGGCACCGGCGGAAAGGGCGCCGCCGCTCTTCTCGAGTCCTCCGAGTTCGACCCGTGTTCTCTGCAGGCGCGCCCCACCGATCTGATGCGCCGCCGCCAGCATGTCAAGGCGGCCGTGGTGGCGGCCGCGGCCCTCGCGGTGTGCGGCGCGCTGCTCGGGCTGCCGGGCGACGGCTGGGGCAGGGACGGTGCGGCCGCGCCCCCGTACGCGCGTAACCCCGCGGCCGAGTCCGCCCTGGACCCGGCGCTGCTGACCCGGGTCCCCGCCACGGCGTGGCAGCGCTCCTCCCGTACGGACTTCTCCGTCTGGCCGGCCCGCGGCGGTCTCACCGATGACGAGGCGCTGCTGCGCCGCGCGCTCGTGGTCTGGGCCAGGCCCGGCAACGCGGTGCAGGTCTCGGCGACACCCGGCACTCCGCCGGGACCGCCGATGGGCTCGCCGCAACTGCTGTACGCGGGCGAGGTCGACCAGGCGCGTGTGGTGCTGCTCCACGACGGGCTGCGGGTGGTCCGCTATGCCGAGCCGAAGGACGGAACCGGCGGTGTGGCGCTCGACTTCGCGCGGACGGACGGCGCCGACGCCGCCTCCTCGGGCGCGCTCGTGGCAGGCCGTACCGACGGCAGTGTCCGCTATCTGACGGCTCCGTGGGTGCAGAAGACGTCCGTACGCGATCTGCTCGACCCGGCGGGCAGTCCGCGTCCCCTCCAGCGGGGTACCGACGGCGTGACCGGTCCGCTGCCGAGCCCCGCGCAGGCGCGGGACTGCCGGTCCTGGGACGTGCTCGAGCTGCGCGACGACACGGCCGACCGGCTGCTGACGGACCTCGGTGAACTGACCCCCGCCCGGCTCACCTCGGGGCCGCCGTCCGCCCCGAAGGACGTCACCGGTCAGGGGGCCCGCGCCGCGTGGGCCCGTACGGGCTGTCTGCTGTCCGGGGTGCGCGTGCACGGTGTGCGCAGCGTCAACTCGTGGCAGTACGCGCAGCAGTCGCTGCCCGAGTCGAACGGCACGGCGGCCTGGCTGTGCACGCGTGCGGAGACCTGGCGGGGTACGGGGAGCCGGGTCATGGCCCAGTTCCAGGCGCCGGGGGCCCGGGCGGGTGCGCCGGGCGCGATCGCGGCGCGGGCCGAGGACACGCCGTCCTGCGGAGTGCGGGATCCGCGGGTGCTGGCGGGTGTGCTGTGGAAGTCGCGGGCCGGGCACTGGTTCGTACTGGCGGCGGGAAGCGAGCAGTTCGCTTCGCTGGCCACCTCCGGTGGGGTGGACGGCAGCGCGAAGGGGCATCTGCTGGCGGTACCGGCGAAGGAGGGTGCACGGGCGGAGCTGAACGGCCGCCTGGAGGACGGCAGTCGGGTGGGCGCGCTGCACTGAGCGGCTCCCGCCGGCGGGCGGCCCCGGCTCCCTCGAGGCCGGTCCGGACCACTCGGGCCGCACCGACCATCTTCCCGACGTACGTTCGCCGCCCGTTAGGGTGTTCGCATGACGACCGGGGTACGCCGCAGGATGGACGTCGAAGAGCGCAGGCAGCAGCTGATCCGGGTGGCTCTGGAGCTGTTCAGCCACCGCTCGCCCGACGATGTGTCGATCGACGAGATCGCCGCGGCCGCCGGTATCTCGCGGCCGCTCGTCTACCACTACTTCCCGGGCAAGCAGAGCCTGTACGAGGCCGCGCTGCGGCGGGCCGCCGACGAGCTGGCCGGGCGGTTCAGGGAGCCGCCCGAGGGGCCTCTCGGCGCGCGGCTGCTGCGGGTCATGGGACGGTTCTTCGACTTCGTGGACGACCACGGGGCCGGGTTCTCGGCGCTGATGCGGGGCGGTCCCGCGGTCCCCGCGGGCGGAGCCTGCTCAAGGAATGCGCTGTCGGCGACGAACGCCATGATCGATGATGTGCGGCAGGCCGCGTACGAGCAGATCCTGACCCATCTGGGGGTCGATACGCCCTCACCCCGCCTGGAGTTGGTCGTACGGTCCTGGGTGTCGCTCGCCGAGTCGACGGCGCTGATCTGGCTGGACGGACGGCGCATTCCGCGCGGCGAGCTGGAATTGCAGCTGGTGCACGACTTCGCGGCGCTGTGTGCGGTGAGTGCGGCGTACGACGAAGAGATGGCGGACATCCTGATCCGCGTACTCGTGGACGAGCCGGCCGACGGCCCGTTCGGCGATCTGGTCGGCCGGCTCATGACGCTGAAGCCCTCGCTCCCCGAGGTGCCCGCTCAGCGCCTGCGGTAGGACGCTTCCAGGTCGCGCACCTCGGCGCAGACGGGCGCTACGCCCTCGGCCCGCTTCGGTTCGCCGGTGGATTCCAGGTTCGCGGATTCGTCGACGGTGATCTGCGGCATCGGGCGCTCCAGCACGGGTGACGAGGGATGGTCGGGGCACGGTCGGGGCCCGGTCGGGCAGTTGCGGGACTCCACCCTTACGCAGGCCTCCGTGATCCCGTCAATAATGCGGGGATGAAGATCATCTGCCGGCTCGCCGCCCACACCGATGTGGAAACCCTTGTCGCTCTCTTCGACGGGGCCGCCCGCTGGATGCAGCTCAACGGCATCGCCCAGTGGAAGCCCGGCGACAAGGACGCCGATCACTTCGGGCACTGGATGAAGGAGGGGGAGGTCTGGATCGCGGAGACCGGGGACGGCGTAACGATCGGGGCGTACGAACTGTGGTGGGAGGACCAGGCCGCCTGGGGAATCCAGCCTCCCGTGGCCGGGTACGTACACCGGCTGATGATCGACCGGGATACGGCTCCGGCCGGGTTCGGCCGGCTGCTGCTCGCGCACGCGGAGCAGCGGATCGCCGATACCGGGCGGGAGTTCGTACGGCTGGACTGCCTGTCGAACAATCCCGGGCTGCGGACGTACTACGAGGCTGCCGGCTACCGCGTCGCCGGTGAGGAGCCGGGCAAGGTGGGGAAGGACGGCAGCCGCTACGGAGTGGTCCTGCTGGAGAAGCTGGTGAGCTGAAGCCGGTCGATCGGGGCCGGTCAGCTGAACCCGGTCAGCTGAAGGGCCAGCAGCGCGACGTCGTCCTCGCGGGTGCCGAAGCAGTCCAGCAAGGCGTCGCAGAGCGCGGCGACGCCCTGCGGCGCGTGCGCCGCGGCGCGGCGGAGTCGTTCGAGGGAGACCGTGAGGTCCGTGCCGCGGGTCTCGATCAGTCCGTCGGTGACCATCAACAGCCGTTCACCGTGAGCCAGTTGGACCTCTGCCGGATGCGGATGATCCAGCTCGAGACCGAGCAATGGGCCGGAGACCGCCAGGTAGGACGCCTCTCCGTCGTCCGTGACGACCAGCGGGCGGATATGGCCGGCGTTCGCGATCCGGGCGCGGCCGGTGTGCGGGTCGATCAGGGCCAGGCAGACGGTGGCCGTGGCCTCCGGGTGGTAGCGCTGGAGCATCCGGTCGAGGCGGCGCAGCAGAACGGCAGGG
Organism: Streptomyces sp. NBC_01750; assembly: GCF_035918095.1. NCBI lineage: Bacteria > Bacillati > Actinomycetota > Actinomycetes > Kitasatosporales > Streptomycetaceae > Streptomyces > Streptomyces sp. NBC_01750. Next base: position 2,617,746 of record NZ_CP109137.1, read on the forward strand.
TCGCTCTCGTCGGTCGCGTACGCGCGCAGGGCGTGTCGCAGTTCGACCATCACGGTCGCCGCGTCCAGTGAGTGGCCGACGACGTCGCCGACACCGACCAGCAGTCCGGCGGGGGTGGAGAGTGCGACATAGAAGTCGCCGCCGATCTCGGCGTTCCGGGAGGCGGGCACATAGCGCAGAGCCAGGTCGGCCCCGGGCAGCGCCGGCGGCCGCTGGGGCAGGAAGCTGCGCTGCAGGGTCAGCGCCACATGGCGTTCCTCGGCGGTGGTGCGCAGCGTCTCGGCGGTGAGGGCCGTGGCTTGGGCGAGCCGACCGAGCAGGTGTGCCGTGTCCGGATCGTCGGAGGCGCGGGCCGGGCGGGCCAGGCAGACCGGCGGCTGGTCCGCCCGGCTGCGGGCCAGCAACAGGGCCGCGCCGCCGCTGACTTCGGGGACGAGGAATCCCGGCGGCCACAGCGGCGCCGGCGCTGTCACGGGATGTACGCCCGAGCGGCCCGCCATGCACCGCTGCAGCAGCTGGGCCACGGCCGTGCGGGCGCCGGAGTCCGGCGGGAAGTCGCAGCGCAGGCTGCCCGCGTACAGCGCGTCCCCGGGGCCGAAGACAAAGGCCGCCGCCGGGCCGGCGGTGAGCCGGGCGGTGGCGACGGCGGCGAGATCGGCCAGTTCCTGCGGGCCGTGCGCGCAGTGCACCTCCGTGATCGCGGCGGCGAGCCGGGTCAGCCGGCTCGCCTGCGCCTCGGCGTCGTGGCGGGAGCGGGCCCCGCGCAGCGCGGCCCTGATCACCGCTTCGATCTCCTCCGGTTCCACCGGGATCGTCAAATAGGCGTCGGCGCCCGCGTCCAGACCGCGGCTGCGGTCGCGCGGGGTGATCGCCGCGGCGCTGAAGTGCACCACAGGCATCGCGGCGATCACCGGGTGAGCCTTGATCCGGCGGCAGAGCTCGAAGCCGTTCATGTCGGGCAGGCCGATGTCGACCAGCGCGGCGTCCGGCAACGCACCCGACCTGAGTCTCGTATCGAGCTCGATCAGTGCGTCGCCGGCGCTCGCGGTGGGCACCACCCGGTGACCTGCCCGGCGCAGTACCGCGCCCATGGCGTAGCGATTGGCCTCGAGGTCGTCGACGACCAGCACAGTGGCGCCGTCGGCTTCGCTCATGTCGCGCATCTCCTCGGACGGAGGAAACCCCGCTCCGTAGTCGGCCCACCACGCTAGCGCGCTGCGGTCAACTGTGGGAGAAGACGGCGACGCTACGCGCCGGTACGGTGAAGGTGCCAGAACTCCCTTCGTATGAAGCTGACTTGGTGATAGGATCCGCGCCCGCGAGCTGCACCGGGTGGAGCGCGTACGCCTTCCCGGCCAGTGCCGTGACCCGCTGCGTCTGCCGCTCCGGTGTGGCGTTGAAGACCACGACCAGATCGCCGGCCCTCATCGTGATCACTCCCGGGGTCTCGTCCTTGCCGGAGAGCGGGAAGGAAACCGCGGACTGCACCTCACCGGCCGTGCTCAGACCAAAAGCCTTCTCGGTACGGCGGATGGTGAGGAGGTCCCGGTAGGCGGCCGACGCGCCGTTGATCTGCGGGCATCCCACTGTCAGTGAGCCGGCCGTCAACAGCGGTTTCGCATAGGGCCACTTGGTCTTGTTGTCGGCCTGCGGCGGCAGCCCGCGGCCGAAGCCGTTGCCGTCCCGGCAGTCCCAGTGGATCGCGTTGAACCAGTCACCGCTGTCATACGAATTGCGGTCCAGCGACTTGGAACGGAGCAGGTCGGTCCCGGCCTGTGAGAGCGCCGGTCCCTGGGAGAGAGCCGCGGTCGCCATCGCCAGTACCTGCATACGGGCCCGGTCCGCCGGTGACGTGGCGGGCGGGAGCTTGAAGGCGAGGGCGTCGTACAGCGACTCGTTGTCGTGGGCGTCCGCGTAGGCGAGGGCGTCGCCGGGAGCGGCGGCGTACCCGGCCGGGGCGCCGTTGTAGTCGACCTCGGATCCCTTGACACTCCGGCCGGAGCTGTCGGTGAAGGAGTACGCGGCGAGATTGCCCGTCAGACCCACCTTGATCAGGTCCTGGTAGTGCAGCAGCCGGGCCTTCTGCTCGGCCGGAGTTCCGTTCGCGGCCGAGGAGTTGGGGTCGGTGTAGAGGCCGGAGGCGAAGCCCTGCACGCGCGGGTCCTCGTCGAAGGGCCCGCCGCCGCGCACCGCGTCACGGGCCCGGTCGGAGAAGGTCGCCACCCCCGTGCCTGCCATGTTCTTCTGGGTGGCCTGGACGAAGCGGGCGTCGTCCGCGATCTCCCCGAAATTCCAGCCCTCGCCGTAGAGGATGATCTTCTTTCCGTCCACGCCGTCGCGCGCGGGCGTCAGCGCGTCGAGCGCCGCGCGCACCGCGAGGATATTGGCCTTCGGGTGGTGGCCCATCAGGTCGAAGCGGAAGCCGTCGACCTTGTACTCCTTGGCCCAGGTGACGACCGAGTCGACGACGAGCTTGCCCATCATGGCGTTCTCGGGGGCGGTGTTCGCACAGCAGGTGGAGGTGGCGACTGTGCCGTCGGCGAGCAGCCGCTGATAGTAGCCGGGCACGATCTTGTCGAGCACGGACTTGTCGGCCTGTCCGCTCGCCACGGTGTGGTTGTAGACGACGTCCATGACGGTGCGCAGGCCACTGGAGTTCAGGGACTGCACCATCTGCCGGAACTCGAGCGTACGCCTGGTGCCCTCCGGGTCGGAGGCGTACGAGCCCTCCGGGACGGTGTAGTGCAGCGGGTCGTAGCCCCAGTTGTAGGCGTCCTTGGCGGCGGCCTTCGCGACGCACGCCTGCTGCTCGTCCGAGTCCGGGGCGTACACCTTCACATCGCAGTCGGGCACGGTCTGGTCGGACTTCTTCTCGGGGATGGTGCCGATGTCGAAGGCGGGCAGGAGGTGGACGTAGGAGGTACCGGCGGCGGCGAGCGCGCGCAGATGCTTCATGCCCTGCGAGTCACGGTCGGCGAAGGCCAGATACTGGCCCGGGTGCTTCGATGTGCGGTCCGCGACCGAGAAGTCGCGGATGTGGAGCTCCTGGATCTGCGCGTCGCGCAGCGGTGTCGCGGCCGGCTTCCTGAGACCGGTCCACCCCGCCGGGGCGAGCTTCGGGTCGGCGAGGTCGATGACGAGGCTGCGAGCCGAGTCGGTGGTCAGGGCGGTGGAGTACGGGTCGGTGACCTTGTTGGTGACGAGCTTCTGGACGCCGGGCGCCCAGACCTTCACCGCGTATCTGTACTGCTTTCCGGCCCAGCCCTTGGGGCCGGCGACGGACCAGACGCCGCTCGCCTCGTCCCGTCGCATGGCGACCGTCCGGCCGTCGAGTTCGAGCGAGACGGAGTGAGCGGTGGGAGCCCAGAGGGAGAGGGTGGGGCGGCCGCGGTCGAAGACCGGTCCGAGGGCGGCCTTGGTGGCCTTGGCCGCGTACAGGTCGTCGAGGATCCCTGCCGTCTGGACGCCGGTGGCGGCGAGCAGCGCGCCGTTGGCCGCGCGCTGGGTGGCGATGAGCTGGCCGCGCAGCGACTGCCGGACCCGGTCCCGGTCGCGCGTGTCGACGGTGAACGCCGGATAGTCCTTGAGGTGCGGGTACTTCGCCTTCTGCGCGTCGGTCAGGGCGGCGGAGGTGAGACGCAGCCACCGGCCCTCGTCGGACAGTGCGCCGTCCTTGACGGTGATACCGCCGTCCGCCGCGTACACCAGCTGCTGACTGGTGGCATCGCTCGCCTTCACCTTCCAGACGACGGTGTCCCGGTCGATCCACTGGGCCTCGGCCCTGGCGAGGTCGAGCGAGGGCGCGCCGCCGGTCTGCGGCAGCAGATACTTCGGCTGCCCGGCGAGCAGCCAGACCTCGTTCGTGTACGTCGCGAGGTCCAGGGACTGGTCGGTCGGCAGGTCCTTCTGGTCGCCCTTGTGGAGGATGTAGCTGAGCGAGGTCGCGCCGGCGGCGAGCGGCACCTCGAAGGTGACTCCGTACGCGTCCTTCCTCACCGGCTGGAGCGGCTTGGACCAGTCCGTGGGCGATGCGGCGCCGGTCCAGGTGTGCAGACCCCAGCCGTCGTAGTCGCCGTCGGCGCGGTTGTAGTGGAGGACGGCCTTCGTCCTGTCCTGCGGCGGGTAGGCACCGTCGGGCGCGGTGTCCGACTGGCCTTCCCTGCCCTGCGCGATCCAGACCTGGCCGGTGCGGGCCAGTTCGACGGTGCGCTGCGGGCCGTCCACGGTGCCGTTCTTCTCGACGGTGTACGGGACGGTCGTGACGCCCTCGGCGAGCTTGATCCAGGCGAAGGCGCCGTACGCGTCACGGCCGGTGAAGGCGGTCCGCCGGGTGCCTGTGCTGAGCTGCCAGCCGTCGTAGTCGCCGTCGGGCCGCTGGTAGTGGACGACCGCGTAGTCGCGTTCGACAGCCACCGGCTTCTCCGGCGGCGGGGCCTGGCCGGCGGTCGTCTCCGCCCGGTCACTGGCGGTACGGCCCGCGCTGTCCACCACAACCGCCTTGTAGCGCAGGGGGGTTCCGGCCGCCGTATCGAGGTACTGAGTGACCTTGTACGGGGCGTGGTCGGCCGAGCCGAGGGTGCGCCACTTGCCGTTGCCGGCCTGGGCGGCGAAGACGACGCGGTTGAGGCCTCCGCCGTTCACGTCGGCAGATATCTCGACGGTGCCGGTGGCGCCGGCGGCCGGCGCCTTGAGGGTGAGCGTGGGCTTGGCGGCGGGCCCGGCGAGCGGCTTCGTGGCCCGGAGCACGACGGATGACAGCGCCGGCACGGTGACGGTGATCTTCCCGTCGACAGCGTGCACCGCGCCCGAGCCGCCGTACAGCGTACGGAAGTCCTTGGCGTCTGCCGGGATGGTCACGGTCTTCGCGGTGTCCGCGTTGTTGACGGCGACGAGATACTCGATGGAACCGGTGCGCGCTTTGGCGTCGGTGCGGGAGAAGGCGTACACCGAGTCCTTGGCGTACCGCTCCGTCTGGACACCGTCGCGCAGCGCCGGATGCTCCTTGGTGAGCTTCGACAGCGCGGCGATCGACCGGTAGACGGGGTGCGAGGTGTCGTACGCGTCGGACGCGTGTGTACGGTCCGAGCCGAGCTGGTCGTCGTCCAGATAGTCCGCGGTTTGGGAGGCGAAGAGGCTCTGGCGGGCGTCCTTGTCGCCGCCCGCGCCGGTGAAGCCCTGCTCGTCGCCGTAGTAGATCACCGGATTTCCGCGGGACAGGAACATCAGCTCGTTGGCGAGCCGCGCCCGCTTCAGCAGCTCGGCGTCGCCCGCCTTCGGATTGTCCTGCTTGAGGAAGGTGCCGATACGGCCCATGTCGTGGTTGCCGAGGAAGGTCACCTGCTCATAGGCGTTGGCCTTGTCGCTGGTGTATCGGTAGTCGTTCCCGAAGACGCCGGCGAGCTGGTCGGCGGACGCGCCCTGCGAGGCGTAGGCGCGGGCAGCCCCCTGGAAGGGGAAGTCCAGTGTGGCGTCGAGCCGGCCGCGCGTGACGTACGGCGAGGTGATCGCCGTGTCCCCGGCGAAGACCTCGCCGAACATGAAGAAGTCGTCCCGGCCGCGCTTGGCGGCGTAGGCGTCGAGCGCCGTGGCCCACTGGGTCCAGAAGTCCATGTCGACGTGCTTGACGGTGTCGATGCGGAAGCCGTCGATGTCGAAGTCGCGGACCCACTTCTCGTAGATCTCCTCCATGCCCCTGACGACCTCGGGGCGCTCGGTCCACAGGTCGTCGAGACCGGAGAAGTCACCGTACTCGGAGCTCTCGCCCGCGAAGGTCGAGTCGCCGCGGTTGTGGTACATCGTCGGGTCGTTGAGCCAGGCGGGCACCTTCTTCCCGCTGGTCCTTGGCGTGTACGGGAAGGAGCCGGCGTCGACCTTCCCGGTCCCCGCCCGGTCGTCGAACGGGCGGCCGCTGCTGTCCAGATACGGATAGGCGCCCTTGGGGCGGTAGCCGTACTTCTTCTCCGCGTAGTCGACGGTGTCGGCGGTGTGGTTGGTGATGACGTCGAAGAAGACCTTCATGCCCTTGGAGTGGGCCTTGTCGATCAGCTTCTCGAGGTCGGCGTTGGTGCCGAAGTGCGGGTCGACCTGGGTGAAGTCGGTGATCCAGTACCCGTGGTACGCGGCGGACGCGTCCTTGCCGGTGCCCTGGACGGGCCGGTTCTTGAAGATGGGCGCCATCCAGATGGCGGTGGTGCCCAGGCCCTTGATGTAGTCGAGTTTGCTCGTCAGACCCTTGAGGTCGCCGCCCTGGTAGAAGCCCTTGTCGGTGGGGTCGTACCCGGTCTCCAGCCGCGAACCGGTGAGCCCGCCACGGTCGTTGGCCGTATCGCCGTTGGCGAACCGGTCGGGGAGGACGAAGTAGAACTGCTCCCGCGTCAGATCATGTCGCGCGGGCTGCGCGGCGAGCGCCTTGTCCGAGGGCGGGGCGGGGGGTCTTGGCGCGCCGGCGGCCGGCCCGGCGGTTATGAGCGCCGCGAGGAGGGCGGCGGCGGTGCCTATGGCGGTGCCGGCCGCGCTGACGCGGGGGGTGGTGGTCACCGGTTGGTTCTCCTTGGGTGGGGACGCCCTTCGGGCGTGTCCTCAATCGCCGGACGGGCTGAAATTCCCGCCGGTCCGGCGGAATTCAGCCCCGCCGACGGTTGAGGCGCGGGGTCTGGGGCGGAGCCCCAGGTCGGACGGTGCCAAATCAAGCCCCGCCGGCGATTGAGGCGCGGGGCTTGGGGCGGAGCCCCAACAGGAGCCCCGCCCCGGCAAGGGCTAGCCGCAGGCGCGGGCTCCCGCGTGGAGCGCCACCGCCGTGTTCGGGGGCAGCGTTGCCGTGAACTGGCCCGAGGCGCCGACCGTCACCGGACGGCCCGACTGCACATCGCAGTAACCACCCGCGGGCAGCGACGTCTGGAACGTGCGGGTGAGTGACGACGACTCGTGGTTGATGGCGACGTACGCCTTCGAACCCCGCCCGAACGCGATCTGGTCCCCGCCGTTGTCCCACCAGTTGACGACGCCCTGACCGCGCGCCGTATTGCGGAAGGCGACCATGGACTTGATCTCGGGCCAGGCGTGCTGGCACTTCCAGCCGTCCTGCCAGCAGGCGTTCACCGTCCCGCCGTTGGGCGGTCCCGCGTCCTTGTCCGACCACTCGTAGCCGGAGTGAACGTCCGGCGATCCGTACGGCCACGCCAGCATGAAGACATTCGCGAGGGTGTAGTTGGCGCCGTCCTTGTAATTGAGGGTGTCGCCGCCGCGCTCGGTGTCGTGGTTGTCCACGAAGACCCCGGACTTGCCGGACTCCATGTACCCCCACCCCTCGCCGTAGTTCTTCAGATAGGCGAGGTTCTCGTTGTTGAAGACGCGCTTGAGGTCACGGGCGTACCGGAACTCCTGGACGTCGCCGTTCCCCAGGTACTCGCTGGGCGAGACCGGCTCGCCGGCCCCGTAGATCGCTTCCTGCTTCCAGTACACGCCGGGATTGCTGAGCCTGGACTTGATGTTGGCGAGGTCCGTGGCGGGCATGTGCTTCGCGGCGTCGATACGGAAGCCGTCGACGCCCAGGGTGAGCAGGTCGTTCAGATACGCGGCGATGCGGCCGCGCACGTAATCCTCGCCGGTGTCCAGGTCGGCGAGCCCGACGAGTTCACAGTTCTGGACGTTGGCGCGGTCGCCGTAGTTGGTGATGTTCGACCGGCAGTCGTCCATGTCGGCGCCGGAGTAGGTGCCCGGGTAGTTGTACTTGTCGTACGAGGAGCCGCCGGTGCCGGTACCGGACGCGGACGCCATGTGGTTGATCACGCTGTCGACGACGACCTTCACACCCGCCGCGTGGCAGGTGCTCACCATGCTCCGGAACGCGGTGCGGTCGCCGAGCCGCCCGGCGATCCTGTAGCTGACGGGCTGGTACGAGGTCCACCACTGCCCGCCCTGAATGTGCTCCTGGGGCGGAGAGACCTGGGCATAGCCGTAGCCGGCCGGCCCCAGGGTGTCGGTGCACGCCTTCGCGACCGACGCGAAATTCCACTCGAAAAGGACAGCCGTGACGTCCCTGTCCCCCGGCGGGGCCGCCTGCGCGGCGCCCGTCGGTGCAACCACACTCACCGCGGCGCCCGCCACAAGGGCGAGCGCCGCGGCCAGAGGTTTGCCGGCCATTTTTCCTCCTGCATGGGGGGAGGTGCGGGTGACGGTGCAGCCTTGTCCGGCAACGCGCCGTGCCCGTAAGGCCTTTGAGAGTTCTTGCTGCAAGGCAGCAGAAAGTTATTGCGGTCGCGACCGTACGAGCCTCCTGGTCCGGGGTCAACCCTTCGGACACACTCTCGTCGCACTGCGGAAATCTTGCCGTTTCCCAACTGCAAGACCTTACGCAAGGCTTGCAGTGGTGCTACTTTCAGCCATGGCTCCGGGCCGGCCGGCCGGGGGCCCGGCAGCTCCGGTCCCCACGCGCTCGGCCGGCCGGTCCGGTTACGCGTCCACCGGATTACGCGTCTACCGACGCGCCTGCGCGGTGGTGCCCCGGACCACCAGTTCCGGCTGGAACACATACTCCGTGCTCTGTACCGGACTTCCCTGCAGCTCCTCCAGCAGCGCGCCGACCGCCGCGGCCGCCATCGCCTTCACCGGCTGGCGGATCGTCGTCAGCGGCGGATCCGTGAACGCCACCAGTTGCGAGTCGTCGAACCCGACCACCGAGAGGTCGTACGGCACATCGAGGCCGCGCTCCCGGGCCGCCCGGACTACACCGAGCGCCATCATGTCGCTGCCGCAGACGATGGCGGTGCACTCCTTGTCCAGCAGCGCACCGGCCGCCGCATGGCCGCCCTCGACACTGAACAGGGAACGCTGGACCAGTTGTTCGGCAGCGGCGTCGGTGTAACCGAGGATGGAGGCGAGACCGTCCAGGAAGCCTTCGGTCTTGCGGTGGGCCGGCACATAGCGGCCCGGACCGATCGCCAGACCGATCCTCTCGTGCCCCAGCTCCGCCAGATGGTGCACAGCCATACGCATCGCCGACCGGTCGTCGCAGGAGACGCAGGGCGCGCTGATGTGCTCGCTGTACCCGTTGATGAGGACGAACGGAACTCCCCGGGCGACGAGTTCGGCGTACCGCGTGTGATCGGCCGAGGTGTCGGAGTGCTGTCCGGACAGAAAGACGATGCCGTTGACGCCGCTCTCCTGGAGCTGTTCGACCAGCTCGTCCTCGGTCGCGCCGCCCGGCAGCTGGGTGCAGAGCACCGGGGTGTAGCCGTGCCCGGCCAGGACCTGTTCGACGGCCTGGGCGAACGCGGGGAAGATCGGGTTGGTGAGCTCGGGGGTCAGCAGGCCGATGAGACCGGCACTGCGCTGCCGCAGCCGTACGGGCCTCTCGTATCCGAGCACGTCGAGCGCCGCGAGCACCCGCTGGCGGGTGCCGCTCGCCACGCCCGGTTTGCCGTTCATCACCCGGCTCGCGGTCGCCTCGCTGACGGAGGCCTGAGCCGCGATGTCCGCGAGCCGCGGGGCGGTGCCGGTCTGGACGACGCCGCCCCGCGCCGGGGGAATCGTCACACCGTCCACCACACAGCGGTGTCCGCGGGCAGCTCGGCCTCGCCCTCGGCCGTCCGAGCAGCGCTGCTGGCCAGCAGTACGCGGCCGGGTGCCGGTATCCGTACGGCCGTGCCCGTGGTGTTGACGGTGCAGACGAAGCCGCCTTCCCGGCGGAAGGCGAGCACGCCCTCGGGCGCCGCCAGCCACTCGACCGCGTCGCCCGTGCCCAGCGCCGGGTGCGCGCGGCGGGCCGCGAGGGCACTGCGGTACAGCTCCAGGGTCGAGTCCGGGTCACCGGTCTGCGCCTCGACGCTGAGCCCGGCCCAGCTGTCCGGCTGGGGCAGCCAGCTGCCGCCCGTGCCGAAGCCGTACGACGAGCCCTCGGTGGTCCACGGGATCGGCACCCGGCAGCCGTCGCGGAAGCCGTCCTGCCCCTCCGTGCGTCCGAAGGCCGGGTCCTGCCGGACCTCGTCGGGCAGGTCGGTGACGTCGGGAAGACCGAGCTCCTCGCCCTGGTAGAGATAGGCGGATCCGGGCAGCGCCAGCATCAGCAGGGTGGCGGCGCGGGCGCGTCGCAGTCCCAGCTCCCGGTCGCCGGCCTCACGGATCTGGGTCCCCGCCGGCGGGCCCGCGAAGCGGGTGGCGTGGCGGGTCACATCATGGTTGGAGAGCACCCAGGTGGCCGGGGCGCCGACGGGCCGCATGGCGTCAAGCGACTCGTCGATCACCCGGCGCAGCTCGTCCGCGACCCAATGGGTGCCCAGGTACTGGAAGTTGAAGGCCTGGTGCAGCTCGTCGGGGCGCACGTAGTTGGCGGTGCGCTCGACGGTGGGGGTCCATGCCTCGGCCACGGCGATGCGATCGCCCGGGTACTCGTCGAGGATCTTGCGCCAGGCGCGGTAGATCTCGTGGACGCCGTCCTGGTCGAAGAAGGGCATGACATCGTTCCCCAGCAGTTTCAGCTGGTCGCTGCCGCCGATGTCGGGCAAACCCGGTGCCTTGACCAGGCCGTGGGCGACGTCGATCCGGAAGCCGTCGACGCCCATGTCGAGCCAGAAGCGCAGGATCGAGCGGAACTCGTCCGCGACGGCCGGGTGTTCCCAGTTGAAGTCGGGCTGCTCGGGGGCGAAGAGGTGCAGATACCAGTCGCCGGGGGTGCCGTCGGGGTTCTCGGTACGAGTCCACGCGGAGCCGCCGAAGATGGACTCCCAGTCATTGGGCGGGAGTTCGCCGTCATCACCCTTGCCGGGACGGAAGTGGTAGCGGTCGCGCAGCGCGGAACCCGGGCCCTCCTCCAGAGCGCGCTTGAACCACTCGTGGGCGTCCGACGAGTGATTGGGCACCAGGTCGACGATGATGCGCAGCCCGAGGTCGTGCGCGTCCCGGATCAGCGCGTCGGCGTCCAGCAGCGTGCCGAACATCGGGTCGATGGCCCGGTAGTCGGCGACGTCGTAGCCGGCGTCGGCCTGCGGGGAGGCGTAGAAGGGGCTCAGCCACACGGCGTCGACGCCGAGTTCCCTGAGGTACGGCAGTCTGCTGCGGATGCCCGGAAGGTCGCCCATGCCGTCGCCGTTCCCGTCGGCGAAGCTGCGCGGGTACACCTGGTAGATGACGGCGTCTCTCCACCAGTCCGCGGAAGCCGCGGGCAGGTCGGCGCGATGGGCGTCAGCCAGGTACTGGGTCATTCTCGATCCCTCTGAGGCTCGGTGCAGCGATTCGGGGCAAGACCGGGGCACCCGGCCGGCCGGGCCGGGTGCCGGGGTTCGTACGGGTCAGGATTTGGCGGCACCGGCGGTGAGGCCGGTGACCAGATGGCGCTGGACCAGGTAGAAGAACAGCGACGCGGGGATGGCGATGAGTACGGAGGTCGCGGCCATCAGGTCCCACTGGGTGTCGTGCTCGCTGATGAAGGTGGTCAGGCCGATGGCGAGGGTGTACTTGCCCTCGCTGAGCATGAAGACCGACGCGTAGGCGACCTCCGCCCAGGCGGTGAGGAAGGTGTAGAACGCGGCCACCGCGATGCCCGGCCGGGCGAGCGGCAGGATCAGCCGGTAGAAGGTGCCGAACGGAGTGAGACCGTCGATCCGGCCGGCTTCGTCGATCTCCGCCGGGATGGTGTCGAAGTACCCCTTGAGCAGCCAGGCGCAGTACGGGATGGCCGTGGTGCAGTAGACCAGGATCAGGGCCCAGTAGGTGTCGAGCAGACCCAGGTTCGCCAGGATGTTGTAGAGCGGCACCATCAGGATGGCGACCGGGAACATCTGGGTGACCAGGAAGGTCCACATGAGCTGCCGGTGTCCGGGGAAACGCATCCGGGAGACGGCGTAGCCGGAGCTGGCGGCGATGAAGACACCCAGCACGCACGTACCGAGCGCGACGATCAGCGAGTTGACGAACCACTGGAGGAACGAGGTGTCGTTCAGGACCGTCGTGTAGTTCTCGAAGCTGATCTTGTCGGCGATGTCGCCGGGGTGCAGGAAGTCGGTCTTGTCCGGGCCGAGCGAGATCCAGGCGATCCAGCCGATCGGGAATGCCGCGATGAAGCTCGCGATGATCAGCGCGCCGTGGATCAGCAGGGATACGGAACGGGGGCGCTCTCCGCGCTTCAACTGGCGCCTGCCCGCGGCCCGCTTGCGGGGCGGGCCGGCGGTGGCCGACTCGGCCGCTCCCGCGACCCGGACATCTGCTGTGGTGCTCATGGGGTTGGCCCTCTCTTTCGTCATGGCTGGTGCTGATTGCCCGGTTGCCCTGGGCGGGCCGTCAGACGGCCTTCTCGTTGCGGGCCAGCCATCGCCGGTAGAAGGAGGCGAAGACGATGAGCATCGACAGGATGATGACGCCGTACGCGGCGGAGCCGGCGTAGTCGCGCGGGTCCTGTCCGAAGCCGAGGCGGTATGCCCAGGTGACGAGGATCTGGGCGTCCGTGCCCGAGTTGTTGCCGAACAGCAGGAAGATGACGACGAACTGGTTGAAGGTCCAGATGACGCCGAGCAGGACGACCGTGCTGCTCACCGAGCGCAGGCCGGGAATCGTCACATGGCGGAAGCGCTGCCAGGGGGTGGCGCCGTCCACCTCGGCGGCCTCGTAGAGCTCGGGCGGGATCGACTGCAGACCGCCGAGCAGAGAGACCATCATGAAGGGGACGCCGACCCAGGTGTTGACCATGATGGCGGCGGTCTTCTGCCAGAAAGGCTCACTGAGCCAGGCCGGCGTGGGCAGATGCGCCCATTCCAGAGCCATGTTGAGGACACCGCCGTCGTCGGCGAGGATCAGCCGCCAGGCGAAGACGGTGACAAAGGTCGGCACCGCCCACGGCAGGATCAGGACCATCCGGTAGAAGGTGCGGCCGCGGATCTTGCGATTGAGCAGCAGGGCGAGGCCCATGCCGATCCCGTAGTGCAGCGCCACACAGATGGCGGTCCAGACGATGGTCCATATGAAGTGGGGCCAGAACTGATGGTCGCCACCGGAGAGGATCTCCGCATAGTTGTCGAAACCCACCCACGAGAAGCTGTCGGGGATCTCGTTGACGCCGATCGTCCGGCCGACGTTGTTGCTGTTGGCATCGGTCAGCGACAGATAGATGCCGCGCACCAGGGGGTAGAGCACCAGCACGCCGATGACCGCGACCACCGGGGCCACCATCGCCCAGGCGTACCAATTCCGGTTGTACGACTGCCTGATACGGCTCATCGGCCCGCGGCGCGGCCCGGCGCCACGCTGGGTCTTTCGGCTTCCGCCCTCGACGGCGACGGTCATCTTCGACACCTTTACGACAGATTCTTGAGCGGGTGTACGGCGTGGTGGTACGGCCGGGATCCCGGCCGTACCACCACGGGCGGCCGTCCGGCCCGCCCCTGTTCGGGGGCGGTCCGGACGGCCGGCGGCCGCCTTAGGAGAAGTCCTTGAGCAGCTTCTTGTAGGACTCGGCGGTGGTGTCCAGGCCCTTCTGGGTGCTCACCTTGCCCTGAAGGATCGCGGTGAGGTTGGTGCCGAGGTCGGCGAAGAGCGAGCTGTACTCGGGCAGCTCGGGACGCGGCCGGGCGGAGCCGGCGAGGATCGCCTGGAACTCGGTGATGCCGGGGGTGGCCTTGACCTCGGCGGTGTAGGCGGAGGTGCGGGTCGGCAGCGTGCCGTTCTTCAGCGCGATCTTGGCCTGGGTCTCACCCGAGGTCATGAAGCCGACGAACTTCTGGGCCGCGGCCTGGTGCGCCTTGTCGGAGCCGGCGTACACGGAGAGGTTGTGACCGCCCGTCGGGGCGCCGGCCTTGCCGGAGCCGGTGGCCGGGACGTTGGAGATGCCCAGGTTGGCCTTGTCCTTGAAGGCCGCGCCCTTGTAGATGTTCGTCAGCTCCCACGGGCCCTGGACGATCATCGCGACCTTGCCGGTGTTGAACGCGTCCATCATGTGGGCGTAGGAGTCGGCGGTCACATCGAGCTTGGAGACGCCCGGCGCGGCGAGCAGGGCCTTGCTCGTGTCCACGGCCTTGACGGCCTCGGGCGAGTTGACCGTGATCTTCTTGCCGGCGGCGTCGACCATGTCGGTGCCCTCGCCGAAGAGGAACGGCAGCTCGAAGTAGGCGTCGGCGCGGAGGGTGAAGCCGTCGACGCCGGCCTTCTCCTTGACCGCCTTGGCGACGGTCTTCACCTCGTCCCAGGTGGCCGGCGCCTTGTCGTAGCCGGCCTTCTTCAGGACTTCCTTGTTCCACATCAGGCCGAGGGAGTCGGTGACGAAGGGGGCACCGTAGGTCTTGCCCTGGTACTGAGCCTGCTTGAGGAGCGAGGGAGTGATGTCCCCGGTGTTCTTGAGCGCGTCCGTGCCGTCGAGCGGGGCCAGGAACTGCGACTTGGCCCAGGAGGCGGTCCAGCCGACCTCGGCGCGGATGATGTCGGGGGCACCCTTGCTGCCGGCCGCGGTCTGGAACTTGTTCTGCGCCTGGTCGAACGGGACGTTGACGTACTTGACCTTGATGTCCTTGTTCGCCTTTTCGAACTCGGCGATCATCGCCTTGTACGTCGGCGCCTCGTTGGTCGCGTTCGACGTGTCCCACCAGGTGAGGGTGACCGGGCCGGCGGCCTTGTCGCCGCCGTCGTCCCCGCCGCATGCCGTCGCTGCCAGTGCCAGTGCCGCTACCAGCGCGGTGGCCGCTATGCCACGCCTCATGTGAACTCCTTCAGAGATGCCCGAGATGGCGGAGGCGACCAGGCCCCCTGCCGACCGCTCCCTCGCGGCGCCGGGTTCGGCAGGAACGTAACAAGGATGAAAGAGAGCGGAAAGACCTTGCGGCAATTTTCTGCAAGAGCGGGGGATCGTTACATCCGCGTGTCCTGAGAGTTGCCATTGGATCGCTTGACGGCGGCTGTTTCCGCTGCCCCAGGGCGCCCGGGGCAGAGCCCTGCGACACTCCTCGCAAGCTCTTGCAAGGCTGTTATTTTTGTCCCCCGGGCACCGTCACCATGCGCCCGCACCCACGTTGACCTCGTTAGTTGTACGTCCTCCCCCTGCTCCCGGACCGTACGAGAGGGACTTTCATGACCCACGAGCCCGCTTCCGCCGTCGGCCTCCTCGGCCCCGCGGCAGCCCAGGGGCCGCGCCCTGCAAGCTCTTCCACGGAGGATGACGGCTGGTGGCGCGATGCCGTCATCTACCAGGTGTACGTGCGCTCCTTCGCCGACAGTGACGGTGACGGCGTCGGAGATCTGCCCGGGGCCACCCGGCGTCTGCCCCATCTCGCAGAGCTGGGCATCGACGCCGTATGGATCACGCCCTTCTACGCCTCGCCACAGGCCGACGGCGGCTACGACGTCGCCGACTACCGGGCGGTGGACCCGCTCTTCGGGGATCTCGCCGACGCCGACGATCTCGTCCGCACGGCCCACGCGCTGGGCCTGAAGGTGATCGTGGACATCGTCCCGAACCACACGTCGGACCAGCACCCGTGGTTCCGGGCCGCGCTCGCGGACCACGACGGGGGCGCGGCCCGCGGGCGCTACTGCTTCCGGCCCGGCAAGGGCGCCGCCGGCGAGCTGCCGCCGAACGACTGGGAGTCGGTCTTCGGCGGCCCCGCCTGGACCCGCACTCCGGACGGTGCGTGGTTCCTCCACCTCTTCGCACCCGAGCAGCCCGACCTCAACTGGGACAACGAGGAGGTGCACAAGGAGTTCGAGTCGGTGCTGCGCTTCTGGCTGGACCTCGGCGTCGACGGCTTCCGTATCGATGTCGCGCACGGCATGGTCAAAGCGGCCGGCCTGCCGGACATCGGCCACAAGGAACAGGCCAGGCTGATCGGCGCCCAGAAGCTGCCCTTCTTCGACCAGGACGGCGTACACGAGATCCACCGCTCCTGGCGCAGGCTCCTCGACTCCTACCCCGGCGACCGGATCGGCGTCGCCGAGGCCTGGGCCCCCAGCCCGGACCGGCTCGCGCTGTACGTACGCCCCGACGAGCTGCACCAGGCCTTCAACTTCCAGTTCCTGCGGTGCCCTTGGGATCCCGGGGCGATGCGCGGCGTGATCGACGAGTCACTGGCCGCCACCGCATCGGTGGGGGCCACCACCACCTGGGTGCTCTCCAACCACGACGTGGTCCGCCACACCACCCGCTACGGCGGCGGGAAGCAGGGGCTGCGCCGGGCCCGCGCGGCCGCGCTGCTCATGCTCGCGCTGCCCGGTTCGACGTACATCTACCAGGGCGAGGAGCTCGGACTGCCCGAGGTCACCGATCTGCCGAGCGAGGTGCGCCAGGACCCCGCCTTCTTCCGCGCGGCGGGGCAGGACGGCTTCCGCGACGGCTGCCGCGTACCGATCCCCTGGTCCGGCGAGGAGCCGCCGTACGGGTTCGGCCCCGGATCCAGCTGGCTGCCCCAGCCGGACAGCTGGCGGGAGCTGTCCGTGGCGGCCCAGACCGGCGACCCGCACTCGACGCTCGAGCTCTACCGCTCGGCGCTGGCGCTCCGCCGTGAGCTGCCGGGCGGCCCGATGCGGTGGCTGCCGGGCCCCGAAGGGCTGCTCGCCCTGTCCCGCCCGGGCCTGGTCTGCACCCTCAACACCACCGGATCGGTGATCGAACTGCCCCTGCCGGGACAGCTGCTGCTCTCCTCAGGGACCTTGGAGCCGACGGGTGACACAGCCCGTATTCCGGCTGATTGCTGTGCGTGGTGGGCAATCTGACGTGCGACCGGTACAGTCCAATCCTGTGACCGCACGGCTTGCCGACATCGCAGCCCAGGCGGGGGTCAGCGAAGCCACAGTCAGCCGCGTGCTCAACGGCAAGCCCGGTGTGGCCGCGGCAACCCGCGAATCCGTACTCGCCGCGCTCGACGTGCTCGGATATGAGCGCCCCGTGCGCCTGCGGCAGCGCAGCGCCGGCCTGGTCGGCCTCATAACGCCGGAGCTGGACAACCCGATCTTCCCGGCACTCGCCCAGGTCATCGGCCAGGCACTGACCCGGCAGGGCTACACCCCGGTCCTGGCCACCCAGACCCCGGGCGGCTCCACCGAGGACGAGCTCACCGAAATGCTGGTGGACCGCGGGGTCTCCGGAATCATCTTCGTCTCGGGCCTGCACGCCGACACCACGGCCGATATGCAGCGCTACGACCAGCTCCGCGGGCAGGGTGTCCCCTATGTCCTGCTGGGCGGCTTCTCGTCCAAGGTGAAGGCCCCCTTCGTCTCGCCCGACGACCGGGCCGCGATGCACCTCGCGGTGACCCATCTCGCCTCGCTCGGCCACACCCGGATCGGCCTGGCGGTCGGCCCGAAGCGCTTCGTTCCCGTGCTGCGGAAGATCGAGGGCTTCCAGCAGGCGATGGAGAATCAACTCGGCCTCGCCCCCGAGGAGTCCGAAGAGCTCATACAGCACTCCCTCTACACGCTGGAAGGCGGTCAGGCCGCGGCAAGCGCCCTGATCGGGCTCGGCTGCACCGCCGTGGTCTGCGCGAGCGACATGATGGCGCTCGGCGCGATCCGGGCGGCCCGTGGACTGGGTCTGAAGGTGCCGCGGGATGTATCCGTGGTGGGCTTCGACGACTCTCCGCTCATAGCGTTCACGGACCCGCCGCTGACCACCATCCGGCAGCCGGTGCAGGCCATGGGTCAGGCGGCCGTCCGCACCCTCCTGGAGGAGATCGGCGGCACCCCCGCCCCGCACAGCGAGTTCGTTTTCATGCCCGAACTGGTGGTTCGCGGTTCAACGGCTTCCGGACCCGGAGCCGCCGGGCGTACGTGAGTCGTCCGCAAGGGGTAGCGGATGCGTCGGCAACCCAACCCTGGGATGACCGGTCGGAGGACGGCATCTGGCAGACTCTCGTCCTATGGGTGAAACGACCGTGAAGACCATGGAAAGCCGGACGGCTGCTCCGTCACCCACGGTGGACGAGGCCGCCGACGCGCCCGCGCGCATCCGGCTGCACACACTACGGTCGCCCCGCCGCCCGCGGATCTGGTTCGAAGTCCTGCTGATCGCGGTCAGTTACTGGACATATTCGCTGGTCCGCAACGCCGTGCCGGAGCAGAAGACGCAGGCACTGCGCAACGCCGACTGGATCTGGGACGCCGAGCAGTGGCTGGGCATCGCGGTGGAGCAGACGGTCAACCACGCCGTGAATTCGGTGACATGGCTGATCGTTTCGATGAACTACTACTACGCCACCCTGCACTTCATTGTGACGATCGGCGTACTGGTGTGGCTCTACCGGTGGCATCCGGGCCGATACGCGGCTGCCCGTTCCGCCCTTTTCGCCACGACAGGTGTGGCTTTGGTCGGCTATTACCTGTACCCGCTCGCACCGCCCCGGTTGATGAACGGCCACGACTTCGTCGACACGGTCCTGGTCCACCACACCTGGGGTTCCATGGCCTCGGGCAACCTCAAGAACATGTCGAACCAGTACGCGGCGATGCCGTCGATGCACATCGGCTGGTCGCTCTGGTGCGGTCTCATCATTTTCGCCGTTGCCTCGGCGCCGTGGGCGAAGATCCTCGGCATCCTCTACCCGACGGCGACCCTGGTCGTCATCGTGGCCACGGCGAACCACTTCTGGCTGGACGCGGTGGGCGGCATGATGTGTCTGGCGTTCGGCTTCACCGTCTCGTACGCCTGGTACCGGACGCTGCCGCATCGGCTGCCGCGGCTGGTGGAGAAGAGCGACGGCACCAGCCGGCCGCTCCCCCGGTTCAGCTCCGGGCAGCTGTCCTGACCTCCTGACGCCGCCGCGCGCACCCTGCTGCGCCCCGCTGCCTGCGCACCGCTACGCGCCGTAGAACAGCTCCTCCACCACGGCGCGCGCTCTGCGCGTGATCCGGCGGTAGTCGTCCAGCATGTCGCCGACACGCCCCGGGCCGTATCCCAAGTACCGGCCCACCGCGCCCAGTTCGCGGCCGTCCGACGGGAAGGTGTCACCTGCCCGGCCGCGTACCAGCATCACGCCGTTGCGCACCCGGGTCGCCAGCACCCAGGCCTCGTCCAGGATCTGCGCGTCCTCCGTGGAGATGAGGCCCGCCGCGTGCGTGGCCGCCAGCGCCTCGCGGGTGCGGGTCGTCCGCAGGCCCGGTTCCGCCCAGCCGTGGCGCATCTGGAACAGCTGGACCGTCCATTCCACATCGCTCAGCCCGCCGCGGCCCAGCTTGGTGTGGAGCGTGGGATCCGCGCCGCGTGGGAGTCGTTCGGACTCCATCCGGGCCTTCAGCCGGCGGATCTCGCGGATCGCGTCGTCACCGAGCCCCTCTGCCGGATAGCGCAGGGGGTCGATCAGATCGATGAAGCGCCTGCCCAGGTCCGCGTCGCCGGCCATCGGCTCCGCCCGCAGCAGCGCCTGGCTCTCCCACACCAGGGACCAGCGCCGGTAGTAGGCCTCGTAGGAGGCGAGCGTGCGGACCACGGGGCCGCTCTTGCCTTCGGGACGCAGATCCGCGTCGATCAGAAGCGGCGGGTCCGTGGTGGGCAGCTGAAGCAGCCTGCGCATCTCCGCGACGACCGCGTTCGCGGCCCGCGACGCCTCCTGCTCGTCCACGCCCTCACGCGGTTCGTGGACGAAGAGCACATCCGCGTCGGAGCCGTAACTCTGCTCACGGCCGCCGAAGCGGCCCATGCCGATGACCGCGAACCGCGTCGGCAGCGTGTCGCCCCACTGCGCGCGCACGGCGGCCCTCAGCGCGCCCGAGACCGTCGCGGCGTTCAGGTCCGTGACCGCGTTCCCGACCCGGTCCACGAGCTCGCCCGGGTCGGCCTCGGCCGGGTTGTCCTCGGTGCCGTACGAGCCGATCAGATCCGCCGCGGCGGTACGGAACAGCTCCCGGCGGCGTACGCCACGGACCGCGGCGACCGCGGCCTCCGCCGTGTCCGCGCGTCCGACGGCTGCCAGAACCTCCTGTTCGAGCGCGTCGCTGCAGCGCGGTGCGAGACCCTCCGGGTCGCCCAGCAGGGCCACCGCCTCCGGGGCTCGCAGCAGCAGGTCCGGGGCGAGCCGCCCGGCGGACAGAACCCGCGCCAGATTCTCCGCGGCCGCGCCCTCGTCCCGCAGCAGCCGCAGATACCAGGGTGTCTTGCCGAGCGCGTCGGACACCTTGCGGAAGCCGAGCAGACCGGCGTCCGGGTCGGCCGAGTCGGCGAACCAGCCGAGCAGCACCGGCAGCAGCGTGCGCTGGATCGCGGCCTTCCGGGTCACGCCCGACGACAGGGCCTCCAGATGGCGCAGGGCGGCGCCGGGATCGGCGTAACCCAGCGCCTCCAGCCGCTGCCGCGCCGCCTTCGGGCTGAGCCGCGTCTCGCCGGGGGTGAGCTGGGCGACGGCATCGAGCAGCGGCCGGTAGAAGATCTTCTCGTGCAGCCGTCGCACCACAGACGCGTGGCGCTTCCACTCCTTGTTGAGCTCGCCGACCGGGTCCGTACGCAGTCCGAGCGAACGCCCGAGGCGGCGCAGATCGGCCGCGTCCTCCGGCACCAGATGCGTACGCCGCAGCCGGTACAGCTGGATGTGGTGCTCCATGGCGCGCAGGAAGCGGTACGCCAGGTCCAGCTGCGCGGCGTCGGCCCGGCCCACATATCCACCGTGCGCCAGCGCCCGCAGGGCCTCCAGTGTGGTGCCGCTGTGCAGCGTCGCGTCGCTGCGCCCGTGCACCAGTTGCAGCAGCTGTACGGCGAACTCGACGTCCCGCAGGCCTCCGGGGCCGAGCTTGAGCTCGCGCTCCACCTCGGCGACCGGGATGTTGTCGACGACGCGACGGCGCATCTTCTGCACGTCGGCGACGAAGTTCTCGCGTTCCGCGGCCTGCCACACCAGCGGTGCGACGGCTTCGATGTAGTCCTCGCCGAGCGCGAGGTCACCGGCGACCGGACGGGCCTTGAGCAGCGCCTGGAACTCCCAGGTCTTGGCCCAGCGCTGGTAGTACGCGAGATGGCTGGAGAGCGTACGGACCAGCGGGCCATTGCGCCCCTCGGGCCGCAGATTGGCGTCGACCGGCCAGATGGTGCCCTCGACCGTCGTCTCGGAGCAGATCCGCATCAGGTGGGAGGCCAGCCGGGTCGCGGCCTGGACGGCCTTGCTCTCGTCGGCGCCCTCCACCGGTTCACCGACGAAGATGACGTCCACGTCGGAGACGTAGTTGAGTTCATGGCCGCCGCACTTGCCCATGGCGACGACCGCGAGCCGGCACTGCACCGCGTCGGCGGGCGCGGCGGCGCGTGCGATGGCGAGGGCCGCCCGCAGTGTGGCCGTCGCCAGGTCGGCCAGTTCGGCGGCGGTCTCGGCGACATCGGTCGTACCGCACACATCGCGGGCGGCTATGGCCAGCAGGCACCGCCGGTAGGCGACCCGCAGGGTGACCGGGTCGGTGGCGTCGGCGAGGCCGCGTTCGAAGTCGGCGACGCCCGGGTGCAGATCGGTCGCCTCGTACGTCACGAGGGCCTGCCAGTCGCGCGGGTGGCGGGCCAGGTGGTCGCCGAGCGCCTCGGAGGCGCCGAGCACTCCGAGCAACCGGTCACGGAGCGGTTTCGCGGTGATCAGGGTGTCGAGGAGGCTCTGGCGCTCGGCCGGGTCCTGCGCCTCCACCAGCCGTACGAGGCCACGGAGCGCGAGGTCGGGGTCGGCGGTGGCCCCGAGCGCGTCGAGCAGCACCGGGTCCGTCCGCGCGGAGGACATGTCGGGGATGTCGAGGAGACGTTCGGCGGCGGAGGGATCGGTGAAGCCGTGCCGCAGCAGTCGGGTGAAGTTACTGCTCCTGCGCCCCGGCACCGTCATTCCGCCGTCTCCCGTCCTGCTTGCCTGTCCTGCTTGCCCTGTTCCGGCCGGGCGCTGCGGTCCCGTACCGGCCGATCAAGGTCCGGATTCGAGCGTAGCCGCAGGGGCGCTCGCGGGACCCCGCTGATCGGCGGGCCCTTCCGGACGTTTCCGGTGAGCCGCCGCGCGGATGACGGGTGAGCCGCCGTGCGCACGAGCGGTGAGCCACCGCGCAGACGGGCGGTGAGCCATCGAACAGTCGCAGATGGCGTGACATACGCCATGTTGTTCGACCTTTGGAGCGAATGAACCGCGTGCGCGATTCTTCCGTCTTCTTGGCCGACCACCGCTGATCCCTCTCGGTCACTGCTGGTCAGGACCTATTGATCCCTTGAAAACCGAAGGCTCAACCGCATGCTGTCGTCCGGGCCCCGCCGCTTCGCCCCGCTGTCCCGTCGTGGCCTGACGGCGACCTTGATCCTGGGTCCGCTCGTCGGCATCGCCTGCCTCTCCGGCGCCGGGGAAGCCACCTCCGACGCCCAGGAGAACGTGATCCCGGCGGCACGTCCCGCGGGCGCTTCCGTGATGCAGATCGTCGCCCATCCGGACGACGATCTGTTCTTCATGAACCCGGACACCAGCCAGTCGGTCGGCTCCGGCCGCGCTCTGACGTCGGTGTACCTCACGGCGGGCGAGGCGGACGGGGTGAACGCGTCCAAGACCGCTCCGGGCGGCGGCCCGCTGTCCGCGGACGCGCTCGCCGAGCTGCCCGCCGCCGACAAGGGCCGCTACGCGGAGGCCAGGCAGAACGGCATTCGCGCGGCCTACGCGGAGATGGCCACCGGCAACCGCACCAGCCCCTGGCAGCGCGTCACGATCCCCACCGCGGGCGGCGGCACGGCCGAGCTCGACACTCTCAAGGCGCGGCCCGAGGTCAACCTGGTGTGGGTGCAGCTGCACGAGGCCGGGTCGATAGCCGGCGACCGGCCGAAGAGCCTGCACGGCCTGTGGGACGGCCGGGTGGACACGCTCGGCTCGCAGCTCGCCTCCTCCAGCCCGGTCACCAAGGGCTTCTCGTACACCAAGGAGCAGGTCGTCGACACGGTCGCCGGCCTCCTCGAGCGGTTCCGCCCGACCCACGTCCGGATGCAGGACCCGACGCCGGGCCGGACCGGCACCTCGGGCAAGGTCACCGACCACCAGGACCACATGTACGGCGCACGGTTCGTGCAGGCCGCGCTCACGCGATACGCGGGCTCAACGGGCCGTCCCGCCTTCAGCGTCCAGAACTACCTGGGCTACTTCACCAGCCGGCTGCCGCGCACCCTCGACCCCGCCACCGCCGCGGCCAAGCTGCGCACGCTGAAGACGTACGCCTGGATGGACGGCGAGAACCACTGCGGAGACGAGGCCGGCTGCGGCGACCGCAAGGTGGCCGCCCGCCCCGGAGGGCACGGCTGGGCGCAGTCCGTCCGCTACACGCGCGGCGAGTCCACTTCCTGGGTGCAGCCGGGCAGGGACGGCGGGCTGTGGGCGTTCTCAGTGCTCGACACTCGGCTGGCGGTCTGGCACAGGGCGGCCGGGGCCACCGGGTCCGCCGGGTCCGCCGGCGCGGCCGGCGCGTGGAGCGGTCCGAGGCTGCTGGCGGGCGAGGGCATCGACAGCGGAGTGACCTCGGTGAAGCTGCCTGATGGGCGGATCGCCGTGTTCGGTACTCGTACGACGCTCGGCGACGGCCCGGAGGACTATCGCAGGGACGTCGTCACGACCGTGCAGCGCACGCCGGACGGCGCGTTCGGACCGTGGCGCTCGCTGGGCACCCCCGAGCGCGACGACGCCTCCGGGACCTCCGACATCAGCGCCCCGGCGGTGACCGTGGACCGCGCCGGCCTGATGACTGTCTATCTGCGCGACGGCAGCCACTCGCTCAGCTCCACCGCCCGGCGGCCGGACGGCTCCTGGACGCCGTGGCAGGGGCGGGGCGGCCGGGATGTGCACGGCGACCCGGTCGCCGCGACGGACGCGAAGGGCCGCCAGTACGTGTTCGTCGGCACGGCTCGCTCGGTCGTCTCCTTCATCCAGCCGGCGCCCGGCGCGCCGCTGACGGGCCCGACCGCGACCGGAGTGCCGCCGACGACACTCACGCTGAGCGCGGGCCGTGACGGCGACGGCGTACGGCTCTGGTTCCGCAAGCCCGGCTCGGGCGACGTCCGAACGGTCCGGTTCTCCGGCACCGGCGTCTCACCGGTGACGGAGCTGGGTGGCCCGGCGGGCTTCGGTCCGGTCGGCGTCTCGGGTCCGGACAGCACCCTGCTCGCGGTCCGCTCCAGGACCGGGACACCCGGCACGGCGCTGCTCGCACCGGCCGTCGCGGGAACCGGCGAGGCAGGCGCGGCAGGTAGGTCTGCGCGGACCGGGCGGGCCCAGTGGCGCGCGGCCGGTTCGCTGTTCGCGGGCGCGCCGGCGGGCGTACCGAGCGGGGCGAAAGGCGCGGGTCTGGCCGCGGTGGGCCTCGACGGGCGCCTGTACTGGGCACAGGCGGACGCCCGCGGTTCGCCGGCTTCCTGGACCCCGGTCGGCTGACCGATGAATACAGGCGCCGGGCGCGGTCTACACATTCGGTGACCCCCGAATGCGAGAGGACCGCGCCATGCCCGAGAACGACCCTCTGAACAGCCCCGGGAACGCCCCCGACGACGAACCCCAGGCCGAACTGGACGCCCGCTACAGCGACGAGAAGGCCACCACCGCCGACTGGTCCCGGGCGGTCGAGCGCCTGAGCGCCGCCGAGATTTTCTGGCTGTCGACCGTGCGGCCCGACGGCCGTCCGCACGTCACCCCGCTGATCGCCGTGTGGCACGACGGCGGGCTGCATTTCTGCACCGGCGCGGACGAGCGCAAAGCCAAGAACCTCCGCCACAATCAGGAGGTCGTCCTCACCACCGGCGCCAACGTCCTGAGCGAGGGCTACGACCTGGTGGTCGAGGGCCGGGCGGTACGGGTGAGCGACGAGACGCGACTTCGCGCGCTGGCCGCGGTGTATGTCGACAAGTACGGCGAGGACTGGAAGTTCGACGTCCGCGACGGCGCCTTCGTCGGCGACGGCGGCCCGGCGCTGGTGTTCCGGGTCGCGCCGCGCACGGCGTTCGGCTTCAGCAAGGGCGACCCGTTCGGCCAGACCCGCTGGCAGTTCGCCCAGTGAACTCAATCGATCTCCACTCAACCGATCTCGGCGAGGGGAACACCACCGATGGAACTGACGCTTGAAGTGATCATGGTCCCGTCCTCCGATCTCGACCGGTCGAAGACGTTCTACGAGGACGGCTGCGGCTTCAAGGTCGACCTCGACCAGGAGGTGGCCCCCGGTATCCGCATCATCCAGCTGACCCCGCCGGGCTCCCGCTGCTCGATCGCGCTGAGCAGCGGCATGCCCGACCGCCCGGACCAACAGGCCATGACCCCGGGCTCGCTCCAGGGCCTCCAGCTGTGCGTGACGGACATCGCCGCGGCCCACGCGGCGTTGACCGGACGGTCCGTGCCCGTCAGCGCGATCCAGCACGTGGGCCGAGGGGGCTGGGAGGACGGCCCGGGCGAGGAATGGAACTCGTTCATGTTCTTCAAGGACCCGGACGGCAACGGCTGGGTGGTCCAGGAGGCACCGGCACCACTCTCGGAACGCTGACTCGGTCGGCCGGGTCTCCGCGTGCGGCGCAGCCGGGGCAGCATCCCGGTTCAGGAGCGCGGAAGGCGCGGTCGCAGCGGTCGCAGTTCTGGAGCGGGTCGGGGCGGGGTGTGACCGCGACGGCGGGAAGCGGCGGGGGCAGCATCGCCGTCAGTCGGTGGGCGACGAGGGCCGCCGGGTGGTGGATCGGGTCGGCGGGCAGCGCCGCGGTGAGGGTACGGCGCCGGGCTCGATGCCGCGTTCCAGCCAGGCGGACACGGCAGGGGCGAGGCGGCGGACGTCCCGCGCCAGAGCAGGAGCCGGGGGGCGTGGGCGCGCAGGCTGGGCACTGCTCAGGCGGCGACGCCGAGTTCGGAGCGGGTGCGGTGGACGAACTCGCAGACGGCTGGCTCGCGCCGCCAGGGCGCCAGGGCCGCGTTGAACTCGCGGACGTAGTCCTTGGCCCGGCTGGACTGAACGCGGGCGAGGATGTCGACGGAGCGGTTGCCGAGCTCGAGACCGTGGTCGAGGTCGCGGGCCTGCAGATGGGCGGTCCCAACGATCGCGAGCCGCATCCCGACAGAGCGGGTGAACACCCCGGTCGGCATCGCGACGGCCTGCTTGTTCCAGGCGAGGGCAGCCTTGGGGTTCTTCAGGTCGCGGAAGACCTCGGCGGCGTCCGCCGAGAGGCGGGCGTGGTGATAGAAGTCGATCCATCCGGGCTCGTCGCCGCTGTCGGCCTTGGCCCGGACCAGCAGATCCTCGGAGGCCGCCAGGGCCCGGGAGGCGGCCCGGGGGTCGTTCTCGCGGGCGTGAGCGCGGGCCTCGATCAGCTTGGTGAACGCCAGCACCCTCGGCGCCGCCTGCCCCTTGGCGCGTTCGAAGGCTCCCTGGGCCATGTCCACGGCCTCGGAGGAGAAGCCCCGCATCAGGGACTGCATGGCCATCGTGGTCAGGACATAGCAGCCCAGCTGCACATCCCCGCCCGCGCGGGCCAGGCGGAGAGCCTGGATGAAGTGCCGCTGGGCGGCATCGTGCTGCCCGACGTCGAACGCCGTCCACCCGGCAAGCCGCGACAACTCGGCGGTCACGCTGAAGAGTTCACGGCCAACGTCGTCGGAGAAGGTGCCCTGCAGGAGCGGGGCCGCCCGGTGCTCAAGGCAATCGGTGACGGAGCTGGACTTCCAGTTCCCGCCGCCATACTTCGAGTCCCAGTGACGGGCGTGGTCGGCGGCCTCGCGCAGTTCGTCCAGGTCTGAGCGGCCGACTTGCTGGCCGCCCCGGTGGTCGGCGGTCTCGTCGGCGGGGCTGACCAGCCAGCGGGTGACGGGGAGGGTGAACGCGGACACGGCGAAGCCGGACCCGGTCTCCTTGAGGAAGTCGCGGCGGTTCACGGAGCTCCAGAACGAAGTGGCGACGCGGACAGCGTCGGCGGGATCTCGCGAGAAATCCAACCCCACCGAAGCGTCGATTGTCTCCGCCTCGCCCATACCGATTTCCGCGAGATTGACGGGCCGCCCCAGCCGTTCCCCGATCGCCTGGGCCAGCAGCCGGGGCACCGGCGGCTTCGGGATCATCCCGCGCCGGCACCAGTTCGCCACGGACGTATGCGAGTAGTCGGTCTCTGTCCCGGCCTGGTGGGCGAGCTGGTTCACGCGCAGAGCCAGGGACTTGTGGCTTGCGCCAGAGGCTTCGATCAGCCGGGCCAGGTCCGTATTGGGCGGACGGGTCCGACGGACGCTCGATGCCACGACGTCCCCCTTGACCAGTACTGGAGCGATGCGCACGAGGTCGTACTCGACTGGGCACAGAAAGTGGCACGCGGACGAGCTGAGGATTTTCAGTCGTACGCGAACCCCTCGCTGGGCACGAAGAGTCGTACACGCTACGTGTGTTGGGTCACCGAGGGTATTGCCTTCCGGGCTCCCAGTGAACCGCGCACGCGAGTTGTGAGCCCCCCTGCGAGCCCTCCCCGGTCCTGTCCCCGACCGCTGTGATGAAGGCCCAGGCCACCGCCGGAGCTGGACGAGGCTCCTTCCGGCGGTGGCCGCCGACAGGGCACCACCACTCACTCTCGGGGGTGAACCAGATGTGCGGAATCGCAGGACTGGCTGGACCGGACGCTCAGTGGCACCAGACGACGGTGAAGGCCATGGGCACCGCCCAGCACTACCGCGGACCGGACGGCACCACGCACGCCGCGTCCAGCGACGGGCGGGCGGTGCTGGCCATGAACACGCTGCTGATCGTCGACCCGCTCGCCCATCCCGGCCCTTACCTCGACCGCACCACGGGAGTGCTGCTGGCCTTCAACGGCGAGATCTACAACTACCAGCAGCAGGCCGCCGCCTGGGGCATCGAACTCGGCGAGAAAGAGACCGACGCCCACCTGGTCCTCAAGGCATGGACGAAGCTCGGGCCGTCCTGCCTGGACGGGCTGGACGGCATGTTCGCCCTCGCGGTCTACGACCCACGCGGCGGCAAGCTGTTCCTGACCCGCGACCGGCTCGGTGAGAAGCCGCTCTACTGGCGCCTGGACGGCGGCCGGCTCACGTTCGCCTCCGAGGTCACCACCCTGACCGGATACGGCCAGGCGCCACTGATCGTCCGCCCGGAGATGCTGGCGATCGAGACCCCCGTCGGCGTCGACACCCCGTTCCAGGGCATCCAGCTGCTGGCCCCCGCCACCCTGCTGACCTTCGACGTCGTGACAGGCTCGCTCGACCAGCACACCTGGTGGCAGCTGGAGAACCGGCTGCCGTTCGCCGGCGAGGTCCTCGGGCACGACCCCCGGATCGGCCGGCGTGGCATGCGCCCCGGCCTCGGGTTCGGCGGCGGCTGCCTGCCCAAGGACATCCGCGGTTTCATCGCCCAGGCCGTGGCCCTCGGCGCCGAAGCAGCCACCGGCATCCTCCGCGAAGCCGACGCGGTCAACACCCGCCGCCGCGAGGCCATGATTGACCTCGCCCGCGAACAGCTCGGCGGCGACCTCATGGGCAAGCGGATCACCGTCTGGGGCGCCGCCTTCAAACCCAACACCGACGACATCCGCGACTCGCCCGCCCTCGCCGTCGCCCAGAAACTCCACGAACTCGGCGCCACCGTCACCGTCACCGACCCCAAGGCCTTGGACAACGCCCGCAAACTCCATCCCGAACTCGACTACGTCGAGGACCCGATCGCCGCCGTCCAGGACGCCGACCTGCTGCTGCACCTGACCGAATGGGCAGAGTTCGGTCACATCGACCCGCACCGCCTCGCCCACCGCCCGACTCAGCCCCTGGTCATCGACGGCCGCGGCGCCCTCAACCCCGACACCTGGCGCCAGGCCGGTTGGACCTACCGGGCCCTCGGCCGCCCCTGATCCCAAGGCCCACAACGCCGACAGCTGGGACATCAAACACAGCCAGCTCGTCATCGGCGACTACAACGGCGACGGACTCGACGACATCGGCGCCATGTACCACCAGCCTGACGGCGCCGTGAAGATGTGGACCCGGACCGCGCGGGCAGAGGACGCCAAATTCAACGGGGCGCTGGCCAGTTGGTCCTACACGGCACCCCAGTGGGTCTACGCATCAACCCGTTTCTTCAAGCCTTACAACTAGCGACACCCCACACCGCTCCCGGCAGCCGGCCAGCTGCCGGGAGCGACCTCGTTCAGCTGCACCTCACGCCTAACCCATTCATCGCTGCGCCCCCGCGACTGGCGCGGGCAGCGGCCGAACTCCGGTCAGGCTCCGGGCGATTCAGCCGAGCGGCATGTCCAGCACGGCCTTTCGGTGGCTGAAGGTCTCCAGGGAGTAGCGGCCGTGGTAGTTGCCCATGCCGCTCTCGCCGACACCTCCGAAGGGCAGATCGGACACCGTGAGATGCGCCAGCGGGAGGCCGAACCCGACGCCGCCCGAGGAGGTCTCCGCCAGCAGCCGGTCGCGGGTCGTGGTTGATTCCGTGAACGCGTACAGCGCCAACGGCTTGTCCCGCTCGTTGATGAACGCGATGGCCTCGTCGAGGCCGGCGACCTCCACGATCGGCAGGATCGGGCCGAAGATCTCCTCGGACATGACCGGGGAGTCCGGCGCCACTCCCGCCAGTACGGTCGGGGCGAAGTAGCGGATCGCGCGGTCGTGCTCGCCCCCGACGACCGGACGGCCCGAGCCGAGGAGGCCGGTCAGCCGGTCGAAGTGCCGTTCGTTGACGATCCGGCCGTATTCGGGCGAGGCGGCCGGATCGTCGCCGTACGCCTGCTGCACCGCCGTCTCCAGGGCGTCCTCGAGCTTGCTCGCGGTCACCGGGTCGGTGAGCACATAGTCCGGGGCTACGCAGGTCTGCCCCACGTTGAGGAACTTCGTGGCCACGAGCCGGGACGCCACCGTCTGCAGGTCCGTTCCCTGGTCGACGAACGCGGGCGACTTCCCGCCGAGTTCCAGAGTCACCGGGGTGAGGTGCTCGGCGGCCGCGCGCATCACGATGCGGCCCACGGTTCCGTTGCCGGTGTAGAAGATGTGGTCGAAGTGCTGCTCCAGCAGGGCGGTGGTCTCCGGGACGGCACCTTCCACCACGGCCAGCGCATCGGTGTCGACGAACTGCGGCAGCAGCTCGCCGAGGACCCGGGAGGTGGCCGGAGCCAGCTCGCTCGGCTTGGCGACGACGCAGTTGCCCGCGGCGAGCGCTCCGACCACCGGCGCGAGCAGCAGGTGCGCCGGATAGTTCCACGGCGCGATGACCAGTACGACACCCAACGGGTCACGCACCGTCCACGCGGTCGCCGTACGGAGACGTTCGGGAACCTCGGCGGGCTCGGGCCGCAGCCACTCCTCCAGGTGTTCCAGGGTGTTGTCGATCTCGCCCAAGGTGGAGCCGATCTCGGTACGGAACACCTCGCGCTCACTCTTGCCGAGGTCCGCACGGAGCGCGGCGACGAACTCCTGACTGCGCTCGGTCAGCATGGTCCGCAGGCCGGTCAGCTGCTCCCTGCGCCAGGAGAGCGGCCTGGTACGCCCGCTGCGGAAGGTGGCACGCAGCCGGGCGACGACATCGGCGGGCTGTTCAGCGTTTGAGTGCACCATGGCTCCTCGATACGGATGTAGGTGTATCTACCAGCAATGCGGCACGGGCCCGCACTTCCCTCGTCGCCGTGTTTCGGCAGCTCTCGCCGACTCGGCACCCGTGGCGTCGCGCCTCAGTGGACAAGGGAGTAGCTCCGCCACGGCTTGGCCACGGGGGCGATGTTGTCGGACAACGTGGTCGCCACATACGTCGACGTACCGCCGGAGCAGTTCCCGCCCGGATAAAGGATCATGTCCACCATGGTGTTGTTGATGACCCTGACCGCACCGGCGGGCCCCAGCCGGTGGCAACCCGTGACCAGGGGATTCGACACCGTCACAAGGGCGTCCTTCTCCGTGCTGTAGGAGATGGTGCCCACCGCGTTGCGGCCGAGGGCGGAGCAGCCCGTGACCGCGACAGTCAGGAGCACGGCCCCGGCGGCGACGCCGAGACGCCGGTGATCGGTCACGGACATGGGCGGTCCTCGTCTGTGCGGGAGAGTCCTGATGGAGCCACCCTGCCGGTTTCCGGGCCGGGCGGCATCCGGTGAGCCGCCGGCCGGGCTACGACGCCACCGAGGCCGCGGCACGGGCCGCCGCCGGGACAGCTGAGCGATGTGCCGCGCCGCCGCGGCCGGAACACCGGAGCGCCACGCCAACACAAGGCCATATTCCAGCCCGTTGGGTGATCAATAGTATGAGTGGCGTCTTCTGGACATCCACATAGAAAACGGTTGTCCGCCACTCCGGTCCCCCGAGAGACTCATTGGCATGCCCGCCGCAAGAGCGCGGGCATGCAGCTCGACAACCAGTAGGGGGAGTCACACATGGCGTTACGCAAGCTGACCACACCGGTGGTCGCGGTGATGACACTGATCGCCGCAGCAATGATCGGACTCACGGGTACGGCCTCCGCCGCAAGCGGTAACAGCCACCAGGAATTCGCAGCCCAGGCGAAGCATGCGGGGCTGACCGGCGCCCAGGCGAAACAACTCCAGACCACGGTGGACGGCTACCTCACCACGGCGGGCGGCAAGCAGGTCGCCGCCAACAAGATCGAACTGGCGGGCAGGGGCGAGATCGTCGTCGCCGTCCCCGGAGAGCGCTACGCCCGCGACCTGTCCGGCGCGGCGGGCCCGAAGGCAGCCTGTCCGTACGAGAACTTCTGCATGTGGACCGGTACCAGCTTCACCGGCACCCAGTTCAACCTGTGGAAGTGCCAGACGTACGACCTTTCGAACTGGAACGGCCCCGGATCCTGGAGCAACAACCAGACCCCGGGCACCAGGGCCAGGTTCCTGGACCGCGGCTACAACACCATCTACACCACGCCCGGCGCGTACGCCAACAACGGCAACTACAACTGGGCCCCGGTCTGGCACGTCACCCCGTGCTAGAGGTCCGGTGATCCGGCCCCGGGCCGCGCGGCACACAGCCGCCGGCCCGGGGCCGGCTGCCCCGCTCGAGAGGGTGCCGCAGTCACCCGGTCCCGGTCCCGGTCCCGACGATCACCATGTGCCGGCCGCTGCGATCGAGCCCCGGGCACAACTCGGCGCCGTGGCCGGGATTCGCACGCGGCTTGATCGGCGAGGCGCTCGTGGCCGTCTGGGGACCGACCGCCTACGTATCAAGATCCACGCTCTCTCTTGTCCCGCCCACGGGCACATGCTGGACTGGCCCCGTACGGGGCCAAGGAAGGGGCGGGCACATGACTGCGGTGCTCAGCACGGGGTGGGACAGCGTGCGGCAGCGGGCCACGCTCAGCACCCACGCAGCCGGGGCCGCCACCCCGGTGGAGCGGCTGACCGCGCTCGGGCGGGCAGAGTTACTCGGGCGGCTGCGCTGGGAGGTCATCCAGGGCGGCTCCCTGTTCCTGTCCTATCCGCAACTGCTCGACGGCGCCGCCTTCGCCGTGCTCCGGCCCGCCGCACTCCTCGACGAGTTGGCGATCCGGACGATCGGTGGTGGCGCGATGCTGCCGATCCGGGTGAACTCCCAGGGCGCGGACCTGGCCGGGCAGCTGATCGCGATGCTCTCGAGCGGTTTCCTCTTCTCTTCCCTCCCGATCCCCGACGAACAATGCCTGGAACTCCAGCGGGAGTTGGCCGCCCGCGCGGACGGCGAGGCTGCGGTCGCGGCCCTCGCCGCAGAGGGGCCGGTCGTCATGGCGGACAGGCTGCTGGCAGCGACCGGTGTCCTCGACCCTCCGCTGCGGCGGCGCACAGTCGCCCGTTGGGGTGACTGGCTGGAGGCCGCCGAGCGCGGCCTCCTGGAGGTCAGCCCCCTGGTACCGGCCGACTTCGAGACCGCGTACGCGGTGCGGCCCCCGCCGCGGCCTGAGGACGTGGCCGGCGACCAGGGCCGGGCGGTGCTCGCCGCCTGGACCGGCGGGGACTTCGACGTACGCGGCCGGCCCAACCGTAGCCGCCTGTACGAGAGCCTTGCCCCCCTGCTGCGCTCCGCCGACCCCGCGGCGCGGGCGGACGCGCAGACGCTGCGCGAGTCCTTCGACGAGACGTACTACCGAGCCATCGCCGCGGGCGAGGGCTGCCTGCTCGGGCTGGCCGCACCCCGGCGCGGCGTCCGCCGCCGGGAGGCAGCGGTGCAGGCGGAGCGGACACCGGTCGTGACCTACCCGACCTGGTTCGAGCTGCGGCTCGGCCTGATGAGCGGGGAGCAGTGGCGGCGTTTCACCGACGACGCTGCCGACGCTCTCGCCAACTGGTGGCAGCGCCACGACCTCGCCGCGCTGCAGGAGGTGGGCGACCTGCTCGGGGGTCGTACGAAGGAGCCACCGGCCGGTGGCGTGGACGCGGTGCCGGTCACCCGGATCCAGCGGGTCGTACGGGCCGCGCGCGGGATCACCGCCCAGATGGCCGCGGGCGGCGGACTGAGCCTGGCCGCCGATATGTTCGGGGAGGGGGCGCCTGCGGCACTCGCGGCCGGCGCGGGCGGGGCGCTGGCGCCGGTCGTCGTCGCGGCCGTGGCCGCCGGGCTGCCCCGCCTGACCGACTACCGGGGGCGGTATGACGTGATGGAGCTCCCCGAGGCGCTGACAAGGAGGGTCTGATGGACACCCAGGCGCCGCGCACGCACACCCGCAAGGCCTACACCGACGCTGATGGCGGGCGGTGGTGCGAGGTGTACCTCGACACCTACCGCTTGCCGTCCGGCACCGAGGCCGTCCGGCACCGCATCCGCGTCGGCGGCAGCCGTCCGGGAGTCGTGGTGCTGGCCCGACGAGGTGACGACGTACTGATGGTCCGCCAGTGGCGACCCGCCATCGGCCGGTGGGCCTGGGAACTGCCGCGCGGCTTCGGCGAGACCGATCCCGTCTCGGACGCGCTGCGCGAACTGGTCGAGGAAGCGGGACTGGCGGCGTCCGCAGCGGCTGTAGTGGCGTACCTGGACGTCGACTCCGGCATGCTGGAGAGCGAGGTTGCCGTCGTCGAGGTCACTGTTCCTGCCGACGCCCCGCTGCACCCCGACGCGGCCGGCGGCGGCGAGGTCGCCGACGCGCGGTGGTGGAGCCCGGACGACATCGCGAAGGCGATCCGCGCGGGAGAGCTGCGGGACGGCTTCACGCTCGCCGCGTTCGGCGCGTTCAGCGCGACCCGGGGCTAGGAACGTGTCCGGCGGACCTCGATGGGGAGCCCCCACGAGCCACCGGCACCCGACGCCCTGCGCCCTGCGTCCCCGACACGGGAGAGGGCTGCGGCCCGCGCCGGGGAGAGATCTTTTCGGCGTGCCGGACGAGGCAGTGGGCCATGCCTCGGGATGGCTCCGCATCGCCCGCGTTTTTTCACATCGTGCTGGTATCCACACGTGCTGGGCCGTGCTCTCACGCGTCCTACGGCCCACGGACGGCCCAGAGCGAATGAGACGGCTCCGGGCCGGCGGCGGTACGCCTCCGGCCCGGATCGTTGCTCTGTCGGCTGAGCGCCGCTGACCTGCGGCTACAGCACCGGCAGGTTCTTGCGCAGCTCGAAGGCCGTGACCTCGGAGCGGTACTCCTCCCACTCCTGCTTCTTGTTGCGCAGGAAGAAGTCGAAAACATGCTCGCCCAGCGTCTCGGCGACCAGCTCGCTGCGCTCCATCAGCGTGATCGCCTCGCCGAGGTTCTGCGGCAGCGGCTCGATGCCCATCGCCCGGCGCTCCGCGTCGGAGAGCGCCCACACGTCGTCGTCCGCGCCGGCCGGGAGTTCGTAGCCCTCCTCGATGCCCTTGAGGCCCGCAGCCAGCAGGACCGCGTACGTCAGATAGGGGTTCGCGCCCGAGTCGATCGAGCGGACCTCCACCCGGGCCGAGCCGGTCTTGCCCGGCTTGTACATCGGGACGCGGATCAGCGCCGAGCGGTTGTTGTGGCCCCAGCAGATGTACGAAGGGGCCTCGCCGCCCGCGCCGGCGCTGCGGGCCGAGCCGCCCCAGATGCGCTTGTAGGAATTCACCCACTGGTTGGTCACGGCCGAGATCTCCGCCGCGTGCTTGAGCAGGCCCGCGATGAAGGAGCGGCCGACCTTGGAGAGCTGGTACTCCGAGCCGGACTCGTAGAAAGCGTTCCGGTCGCCCTCGAAGAGCGAGAGGTGGGTGTGCATGCCCGAGCCCGGGTACTCGCTGAACGGCTTCGGCATGAAGGTCGCCTGCACGCCCTGCTCCAGCGCGACCTGCTTCATGACCAGGCGGAAGGTCATGATGTTGTCCGCGGTGGACAGCGCGTCCGCGTACCGCAGGTCGATCTCCTGCTGGCCCGGCGCGCCCTCGTGGTGGCTGAACTCCACCGAGATGCCCATGGACTCGAGCATGGTGATCGCCTGCCGGCGGAAGTCCATGCCCACGTTCTGCGGGGTGTGGTCGAAGTAGCCGGAGTTGTCGGCGGGGGTGGGGCGGGTGCCGTCGAGCGGCTTGTTCTTCAGCAGGAAGAACTCGATCTCCGGGTGGGTGTAGAAGGTGAAGCCCAGGTCGGAGGTCTTGGCGAGGATGCGTTTCAGTACGTAGCGGGGGTCGGCGAAGGACGGGGAGCCGTCCGGCATCAGGATGTCGCAGAACATCCGCGCCGTGCCGGGGGCCTCGGCGCGCCACGGCAGGATCTGGAAGGTGCTCGGATCCGGCTTGGCGATCATGTCGGACTCGTAGACCCGCGCGAAACCCTCGATCGCGGAGCCGTCGAAGCCGATGCCCTCGTCAAAGGCCTGCTCGAGCTCGGCGGGAGCCACCGCGACCGACTTCAGGAAGCCGAGCACATCGGTGAACCACAGGCGCACGAAGCGAATGTCGCGCTCCTCGAGCGTACGGAGCACGAATTCCTGCTGCTTATCCATTTTCACCCATCCTTGCTGGTCAAGCCGCCTGCTCCGCACGAGCATGCCATCGAAGAGTTTCAGGCGCGTTGCGGACCCGTCCACTGGCAGCGCGCCGATGCCCGCTGTACCGACTGAGCCCATTGTGGGTCCGAGCCCATTGTGGGTCAGGACGTGGCCACCGACGACCCTGAGATTCCCTTCGCTCCTTCCCGGCGGGTGGGGATGGCTGTTTACCAGCCCCGTATGAGGTGCGGAGCGCCGCTGCCCACTACCATCTGCGGCCATGGGGGGTTCACGGCTCAACCACATCGCGCGCACCGCGCGTCCCATGGCACTGCTGAGTGCCGTGACGACGCTCCTCGGCGCGCTCTTCATCTGTCTGAGCCCGTCGGCACCCCACCACAACAATGCCCTGCCGGCCGTCCCGACCGCGTACACCTGCCCGTACGACGACGGCGCCTGCGGTCTGCTGCCGCTGGCCGGCCCGGCCGTGCTCACCGCGCCGCCGCCGGCCGCCCCGCTCGAGGCCGGCGCGCAGCCCCCGCATCTCGACCTGCCGGCTCCCACCGGCCGGCTGCCCCGGTCCGGGGCGCTCCCGCGCGCCCCGGACCTTCACGTCCTTCAAGTGCTGCGGACGTAACAGGCCCCGCCGCCCCCAGCCCCTTGATCACCGCAGACTTCACGAAGGACGACACCACCATGGCTTCCCGCAACAGCGACCGCCGGACCCGGATAGAAGAGATGCGCCGCGCCGAGCAGGCCCGCGAGCGCCGTAACCGCATCATCACGATCAGCGTCAGCGCTGTCGTCGTCGCCGGTCTCGTCGGCTTCGGCGTCTTCGCGCTCAACAAGGAGTCGGACAAGAAGGAGCAGAAGGTCGCCGAGGCCAAGTCTCCGATCACCGGTGAGAAGTCCTGGGACGCCAAGAAGCTCGGCCGCACCCATGTCACCAAGACGGTCACCTACCCGATGAAGCCGCCGGTCGGCGGCGACCACAACCAGGTGTGGATGAACTGCAACGGTGACGTCTACAAGGAGGCGATCCCGGACATGAACGCCGTGCACTCGCTGGAGCACGGCGCGGTCTGGGTGACGTACAACGACAAGGCTCCCGCGGCCGATGTGACCAAGCTCGGCGAGAAGGTCAAGAAGACCCCTTACACGCTGATGAGCCCGGTCAAGGACCAGTCCGGTGCGATCATGCTCAGCGCCTGGGGCAAGCAGGTCACCGTGGACAGCGCCGACGACCCGCGCGTGAACAAGTTCTTCACCAAGTACGTCCAGGGCGCGCAGACGCCCGAGCCGGGCGCGGCGTGCACCAACGGTCTGGGCGCCAAGTGACCCGCATGACCCGTACGCACTGGGCGGCCATCACGGCGGTCGTGCTCGCGCTGCTCTTCGCGGGGGCCGCCACGGTGGCCTCCGCGGGCGGCAGCGGCAATGACGGCGCCAACTTGCGTACACCGGCGGCGACTTCTGCGGACGCCGGATTCGCGCGCGATATGTCGGTCCATCATCAGCAGGCGGTGGAGATGTCCTTCATCGTCCGGGACCGTACGAAGGACGACGAGGTGCGCCGCCTCGCGTACGACATCGCCAACACCCAGGCCAACCAGCGGGGGATGATGCTGGGCTGGCTGGATCTGTGGGGACTGCCGAAGGTCTCCACGGACAGCGAGCCGATGGCGTGGATGATGCCGGACATGAAGGGCGCTCACGCCACGCACTCCGGACATCAGGCCAAGGACGGCTCGCTGATGCCGGGCATGGCGACCAACACGGACCTGGGGCGGCTCGGCAGGGCCGGCGGCAAGCAGGCCGAGATCGAGTATCTCCAGCTGATGATCATCCACCACAACGGCGGCATCTCGATGGCCGAGGGCTGCGTGAAGCTCTGCACCGTGGATACGGAGCGGAATCTCGCCCAGGGAATGGTGGACGCCCAGCGCTCGGAGGTCGGACTGATGGTCGATCTGCTGCACAAGCGGGGTGCCGAAGTCCGTACCTGAGGGTCCGGGCCGAGACCTGAGGGCCCGGAGCCAGACCTGAGTGCCCGGGCAGTGCGCTCGGCAGGCCGTGCTCAGCCGTCCGTCCCGGGCAGCCGCCGGGCGATCCGGGGCGGACGGACGGCATCGGGCGCGGTGACGGCCTCGACGGGGATCTCGAAGACCGCCTCGGCCGCGCCGGCGGACACCAACTGGTCGGGATCCCGGCCGCGCTGTGTGCCCACATGGATGTGGCGTTATACGCCGCAGGCACTGCCGGGCAGCTCATGGCCCTCAATACGCAGGGTCGGCCGTGCCCTGCCTGAGGTCCCATTTCACCCGTTCGACCTGCAGAGGTCGCGTACACGCGGACCGTAACCGTCCAGTACGGCCCGGGCCACCGCGTCCGGGCGGTCCAGCATCATCAGATGGCCCGCCGGTCCGACCGCCTCGAAGCGGGCACCGAGCCGCTGGGCCAGTGCGCGCTGCCGCTCCACCCAGCGCGCCCCACCGGCCGTCGCGTTGTCCGTCGCGGCGAGGACGGTGACCGGGACGTCCGGCAGGGCGTGGCGCCCGCGCAGGGCGAGGAGTTCGGCGGCCACGGCTCGGTAGTGCGTGTTCTCCAGCAGAGCGCCTTGCAGCACCCGGGAGGTGGCGTAGCAGCGGCGTACGAGAGCGGCGGGGGCCGGGTCGCCACCGCCGGTGCGGGAGAGGCGGACCGTGGCGCGGCGGGTCAGCGGTCCGAGGGCCGCGGGCACTCCGGCGGCGCTGAGCACGGTGCCGAGCGTACGGGCTGCGGCGGTGCGCAGCGCGGGCGCGGCCGGCACGCGCGCGTCCTCCTCGACACTGGAGTCGACGAGGACAACGGCCGCGGTACGGGCGGGGTGGAGGCGGGCAAAAGCCTCGGCGTGGAACCCTGCGATCGAGTGCCCCACGACCGTGGCGGGTCCGTCCTGACCGGGCCCGTCCAGGACGAGCGCGTCAAGGATGCCCGCGATGCGATGAGCCTCACCGGCGGCGGACGGCGGCACGGCGGCCGGGCCGCTCAGCCCGTGTCCGGGCCGGTCGAAACGGACGACGGTGCGGTGCGGTGCGAGCAGCGGCACGACCGGGTCCCAGTCGAACCAGCTCATCGCGAGACCCGCGCTCAGTACGCAGACCGGGCCGCTGCCTTCGACGACCACATGGTGCGGCACGCCTCCCACCTGTACAAAGGTCACCGTCGCTCCTTCGCCCCCTCCCGCGCCAGGGACAGCGCGGGCACCGATGGCCAGCCTGCCACGAAGAGCATGTGGAGCCGTTGCCAGGCCCCGGTGGACCCGGCCCCCTTGGCCCCCATGGAGGGCGGCGACGGCGGCCGGGTCCGGACGGTGGTGAGCGCTCCCGCCAGGACGACCAGGACACTAATGGACATAACCACCGGAATATTTCCGGACATTATGGGCTAATAGTCGAGGGGGAGAGGGCGGGTCGCATGTTGACGTATACCGGGTGGGGGTAGGGTGCGGCCATGGCGATCGGTCGGCGTGGGCGGTTCGGACAGCTACTGCTGTTCGTGGCGCTGCTGTTCGGAATCGCCACGATGCACACCGTGGGACGCCCGATGCCGGGGCAGGACGGCGGTGCGCGGGAGCACACGGTCGCCACCTCGGCGGTGGGGTACACCGCCTCGTCCCCGGCGGTGGGCGTGACGCCCGCCGGGCGCCACCAGACCGCCGGTCCCGTGGCCCTGCCGAATGCCGGACCGGCATTCCCGGGCATAGGCGTGGATCTGATGACCCTGTGCCTCGCCGTGCTGGACACCTTCACCCTCGTCCTGCTGACCGCGGGGCTGTTGCGGACCGACCGCGTCGCTCTGCTCGCTGCATGGCACGCCCGGATACTGCGTGCGCTGTGGCCCAACCCGCC
This sequence comes from Streptomyces sp. NBC_01750, assembly GCF_035918095.1. Classification (NCBI taxonomy): domain Bacteria; kingdom Bacillati; phylum Actinomycetota; class Actinomycetes; order Kitasatosporales; family Streptomycetaceae; genus Streptomyces; species Streptomyces sp. NBC_01750. Next base: position 2,657,376 of record NZ_CP109137.1, read on the forward strand.
TCCCCGCAAGACCCTCCTCGCCAGGCTGTCGGTGCTGCGGATCTAGAAGTCCGCCCGGCTGCCTGGGAACCTCCGCGCTCCGAGCGGTGTACCAGAAGCAGCAGACGCGACCATCTGCCACATCACCACACACCACGAGGTGCACTCAGTCATGCGCGCTCACCAAACTCGCCGTGCCGTGCTCGGCGCAGCAATCGCCGCCGCCGGTGCGGGAGTTCTGGCCGCCTGCTCCGACTCGTCGGGCACCGGCCACGGACCGATGAACCACGGGGGCAGCGCTCCGACGCCGACGCGGCAGGGCTATGTCGCCCCCGAAGCCCCGGAGGGCTATGTCACCGCCAATGGCGCGGAGGTCCTCAGTCGGGAGAAGGAACGAGGCTCCGGGGCCGTCCGCACCTTCAAGCTGACCGCCACGGCCACCCGGCTGGAGCTGGGCGGTGGCCGGACGGTCAGGTCGTGGGCGTACGGGGACCGGCTGCCGGGCAAGGAGGTGCGTGTCACGGCCGGCGAGACCCTCTCACTCTCCCTCGCCAACAACCTGCCGCAGGACACCTCGCTGCACTGTCACGGCATCTCGATGCGCAATGACATGGACGGGGTGCCGGGTGTGACACAGCAGCCGATCCGCCCCGGTGCGGAGTTCACGTACCGCTTCGTGGTCGCCCACCCGGGGACGTACTGGTTCCATCCGCACTCGGGTGTGCAGCTGGACCGCGGTATGTACGCCCCGCTGATCGTGGAGGACCCGAAGGAGCCGCTGTCGTACGACAAGGAGTGGGTCGTCCTCCTGGACGACTGGGTGGACGGGGTCGACGGCTCCACACCGGACGCGGTCCTGGCGGAGCTGAACCACGGCAGGGCCGGGCACTCGGGCGCGGACATGCCGTCCATGGTGTCCCCGACCGGGAAGGCGCAAGGCCCGTCGCGGGTCAGGAAAGGCACCAGCCGGCTGCTCGGCGGCGAGGCGGGCGATGTCGCCTACCCGCACTACCTGATCAACGGGCGTACGGCGGACGACCCTGCACAGTTCACCGCCAGGCCCGGCGACCGCATCCGGCTGCGCATCATCAACGCCGGCGGTGAGACGGCCTTCCGGGTGGCGCTCGGCGGCCACACGCTGACGGTCACCCACACCGACGGCTTCCCCGTCCAGCCCACCAGGACCGAAGCCCTGCTGGTGGGCATGGGCGAGCGGTACGACGTGCTGGTCACCGCCAAGGACGGGGTCTTTCCGCTCACCGCCCTCGCCGAAGGCAAGAAGGCCTCGTCGATGGCCGTCCTGCGCACCGGCGGCGGGGCGCGCCCCGCGCCGTCCGTGCGTCCGGCGGAGCTCGACGGGGTGGTGCTGAAGTCGGCCGCTGACCTCGAACCCGCCGAGTCGGTGGCACTGCCCCGGCGCAAGCCGGACCGCATCATGCGGATCAAGCTGACCGGAGGCATGGAGAAGTACGACTGGGCCTTCGACGACAAGCCCTACTCCCCGGACCGGCTCTATGCGGTTCGATCCGGCGAGCGGGTCCGCATGGTGTTCATCAACGCCACGGACATGTGGCATCCCATCCATCTGCACGGCCACACCTTCGCCCTGGCGGGCATCAACGGTGCCGGCGCCCGCAAGGACACGGCGGCGGTTCTGCCGCACCGCAAAGTGACCGTGGACTTCGACGCCGACAATCCGGGCCTGTGGATGCTGCACTGCCACAACATCTACCACTCGGAGTCCGGGATGATGACGACCGTCGCCTACCGCGCGTAGCCCTGGAGCGAGGGGCGGGTCCTTCCCCGGGCCCCCTCCCCGACCCCCTCCCCGGGGGACCGGGCGCGCCCGGTCCCCCCGGGCACCCTCGCAGCGGGGCGTGGGGTGGCAATCACCACACGACAGGACATCGCGTCAGAAAGACGATTACACTGGTCCGCGTGCCTCAACTACGCCTCGCTCTGAATCAGATCGACTCGACCGTCGGTGATCTCGCCGGCAATGCCGAGGCGGTCGTGCACTGGACCCGGCACTCCGCCGAGCAGGGGGCGCATCTCGTCGCCTTCCCCGAGATGGTGCTGACCGGCTATCCCGTCGAGGACCTGGCCCTGCGGTCGTCCTTCGTCGAAGCGTCCCGAGCCGCCCTTCGCGCGCTCGCCGCACGCCTGGACGACGAAGGCTTCGGTGAGCTGCCGGTCATCCTCGGCTACCTCGACCGTTCCGAGCGGGCCCAGCCCCGCTACGGCCAGCCCGCCGGGTCACCGCAGAACGCGGCCGCCGTGCTGCACCGCGGTGAGGTCGTGCTCAGCTTCGCCAAGCACCATCTGCCCAACTACGGCGTCTTCGACGAGTTCCGCTACTTCGTGCCCGGCGACACCATGCCGGTGATCCGCGTGCACGGCATCGATGTGGCGCTCGCGATCTGCGAGGACCTCTGGCAGGACGGCGGCCGCGTCCCTGCCACCCGGTCCGCCGGGGCCGGGCTGCTGATCTCCGTCAACGCCTCACCGTACGAGCAGAACAAGGACGACACCCGGCTCGAGCTGGTGCGCAAGCGCGCCCAGGAGGCCGGCTGCACCACCGCGTATCTCGCCATGATCGGCGGGCAGGACGAGCTGGTCTTCGACGGCGACTCGATCGTCGTCGACGCGGACGGCGAAGTCGTCGCCCGCGCCCCGCAGTTCGCGGAGGGCAGCGTAGTCCTCGATCTGGAGCTGCCCGCCGCCGGTGCCATACCTGCGGGCGTGGTCGACGACGGGCTGCGGATCGAGCATGTCGTGCTCTCCGAGGAGCCGCTGCCTGCGTACGAGGCGGAGCTCGCCGGCGGTTACGCCGACCGGCTCGACGACGACGAGGAGGTGTACTCCGCGCTGGTCGTCGGCCTGCGCGCGTACACGGCCAAGAACGGCTTCCGGTCGGTACTGATCGGGCTGTCCGGCGGTATCGACTCGGCGCTGGTGGCGGCGATCGCCTGCGACGCGCTCGGCGCGCAGAACGTCTACGGCATCTCCATGCCCTCGAAGTACTCGTCCGACCACTCCAAGGGCGACGCGGCCGAGCTGGCCCGCCGCACCGGGCTCAACTTCCGCACCGTACCGATCGAGCCGATGTTCGACGCGTACATGGGCGCGCTCCATCTGACCGGTCTCGCCGAGGAGAACCTCCAGTCGCGGCTGCGGGGCACGATGCTGATGGCCGTCTCCAACCAGGAGGGCCACATCGTGCTCGCACCGGGCAACAAGTCCGAGCTGGCGGTCGGCTATTCGACGCTGTACGGCGATTCGGTCGGCGCGTACGGGCCGATCAAGGACGTCTACAAGACGACGGTCTTCCGGCTCGCGAAGTGGCGGAACCGGGCGGCGCAGGAGCGCGGCCAGACCCCGCCGATCCCGGAGGCCTCCATCACCAAGCCGCCGAGCGCGGAGCTGCGCCCCGGCCAGGTCGACACCGACTCCCTGCCGGACTACGACGTACTGGACCGGATCCTGGAGCTGTACGTCGACCGGGACCAGGGCAAGGACGCGATCGTCGCGGCCGGCTTCGACGAGGAGCTGGTGGCGAAGACGCTGCGGATGGTGGACACGGCGGAGTACAAGCGGCGCCAGTACCCGCCGGGCACCAAGATCTCGGCGAAGGGCTTCGGCAAGGACCGGCGGCTGCCGATCACGAACCGCTGGCGGGAGACGACGAGCGGCTGAGTTCCGGCTCCGCGGTACGGGGGCTTCCTGCGGCGATCACGCGGGAGGCCCCCTCTGTCGTGGCCCGGCCGCCCCGGCCACCCCGGCCGCCCCGGTCGAGAAGGCCCGCCGTCACAGCGATCGCCAGACCGGCGGCGGCGAGTACCGCGCCGACGACGGCCGGTGAGGTCCAGCCCCAGCCCGCCGCGATGGCCGCGCCGCCGAGCCAGGCGCCGCCCGCGTTGGCCAGGTTGAACGCCGAGTGGTTGGAGGCGGAGGCGAGCGTCGGCGCGTCCTGCGCCTTCTTCATGACCAGCATCTGCAGCGGTGTGGTGGTCATGAAGCCGACCGCGCCCAGCACCACCACCGTGACCAGGGCAGCCCACTGGATGTGCATGGTGAAGCGGAAGGCAACCAGCACGAGCGCGAGGGCGGTCAGCGAGCCGTACAGCGTGGGACGCAGCGCCCGGTCGGTCAGCGGTCCCGCGGCCAGCGCGCCGAGCGTCATGCCGATGCCGAAGAGAGCGAGCACCAGCGTCACCGAGGACTCGCCGAAGCCCATCACCTCGGTCGTCATCGAGGCGAGGTAGGAGTACACCGCGAACACGCCGGCGAAGCCGAAGACCGCGGTGAGCAGTCCGAGCAGCACCTGCCGGTTGCCCAGTGCGCGCAGCTCGCGGCCCACGCTCTGGTGCGCGTCGACGGGTACGTACGGAACGAGGCGGGCGAGCGCGGCCATCGCGACCAGGCCGATCACGGTGACGACCAGGAAGGTGGCGCGCCAGCCGAGATTCTGGCCGAGCAGGGTGGCCGCGGGTACGCCGACGATATTGGCGACCGTGAGGCCGAGGAACATCGTTGCCACGGCCCGCGCCTGCCGCCCGTCCGCGACGAGCCGCGCGGCGACGACCGCGCCGACGCCGAAGAACGCGCCGTGCGGCAGCCCGGCGAGCACGCGACCGGCGATCAGCCAGCCGAAGCCGGGCGCGAGCGCCGAGGCGAGGTTGCCGACGACGAAGAGCGCCATCAGCAGCAGGAGCATCCGCTTGCGCGGGATGCGGGAGCCGAGGGCGGTGAGCAGCGGTGCGCCGATGACGACGCCGATCGCGTACGCGGAAACGAGGTAACCCGCCGTGGGGACGGTGGTGTTGAGGTCGTCCGCGACATTGGGCAGCAGGCCCATCATCACGAACTCGGTGGTGCCGATACCGAAGGCGGATACGGCGAGCGCGAGCAGCGCGAGCGGCATGGAGTGCCCTTCCGAGGTTAGTTCTCCTTCGAAACAAATGCTCGCACGCCGATTGTTCCCACGGATGAACAGGTGGTTGCCGTCACATAGCCGGGGGCCGCGCCCCCGGACCCCCGCGCCAGGAAGCCGGTGAGCCCGGAATTCGGGGCGGTCACATCTTGATGCGCGCCGCGATCGGCAAGTGGTCGCTGTCGGTTCGCGGCAGGGTCCAGGAGGAGACCGGCTCGATGCCCTTCACCATGATCTGGTCAATGCGCGCCATCGGGAACGCCGCGGGCCAGCTGAAGCCGAAGCCATTGCCCGCGGCGCCCTGGGTGGAGCGCATCTGGGAGGTGACGGCGTTCAGCGAGCGGTCGTTCATCGTGCCGTTGAGGTCACCGAGCAGCACGACCTTGCTGTGCTGCTCGTGGGCGATCGCCTCGCCGAGCGCGTCCGCGCTGTTGTCCCGCTGGTTGGCGGTGAAGCCGGAGTTGAGCTTGACGCGTACGGACGGCATATGGGCCACGTACACCTCTACCTCACCTACGGGCGTCGTCACCGTGGAGCGCATGGCGCGGGTCCAGCCCAGCCGGATGTTCACGGGCTGGGTGTCGCTCATCGGGTACTTGCTCCACAGCCCGACCGTGCCCTGTACCGAGTGGTACTTGTACGTCCCGGCCAAGGCCTCTTCATACGTGGAGACCTGACCTGCCGGCAGTTCCTGCAGCGCGAGTACGTCCGCGCCCGAGGCCGCGACATCCTTGGCCGTGCCCTGGGGGTCCGGGTTGTCGGCGTTGACGTTGTGCGTGGCGACGGTCAGATCGCCGCCGCCGCCCGACTTGTCGGTGTGCAGCCCGCCGAAGAGATTGAGCCAGATGACGGCCGGCACCAGCAGCGCGATCAGCGCGGTGGCCGAGCGCCGCATCAGCGCCACGACGAGGATGACGGGGATGAAGATCCCCAGCCACGGCAGAAACGTCTCGGTGAGGCTGCCCAGGTTGCCGATCCGGTTCGGGATCTGCGCGTGCAGGCTCATCAGCAGGGCGAGCAGTACGGCGACGGCCGCGAGGGCGATACCGCGCCGCCAGATGCCGGGATCGCCGCGCCAGCGGTCGAGCAGGCTCCGGACCCGGGATCCGGTAGGCCGGTTCGCCGGGCCGCCGTTCCCGGTTTCCGTCATTTCCGCCTGCGCCATGGAGCCGTCCTCACTGCCTTGCCGTCACGCCGCCCTCGCCGTTGACCCTAGGCGATGACGGGCGTTTTCCTGCCGTCGCCGGACGGCCGTCCTGCCTCGATGACGACAGGGCGGCACGCGGGGTTCCGGCTCACGGGCCAGGCAGGGACGCTGTGACAGAACACGCACACTTCCCACCGCGGGGAAAAGAGCGCGGAAGGGCTGTTCAGAGGGGCGGGCGCACACCGTCCAGCACGGCGTCGACGATCCGCTCCGCGGCCCCCTCGCCGGGCGTTCCGTCCGGCCGCAGCACGGTCCGTACCAGCATCGGGCCGACGAAGAGATCGCCGAGCAGATCGAAGTCGATGTCGGCCCGGATTTCGCCGTTCGCGATCCCGCGCCGCAGCACTTCGTCCATCCGCTGCCGACGCGGGAGTACCGAAGTGCGGTGGTACATGTCCCACAGTTTGGGATAACTCTGCATCTGCGCGAAGACGTTGTGCAGCAGGGCCGAGGAGCGTTTGGCGAGCCCGCGCTGCCGCAGCATCTCGAGCATCGCGACGAGATCGTCGCGGACCGAGGTGCCGGGCAGCGGCGGGTCCACCGGTTCCATCGAGCGGACGACATCGACAAAGAGGGCCTCCTTGCCCTCCCAGCGGCGGTAGATGGTGGCCTTGCCGACTCCGGCGGTGCGGGCTATGCGCTCGATGGAGAGTTCCGAGAGGGGTACGCCCTCTTCGAGGAGGCGCACGACGGCCTCGACGATCGAGCGCTCGGCGGCCTCGCTGCGGGGCCGTCCGCGCCGCCCCGCGGCGGAGGATGCGGCGGAGCCGGTTGACCCGGGCCCGGACAGGGCGGCGGACGCCGCGCCGGAGACGCCCGGCACCGGGGCCACCCCGGAAGCCGAAGCCGCCGCGGCCCGCCCCGCGCCGCGGGGCGGGCTCTCGCGGCGGGCGGCGGGACCGGCATTGCGGCCGCGGTTGTCCTGATGGTCGCTCACCGGCACGTCCGGTCCGCCTCTCGTCATCGTCATCGTCCGTCTCGTCATCGTCCGCTGACGGGCAGCGCCCGCCCCGGAGCGCCTTCGGGGCTCTCCCGTTCAGGCTCGGGTTCTCCGTCCGGCAGGAAGACCGCCACCACCAGCGCGCCGATCAGCGCCACACCCGTCGAGACCAGCGCCGTCAGATGCATCGCGTGCAGGAACGCCTCGTTCGCCGGGACGATCAGCGCCTTTCCGGCCGGGCCGAGTCTCTCCGCTGCCGCGAGCGTCGCCTCGATCGATTCGGCCGCGGCATGGCGGGCACTGCCCGGGACTGCCGAGAGGTGCCCCTCGATCGCCCCCCGGTACTGCGTGGACAGCAGCGAACCGAGCACCGCGACACCCAGTGCCCCACCGACCTGGCGGAAGGTGTTGCTGACCGCCGAGCCGGACCCCGCCTTCTCGCGGGGCAGCGACTGCATCACCGAGACCGTCACAGGCGGCGTGATGAGCGCCATCGCCGTGCCCTGCACCAGGAGGACCGCTTCGATCCCCCACAGCGGGGTCGAGGCATCGAACATCACGAAAGCGCCCAGCACCGTGGCGACCAGCAGCATGCCGACCGTGCACACCTTCCGCGCCCCGAACCGGCCGACGATCAGCCGTGCGCGCAGCGCTACGACCATCTGCGCCACGGCCATCGGCAGAATGAGCAGGCCCGCTTCCAGCGGGCCGTAGCCGCGCACGCTCTGCAGATAGAACGCGGAGAAGAAGGTCACACCCGTCAGCGCGAAGAAGACCAGCGCGATCGCGGTGACCGCCGCCGCGAAGGCCGGCCTCTTGAAGTACGTGATGTCGATGGCCGGATGGTCGCTGCGCCACTCGTGGAGTACGAAGCAGACGAGTACCACCAGACCGCCCAGCATCGGCAGCAGCACGGACGGCGCCGAGAAGTCCGCCAGCTCGCCGCCGCGGATGATTCCGTACACCAGCAGGATCAGCCCGATGACGGACAGCACTACGCCGAGCGGGTCCATACGCCCGGGGTTCGGGTCTCGGGAGTCCGGCAGGAGCAGCGTCATCGCGATCAGCGCGACGACCACGACCGGCACGTTGATCAGGAAGATCGAGCCCCACCAGAAGTGCTCGATGAGCAGCCCGCCGGTGATCGGGCCGATGGCCATGCCGACGCCGACGCTGCCCGCCCAGATGCCGATGGCCCTGGGCTGCTCGTGGCGCTCGAACACGTCCATCACCACGGCGAGGGTCGCCGGCATCACGAAGGCCCCGCCGAAGCCCATCACCGCGCGGTACGCGATGAGCTCGTCGGGCGAGCCGGAGAACGCCGCGAAGGCCGAGCCGATGCCGAAGACGGCGACGCCGAAGAGCAGCACCTTCTTGCGGCCGATGCGGTCGCCGAGGAGACCCGCGGTGAAGAGAAGTCCGGCGAAGACGAGCGTGTAGGAGTTGATCGCCCACTCCAGCTGGCTCTGGGTGGCGCCGATGCCGGTGGGCGCGGGGCCGGCGATCGTCTTGACGGCCACATTCAGGATCGAGTTGTCCAGCACGACGATGAGCAGGCTGAACATCAGGACCGTGAGGATCGCCCATCGGCGCCGGTGGACGGCCTCGGGTATGCGGGGTACGGCAGGTGCGGCGGACGCTGTCGACATGTACCTCAGCCTGAACCTTTTCCGATACGAGACCGTCTCGTATAGGAAACACAGTACCGAACGGACGGGTCCTCTTCCGCCGGAGCGGCACGAGGTGCCACCATGTAGGGGATCCGGGGACGCCGTCAGGGCGCCTCGAGATGACGAAGGAGCCGTTGAGCCATGACGCTTCAGGCTGCCCCGAAGCCCTCCGACAGCAGCAAGGCGCTGTACGGCGGCAAGGGCACTCGCCGTATCACCGTCCACGACATCGCCGCCGCCAAGGAGCGCGGTGAGAAGTGGCCCATGCTCACCGCCTACGACGCGATGATCGCGTCCGTCTTCGACGAGGCCGGTATCCCGGTCGTGCTCGTCGGCGATTCCATGGGCAACTGCCATCTCGGCTACGAGACCACCGTGCCTGTCACGATGGACGAGATGACCCTCCTGTCCGCCGCCGTCGTACGGGGCACCAAGCGCGCCCTCGTCGTCGGCGACCTCCCGTTCGGCTCGTACCAGGAAGGGCCCGTCCAGGCCCTGCGCAACGCCACCCGGCTGGTCAAGGACGCGGGCGTCGGCGCGGTCAAGCTCGAGGGCGGCGAACGCTCACTCGGCCAGACCGAGCTGCTGGTGCAGGCCGGTATCCCGGTCATGTCGCACCTCGGCCTGACTCCGCAGTCCGTCAACACCATGGGCTACCGGGTGCAGGGTCGCGCCGACGAGGATGCGCACCGGCTGCTCCGTGACGCCAAGGCGGCACAGGACGCGGGCGCCTTCGCGGTCGTCCTGGAACTCGTACCGGCCGAGCTGGCCGCCGAGGTCACCCGCAGTCTGCACATCCCGACCATCGGCATCGGCGCGGGACCCGACACGGACGCCCAGGTCCTCGTCTGGACCGACATGGCCGGCCTTACGGGCGGGAAGGTGCCGCGTTTCACCAAGCAGTACGCCGACCTCCGCCGGACGCTCGGCGACGCCGCCCGCGAGTTCGCCGAGGATGTCGCCGGCGGGGCGTTCCCGCAGGAGGAGCACACCTTCCACTGACCACCTCCGGTACAGACGACAGCCCGCCGATCATCCCCCGTCGGCGGGCTGTCGGCATGAGTCCCCCAGCGCCCCCGTACGGGCTCGCGGCTCCGACCTGCCTCCGCTGAGGCATCGCGGGCTTGTCGACCATGTGTCGGCGGTTCGTCGGCAGCTTGTCGGCGGCCTGTCGGCGAGGCCGGGCACCGTTGACGGCATGACGCGAATCGACAAGAACCCAGACGGCGGCACGGGCAACGCCGTCGAGGTGCGGGGGCTGGTCAAGCACTACGGCGAGACCAAAGCGCTGGACGGCGTGGACCTGGACGTGCGCGAAGGCACCGTGCTCGGTGTCCTCGGCCCCAACGGCGCCGGCAAGACCACTCTCGTACGCTGCCTCTCCACGCTCGTCGCCCCCGACGCCGGCCATGCCACGGTCGCCGGCTTCGACGTGGTGAAGCAGCCGCGGCAGCTGCGCCGCACCATCGGCCTCACCGGCCAGTACGCCTCGGTCGACGAGAAGCTCTCGGGCTGGGAGAACCTCTACATGATCGGGCGGCTGCTCGATCTGTCCCGCAAGGACGCCCGCAGGCGCGCCGACGAGATGCTGGAGCGCTTCTCGCTCACCGAGGCCGCGAAGCGGCCCGCACTGCAGTACTCCGGCGGTATGCGCCGCCGGCTCGACCTGGCCGCCTCGATGATCGGGCAGCCGGCCGTGCTCTATCTGGACGAGCCGACGACGGGCCTCGACCCCCGTACCCGTAACGAGGTCTGGGACGAGGTGCAGCGGATGGTCGCGGAGGGGGCGACCGTGCTGCTCACCACCCAGTACATGGAAGAGGCCGAGCAGCTCGCGAGCGAGCTCACCGTCATCGACCGCGGGCGGGTCATCGCCAACGGCAAGGTGGACGAGCTCAAGGCGAAGGTCGGCGGCCGCACCCTGCAGATCCGGCCGAGCGATCCGGCCCAGCTGCCCGCGATGGCCCGTGCGCTGGGCGAGTCAGGGCTCGACGGGATCGCCGGTGCGACGGTCGTGCCCGACGACGGCCTGCTGTACGTACCGATCCTCAGCGATGAGCAACTGACCGCGGTGGTCGGACTGCTGGGCACGCGCGGCTTCGGTATCGCGCACATCGGCACGCATCTGCCCAGCCTGGACGAAGTGTTCCTGGCCATCACCGGCGAGAAGGCCCCATTGTCAGCGGGCTCCGACACGATTCCCGAGGAGGCCGCCGCATGAGTACGGCGACTGCCACCACCACCGCCCAGTCGCCCGCGCCCGCCCCGGTGAAGAGCGCGCCGGCCGGCGAGGGCAGGATCGGCCTGCGGGCCAATCTCCGGCACATCGGCGCGCTGGTGCGCCGCAACGCCCTGCAGATCAAGCAGGACCCGGAGTCGATGTTCGACGCCGTACTGATGCCGATCGTCTTCACGCTGCTGTTCGTGTACGTCTTCGGCGGCGCGATCTCCGGCAAGGGCAACCAGCAGGAGTACGTCAACTATGTGATCCCGGGTCTGATGGCGATGCAGGGCATGAACATCGCCATGGCCGTAGGCACCGGCGTCAACGACGACTTCAAGAAGGGCGTGATGGACCGTTTCCGGTCCATGCCTATCGCCCGCTCCTCCGTCCTCATCGCGAAGATCGTGGTCGAGGTCGGCCGGATGCTGGTGGCCACGACCATTCTGCTCGGCATGGGCTTCCTGCTCGGCCTGGAGATCCACACCTCGGTCCTCGAACTGTTCGCGGCGGTCGGCCTGTCCATGGTCTTCGGCGCCTCGCTGATGTGGATCTTCATCCTGCTCGGTCTCACCATGAAGACGGCCCAGGCCGTCCAAGGAGTGGCCATGCTCGTACTGATGCCGCTGCAGTTCGGCTCGTCGATCTTCGCACCGCCGACCACGATGCCCGGCTGGCTGCAGAGCTTCACCGACTACAACCCGCTTTCCAACCTCGCCGACGCGGCCCGGAGTCTGATCAACGGCGGTCCGGTCGCCCACGCCGTGTGGATGACGCTCGGCTGGGCGGCGCTGATCACCCTGGTCACGGCGCCGCTCGCGGTCGCCAAATTCCGCAAGAAGACCTGATCCCGCCATGGGGTCACACGAGGGCGGCTGCCTCATCGACGGTGAGGCGGCCGCCTTCGGCATAGGCGGACTCGTACGCCGCGTCCCCGAGGACGGCGCGCACGGCCGCCTCGGCGTCGGCCCGGGTCTCCCGCTCGTGCCGCGGCGCGAAATGGCCGGGCGGCACCAGGGCGTCGGACGCCCCGATGATCCGGGCCGCGTCGCGCGCGCGCTCCGGCCGGCCCAGGGCCAGTGCCTGGGCCACTGTCACCATCTGAATCGAGCGCATCTGCGGAGCGACCATCAGGGTCAGCGGGTCCTGCGCCTTGGCCAGCGCGAAGCGCGCCCTCTCCAGCGCCAGCTCGTACTCGCCGTCGAGCAGGTCCAGCCAGCCGAGGAAACCGGTCACCATACCCTCGAAGATCGCGAGGGTTCTGGAACGGAACTGCACCATCAACAGCTCGATCTCGGCGCGGGCCTCCTGGACGCGACCGTTGCGGCCCAGCCACAGGGCGAGGAACATCCGGGCCACAGCCGACGACTCGTTGTTCGCGGCCCCGTGGTCGGCCAGCACCTCGCGGACGAGCGCCTCGCCCCGCTCGCCCTCCCCCATTTCCATCAGGACGCCGGCGAGGCGGGAGCGGAGCACCGCCGTCTGGGCCTGCGCTCCGATCTGCTCCGCGTACTCGATGGCGGCCGTGAAGTCCTCTGCCGCGAGCGGGTAGGCGCCGATGCGCTCCCGCGCCTCACCACGCGCGGACAGGGCCTCTGCAGCGCCCCAGAGATCGCCGAGCCGGGTGAAGATCTCCAGGGCCTCTTCCGCGTCGCGGGACGCCTCGGCCGCCCAGTCGCTGCGGTTGGCGAGGACATTGGCCCGTGCCTGGAGGGTTGCGGCGAGCTCCCACTCGTATCCGTACCCGCGGCAGGCCTCGATGGTCTCGTCGAGCAGGGCCTTGAGCTGATCCCCGTCCCCGGTCAGCAGAACGGCGAAGAACCAGAGCGAGCCCGGAGGCCGGCAGGTCTGCGGCAGCCCCGGCCGGTAGACCTGGGTGACCGCGCGCAGCCGGTCCAGCTTCTGGGGCGAGGTCCATTCGTCCATGTCGTAGTCCATGAAGATCATCCGGATCATCGCCGCGCCGCGCCGGGCCTCCTGAAGCAGTTCGGGCGACATGGGCGGCGGCGCGTCCGTGAACCGTTCGGTGATCGGCGGGGCGGGCTCGACGGGCTGCTCGAAGGGGTCGGGGCCGAGCTCGCCCGCGGCCGTGGCCCAGTGCCGGCCCTCGGTGCGCAGGTCCCGCATCTGCCAGTACCAGGACAGGCAGAGGGTGAGGCAGAGCGCCTCGTGCTCGTCGCGGGCGGCGACGGCGCGGCGGAGCGCGGAGCGCAGGTTCTCGTACTCGAGCTGGAAGCGGTCGACGGCGGCGCGCTGCCCGTGGCCGCGCAGGAGGGGGTCGGTTCTGCGGGCGAACTCCCGGTAGTGGACGAGGTGTTGCCGCTCGACGGCGGGGCGCTCGCCGGCCTCGTCGAGGCGTTCGGCGGCGTACTCGCCGACGGTCTCCAGAAGCCGGTAGCGCATCTCGCCGTCGGGGGCGGGGGCTGCGACGACGAGGGACTTGTCGATGAGTGAGCCGAGGGCGTCGGCGACGTCGAGCCCGCCCGGGTCCGCGCACACGGCCTCGGCGGCCGGGAGGTCGCTGCCGCCCGCGAAGACCGACAGCCGTCGCAGGACGGCGCGTTCGGGGTCCTCCAGGAGGTCCCAGGACCAGTCGACGACGGCACGGAGTGTCTGCTGACGCGGCAGTACGGTGCGGCTGCCGCTGGTCAGCAGGCGGAAGCGGTCGTCCAGGCGGTCGGCGATCTGGCGCGGGGTGAGCATCCGCAGCCGGGCGGCGGCGAGTTCGATCGCGAGCGGGAGTCCGTCGAGGCGGCGGCAGATCTCGGCGGCCGCGGCGGCGGTGGCCTCGTCGGCGTCGATACGGAAACCGGGCCTGGCGGCCGCGCCCCGCTCGGCAAGCAGCCGCAGCGCCATCGGGTCGGGCAGCGGGTCCACCGGTCGCACCAACTCGCCGGGCACGCCCAGCGGTTCCCGGCTGGTGGCCAGTACGGTGAGGCCGGGGCAGGTCTCCAGCAGCCGCTCGGCCAGGGTGGCGGCGGCTCCGACGACGTGCTCGCAGTTGTCGAGGAGCAGCAGCATGCGCCGGCGTGAGCAGTGCTCTGCCAGCCGTACGAGGGCGTCGTCGGCGTACCTCTCGGCGGCCCGCATCTCCTCCGCGCCGGCGCCACGCAGCACGGTCTCGCGAGCGCCGAGCGCGGTGAGGACGGCCTCGGGGACGTTCTCCGGGTCGTCCACGGGCGCGAGTTCGGCGAGCCAGACCCCGTCCGGCCACGGGCTTTGCGCATCGGCCGCGACCCGTTCGGCGGCCTCCTGCGAGAGCCGGGTCTTCCCGGCACCGCCGGGCCCGAGCAGGGTGACGAGGCGGGCGCGGCCGAGGTCTCCGTGGATGGTGTCGATATCGGCCTCGCGCCCGACGAAGGAGGTGAGCCGGGCACGCAGATTGCCGGGACGGGCCTGCCCCCGCTCGACGGCCGAGGACGCGTCCTCGCGGAGCGGCGGGGTCCCGGGCCGCGTCCGGAGCGGGGCGGTCGCAGCTCCGGTTCCCGGAAGGGGCGGCGCCGGGGAGGGACCGCGCCGCGAGGACGTCCCCGCCGCGGCTACGGAAAGATCCGGTCGCAGCAACTCCGCGTGCAGCGCCCGCAGTTCACTGCCCGGGTCCGCGCCGAGGCTGTCCGCGAGATCCGCGCGCACCCCCTCGTACGCCGCGAGCGCCTCGGCGGCGCGGCCGGCGTCCCGCAGTGCCCGGATCCGCAGCGCCTGCAGCGGCTCGTCCATCGGATGGGCCTCGCACAGCGCGACCAGCTCGGGCAGCGCCTCCTCCGCCCGGCCCAGTGCGAGCGCGGCCGCCAGACGCGAGCGGCGGGCGTCCAGCCGGCGGGCCTCCCAACGCGCCGCCTGCGCCGAGCGGTCCGGCAGGTCGGCGAGCACCGGCCCCTGCCAGAGAGCGAGCGCGTCGTCGAGGAGCGTCGCCGCCTTCACCGCGTCGCCCTCCTCCAGCGCCCGCGCCCCCTCCCCCGCGAGCCGGTCGAAACGGTGCAGGTCCACATCCTCGCCGTGCGCGCACAGCCGGTAGCCGCCGCCCTCCGCCGAGGCCACCGCCGCGTGCCCCAGCGCCCGCCGCAGCCGCCCGACGAGCGCCTGCACCGCGCCCACCGCGTCGGCCGGCGGGTCGCCGTCCCACACCTCGTCGACCAGGAGGCCGACCGGGACCGTACGCCCGGGCCGCAACGCCAGCACGGCCAGCAGCGCACGCAGCCGCGCGCCACCGAGCGCGACGGGCGTGCCGTCGTCGTGAAGTGCCTGAGTGGTACCGAGAACCCGATAATGCACCCGCCCATTGTCACCGCTGCGCGGCAATGTCCGCGCAGCAGGAACCCGGATGCATGCGCGGGTCGTTCTCCCCAGGCCACCGGTACGGTCGGTCCGCATGCCCGCCACATCCCCAGGAGCCGCGCCCATGACCACCGCCACCTCCCGCCACAGCGACCGGCGGATCAGTCCCGTCTTCCTCGGGATCGTCGCCGTGATGGCGGTGACGGGCTGGGCGGTGTGGACGGACTTCGCGTCGAGCCCCGGTCTGGCCGTCTTCCTCTTCGTCACCTCGGCGTGGGTCGTCTCGCTCTGTCTGCACGAGTACGCGCACGCCCGCACCGCGCTGCACGGCGGTGACATCACCATCGGCACGAAGGGCTACCTGACCCTCAACCCGCTCAAGTACACGCATGCGTTGCTGAGCATCGTGCTGCCCGTACTGTTCGTGATCATGGGCGGTATCGGCCTCCCGGGCGGCGCGGTCTTCATCGAGCGCGGCAGGATCAAGGGGCGTTGGAAGCACAGTGTGATCTCGGCGGCTGGCCCCCTGACGAACGCGCTGTTCGCGGTCGTCTGCACCGCGCCGTTCTGGCTGGGCGCACTGGACGGGGTGCCGCTGGTCTTCCGCTTCGCGCTCGCGTTCCTCGCGCTGCTGCAGCTCACCGCCGCGATCCTGAACTTCCTGCCGGTGCCGGGCCTCGACGGCTACGGCGTGATCGAGCCGTGGCTCTCGTACAAGATCCGTCGCCAGGTCGAGCCGTACGCGCCCTTCGGGCTGCTCGCCGTCTTCGGCGTCCTGTTCATCCCCGAGGTGAATCACGCGTTCTTCGACGCGATCGACGCGATCCTGCGGGGGCTGGGGGTCGGCCAGGCGGAGACGTACTGCGGTCAGGACTTCTACCGCTTCTGGAGCGAGCGGAACCCGGTCTGCGCCTCGATCGTCAGCCAGTAGGCCCGTCGGCCCTGCGGCCCGGTCCGCCGGAGCTCCGGTCGGTGGCCGCGCGCCCGGCCCTCGCCCGGCGCAGGTAGTACCAGGCCATGTTCGAGGCGAGCCCGGCGACGAGCACCCACACGATCCCGAGCCGGCTGCCCTGCACGAAGGACACCACGGCCGCGACCACGGCGAGGGTGCAGACGATGAGGGAGTACAGAGCGAGGCGGGGCATGGGGTACGGCTCCTGTCGGGATGCTGTGCGTCCCGACCAGTGTCCCCCATGCCCCGCCGTGCCCGGCGACGCCTACACGTCGGTGACGCGCAGACCCGCGTGTGCCCTGTAGCGGCGGTTCACCGAGATCAGATTGGCGACCAGCGACTCCACCTGGTGGGCGCCGCGCAGCCGGCCCGCGAAGACTCCGCGCATGCCCGGGATACGGCCCGCCAGCGCCTGCACGATGTCGGTGTCGGCGCGCGTCTCGCCCAGCACCATCACATCGGTGTCGATCTCCTCGATCGACGCGTCCTGGAGCAGTACGGCGGACAGATGGTGGAAGGCCGCGGTGACCCGCGAGTCCGGCAGCAGGGCGGCGGCCTGCTCGGCGGCGCTGCCCTCCTCCGGCTTCAGCGCGTATGCGCCCTTCTTGTCGAAGCCGAGCGGGTTGACACAGTCGACGACGAGCTTGCCGGCGAGCTCCTTCTGCAGCGCCTCAAGAGTCTTGGCGTGCCCGTCCCACGGCACCGCCACGATCACGACATCGCTGCGCCGCGCGCACTCGGCGTTGTCGGCGCCCTCGATGCCGAGTCCGAGCTCCGTGGCCGCCGTCTCGGCGCGCTCCACGACCCGGGACCCGATGATCACCTTCTGCCCGGCCCTGGCCAGCCGGTACGCGAGCCCGCGCCCCTGGTCACCGGTGCCGCCGAGGACGCCGACGACCAGGCCGGACACGTCGGGAAGGTCCCAGGGGTCCTTGGCCGGGGCCTTCGGCGCGGTGCCTGCACTGTCAGTAGAAGTCATGGGCCCGACTTTACTTGCCGGTATCGGCTCCCGATCGGGTGAGGCATTGCCAAACGGGGCCCGCCGGGTGGGGCCGTGGGGCAGGATGCCGGGGCATGGATGCCGTACGCGTCGCGCTGCTGCGCGAAGTCCTGGCAGGTACGCACTGGCCGGCGGCGACCCGGAGGTTCGCGGGAGTGCTGCGGTCCTCCGTGGTGCCGCAGGGCGGCGGGCTGCTGCTGGTGGGGACCGAGGAGTACGAGCCGTGGCATCTGTCCGCCCATCTGGTGGACGAGGCGGCGTGGTCCGGGCAGCCGGAGCTGGCGCCGACGCTCGTACGGCACCGGGTGCGGCCCGGGGACCCGGCGCAGCTGGCCGTCGGGCTCGGCAGGCTGGAGGCGGCGCGACGGGGCGAGACCCTGCTGGTGGTGGCGCCCGCACGGCCGGACGCCGGGCTGCTCGAGCGGGTGCACGACGCACGGCGGGCCGGGGCGACGGTGCTGGCGCTGGACGGCGGGGACCCGGAGGTGCACGGTCTGGCGCACGAGGTGCTGACGGTGACCGCCCAGGCCGACGAGGTCGACATCGACACCGTGCAGCACCTGGTCAGCGCGGCGACCGGGGAGAACAGCCTGCCCGCGCCGCGTGGCCGGCGCAGGTTCCGTGACCGGCTCTCGCGCCTCGCCGACCAGCTGACCGCGCCGCCGCCGGCCCGCTGGTAGAGCCGGTACGCCGGAGCCGGTCACGGCCGGCCCGCGCCGCGGACACTGCCGGTCCTCGGACACCACCGCTCCTCGGACACCGGAGGACTGACGTCATGGCCGTCCGGCGCCCGGGGCCTCGTCCGGACGGCGTCCGTGGACGCGGGGGCCCGCCCCCGGTTCAGGGACGGGGCGGGCGGGCGGGCGGGGGAAGCATCGCGGGCGGCCCGCGCCCCAGGACCGGGGCCCTGGGCCGGGTCGTCGCCGCACCGGACGGCCGGTCGCCCCCTACGCGGGGTCGTCGCCGGACGTCGCGGACTTGTCATGCCACCTCGGGTCGTTCTCCCACTCGAGATTGCGCTCACGCGCACTCTCCATCGCGTGCTCCGCCTCCTCGCGGGAGGCGTACGGCCCGAAGCGGTCCTTCGCCGGGCACTCCGGGCCCTCTTCGACCTTCTTGTGCTCCAGGCAGTAGTACCACTCGCCCGGCTTTCCGACCGTGCGCTTCTTGAACAGGGCCATTGTCGGCTCCTTCCTCTGGGGCCATGCTGCCCCATCACCCCTGGTTAGACTCGCTGGCATGTCTGGCCAGTCGCTGCTCGTACCAGGGGAGCTCTCTCCCACCCGCTCCGTCCCCGGAAACATCCGGCGCCCCGAGTACGTCGGAAAGCCCTCGCCGACGCCGTACGCCGGGCCGGAGGTCCAGGACCCCGACACCGTCGAGCGGATGCGCATCGCGGGTCGCATCGCCGCGCAGGCGATGGAGGAGGCCGCCAAGCACATCTCGCCCGGCGTGACCACGGACGAACTGGACCGGGTCGCGCACGAGTTCATGTGCGACCACGGCGCCTACCCGTCCACGCTCGGCTACCGCGGCTTCCCCAAGTCGCTCTGCTCCTCGGTCAACGAGGTGATCTGTCACGGCATCCCGGACTCCACCGTGCTGCGCGACGGTGACATCGTGAACCTCGACGTCACCGCGTACATCAACGGCGTGCACGGCGACAACAACGCCACCTACCTCTGTGGCGACGTGGACGAGGAGTCACGCCTGCTGGTGGAGCGGACCCGGGAGTCCCTCAACCGCGCCATCAAGGCGGTCAAGCCGGGGCGCCAGGTCAATGTCATCGGCAGGGTCATCGAGTCGTACGCCAAGCGCTTCGGCTACGGCGTCGTCCGTGACTTCACCGGGCACGGGATCAACTCGTCCTTCCACTCCGGGCTGATCATCCCGCACTACGACGCCGCGCACGCGACGACCGTCATCCAGCCCGGGATGACCTTCACGATCGAGCCGATGCTCACGCTCGGCACGCACGAGTACGACATGTGGGACGACGGCTGGACCGTGGTGACGAAGGACCGCAAGCGCACGGCGCAGTTCGAGCACACGCTGGTGGTGACGGAGACCGGGGCGGAAATTCTCACCTTGCCGTGATCGTCACAAGGCGTAGGGTTTTTACCGACAGGACGTCGGGAACACATTGGCTCAGGCAAGCCTGAGCAGGAAGACCGATGCCGGCAACCGTCTCCGCCGTCATCGCCTCCTTTCCCGTCCCCACCGGTCCCTGGAGGCCCGCCTTGGACGCCACCGCCGCCGGCACCGCCAATGGAACGCCCTTCTCGACGCTCATCCGTGTCGCCTCGCACGAGCGGCACACCGAGGCGGAGACCTCGGCCTTCATGAGCGATCTGCTCGGCGGCCGGCTGGGCGTGGCCGCGTTCGCGCGCTACACCGAGCAGCTGTGGTTCGTGTACCGGGCGCTGGAGGAGGCGGCGGGGACACTGAAGGGCGACCCGGTCGCCGGGCCGTTCATCCGGCCGGAGCTGATGCGCACCGCGGAGCTGGAGCGCGATCTGGCGCATCTGCGGGGGACCGACTGGCGCGCCGGGCTCACCCCGCTGCCCGCCACCGCCGCGTATGCCGAGCGGATCGCGGAATGCGCGCGGAGCTGGCCCCCCGGATACGTCGCGCATCACTACACCCGCTACCTCGGGGACCTCTCCGGCGGCCAGGTCATCCGCGACACGGCGGAGAAGACGTGGGGTTTCGCGCGCAGAGGCGACGGGGTGCGGTTCTACGTCTTCGAGGAGATCACCAACCCGGCGGCGTTCAAGCGGCGTTACCGCGCGCTGCTGGACGCGGTGGACGCGGACGATCTGGAGAAGCAGCGGATCATCGACGAGTGCAAGCGGGCGTTCGACTTCAACGGGGCGGTGTTCCGGGAGCTGGGAGCGGAGTTCCCGCTCAGCGCATAGCAGGAACGGGAATGGCGAGGCGTACGCGGCCGCCGATCTCGATCGTGCCGTCGGGGCCCGGGGCGGTCAGGATCTGCGACCCCCGGCCCTGCGTGATGTTCAGTGCACGGCCGAGCCGGTCGGTGAGCAGCAGGGCCGCGGCCCCGGTCGCCTCGTCCTCGTCGATGCCGTCGTCACGTCCGGGGAACGCCCGCGCCCGTACCCGGCCCGCGGCCTCGTCCTGCCACCCCCAGGCGTAGATCCACTCCCCGGGCGGCGGCACCTCCAGCGCGTCGACCTCGGCAGCCGATCCGTACTGCCGCAGCGTGCGCGGCGGCGCCCACTCGGCGCGCGCGGTGATCCAGGTGAACTCCCCGTCCTGGCGGACCCACACCTCACCGGCGGGCGGATTCACGGCCTCGAGGTCCAGCAGCCAGGCGGCACCGACGAGGGGATGCCCGGCGAAGGGCAGCCGGAGGCCCGGGGTGTAGATGTCGACCACACCGCGCTCCGGGTCGTCGACGAAGACGGTCTCGCTGAAGCCGAGTTCGGCGGCGAATGCCTGCCGGGACGCCTGGTCGGGGTAGCGGCGGGGGTCGCGTACGACACCCAGCGCGTTGCCGTGGCGGCCGTCGGCGCCGCAGAAGACGTGGAGTACGTCGAGCACGTCGAGTTCGTTCACTCCGGCATTCAAGCATCAGAGCCCCCGAGAGTGCCCGTACCGTCGCCGAGCCCGCCGAGCTCCTCTTCGGCGACTCCACCGATCAAAACAGGCCACTTGACCATTACTTGACCCCCCCGTGCCAGTGCCGTGAGCACCCCGTGATCTCGCCGTGTTTCTCCGCGCGGGTGAGAGCTGAATCACTGGACAGGTGGGTATCGGTCAGGTAAGCCTCGGTTAAGTTAGGTCTGCCTCACCGGCCCCCGGGCCGGCTGTCCGTCACCCGTAACTCTTCCATCGTGGAGTCCGTATGCGACCCGTCCGTCTCTCCGTCGTCACCGCCGCCGCGACCGTGGCAGCCCTGACCGCCGTCACGGGCTGCGCCGAGAAGAGCGATGCCAAGGGTGGCGACGGCGCCGTCCGGGTCACCGCGAAGGATGACTCCTGCGAGGTGTCGAAGAAGGAGTTCCCGGCCGGGCATGTCCAGCTCGACATCGAGAACAAGGGCTCCAAGGTCACCGAGGTCTACCTCCTCTTCCCGGACGACCGCATCGTGTCCGAGCTCGAGAACATCGGCCCCGGCCTGAAGCGCAAACTCACCGCCGAGGTGAAGGCCGGTACGTACGAGATCGCCTGCAAGCCCGGCATGAAGGGCGAGGGCATCCGTCAGACGGTCACCGTCACCGGCGGCAAGGCCGTCAAGCGCAGCCCCGCGATGGACAAGGCCGTCGCCGAGTACCGCACATACGTGCAGGCGCAGGCCGACGAGACCATGCCCAAGGTCAAGGCCTTCACGGACGCCGTGCAGGCGGGCGACATCGAGGCCGCGAAGAAGGCGTACGCCGACTCCCGTATCGGCTGGGAGCGCACCGAGCCGGTCGCCGAGTCCTTCGGGGACATCGACCCGAAGGTCGACCTCCGCGAGGACGGCGTGGAGAAGGGCCAGAAGTGGACCGGCTGGCACACGCTCGAGAAGGCGCTGTGGCAGGACAAGAAGATCGGCGCCGAGGAGAAGACCCTCGCCACCACCCTCATCACCGACCTGACCGCCTGGCAGAAGAAGGTCGGCAAGGCGGACATCACCCCGACCTCCATGGCCAACGGCGCCAAGGAGCTGCTCGACGAGGTCGCCACCGGCAAGGTCACCGGTGAGGAGGAGCGCTACAGCCACACCGACCTGGTGGACTTCAAGGCGAACGTCGAGGGTGCGCAGAAGTCGTATGAGCTGCTCAAGCCGGTCGCCTCGAAGAACGACCCGAAGCTCGTCGCCGAGCTGGACAAGCAGTTCGCGGCGCTGAACAAGCTGCTCGACAAGTACCGCAAGAGCCCGGCCTCCTACGAGTTCACCTCGTACGACAAGGTTGGCAAGGCGGAGCGCAAGGAGCTCTCCGACGCGGTCAACGCGCTCGCCGAGCCCCTCTCCAAGCTCGCGGCCGCGGTCGTCAAGTAACAGGGGGATCGATACATGTCCGAGGAAACTGACGCCCAGGCTCCGTCCCGTCGTTCACTGCTCGGCTGGGGCGGTGCGGGCCTCGCGCTCGGCGCCGCCGCGGCCGGCGGCGCGGCTGTCGCCCTGACCGGCGGGGACACCGCCGTGCCCGCCGCCGCGAGCGGCGCGGCCGTGCCGTTCCACGGCGCGCACCAGGCCGGCATAGCCAGCGCCGTGCAGGACCGGCTGCACTTCGCGACCTTCGACGTGAAGACGAAGGACCGCGCCGAGCTGGTCCAGCTGCTCAAGGACTGGACGCGGGCCGCGGAGCGGATGACGGCCGGGCAGGCAGTCGGCGAAGGCGCGTTCGGCGGTCTCGCCGAGTCGCCGCCGGACGACACCGGCGAGGCGCTCGGCCTCAAGCCGTCCCGGCTCACACTCACCATCGGCTTCGGCCCCTCCCTGTTCGCCAAGGGCCGCTTCGGACTTGAGGGCAAGCGCCCGGCGGCCCTGGTGGAGCTGCCGGCGTTCCCCGGCGACAACCTCGACCCGGCGCGCAGCGACGGCGATCTGTGTGTGCAGGCATGCGCGGACGACCCGCAGGTCGCGGTGCACGCGATCCGCAATCTCGCCCGCATCGGCTTCGGCAAGGTCGCGGTCCGCTGGTCGCAGCTCGGCTTCGGAAAGACCTCGTCGACAACGCCGGACGCCCAGACCCCGCGCAACATGATGGGCTTCAAGGACGGCACCCGGAACGTTGCCGGGACGGACTCGGCCGCACTCGACAAGCACGTCTGGGTGTCCGAGAAGGACGGCTCGGGCTGGCTGGCCGGCGGCTCGTATCTGGTCGCGCGCCGGATCCGGATGAACATCGAGACCTGGGACCGCACTCCGCTCAGCGAGCAGGAGGACATCTTCGGCCGCGACAAGGGCGAGGGCGCGCCGGTCGGCAAGGCCAAGGAGCGTGACGAGCCGTTCCTCAAGGCGATGCTGCCGACCGCGCATGTGCGGCTCGCGCACCCGGACACCAACGGCGGCGCGAAGATCCTTCGCCGCGGCTACTCCTTCACGGACGGCACGGACGGCCTGGGCCGCCTGGACGCGGGCCTGTTCTTCCTCGCGTACCAGCGGGACATCCACAAGGGCTTCATCCCCGTGCAGCGCTCGCTGGCGGCGAACGACGCCCTCAACGAGTACATCCAGCACGTGGGTTCGGCGCTGTTCGCCGTCCCGCCGGGCGTCCGGGACAAGGACGACTGGTGGGGCCGGGCGCTGTTCTCCTGACCTGAAGGGACCGACGTGTTCGGCAACTACCTGATCGGCCTGCGCGAAGGCCTCGAGGCCAGCCTGGTCGTCTGCATCCTGATCGCGTATCTGGTCAAGACGGAGCGGCGCGATGCGCTGCGTCCGATCTGGACCGGCATCGGGGTCGCGGTCGCCATCTCGCTGGGCTTCGGCTTCGCGCTCGAATTCGGCTCGCAGGAGCTGACGTTCGAGGCGAAGGAGATGCTCGGCGGCTCGCTGTCGATCGTTGCCGTGGGCCTGGTGACCTGGATGGTCTTCTGGATGCGGCGCACCGCGCGGCATCTGAAGTCCGACCTGCACGGCAAGCTGGACGCCGCGCTGCAGATGGGCACGGCCGCGCTCGTCGCGACCGCCTTCCTGGCGGTGGGCCGCGAGGGACTTGAGACGGCGCTGTTCGTCTGGGCGTCGGTTCGGGCCAGCAGCGACGGTTCGTCCGGGCCGCTGACCGGTGTGCTGCTCGGTATCGCCACCGCGATGGTGCTGGGCTGGCTGTTCTACCGGGGCGCGCTGCGGATCAACCTGGCGAAGTTCTTCACCTGGACCGGCGGCATGCTGGTGATCGTGGCGGCAGGCGTCCTGGCGTACGGCGTCCATGACCTCCAGGAGGCGCGCTTCCTCGGCGGTCTGGCGGACAAGGCCTTCGACATCAGCGCGACGATCCCGCCGGACAGCTGGTACGGCACGCTGCTGAAGGGTGTCTTCAACTTCCAGCCCGACCCCACCGTCATCCAGGTCACGGTGTGGGCGCTGTATCTGATCCCGACGCTCGGGCTGTTCCTGGCCCCGGTAGGGTTCGGACGGTCAGTGGGGGTCGAGGAGCAGAAGGCAACCGATGAGAAGGCTGGGTCGGGCGACGGCGGGGCTCGCGGCGATGACGGTGCTGTCGCTGACGGCGAGCGGGTGCGTGACGGTGCACGGGGAACGGGAAGTCGTTCCGTCGGCGACAAAAGCTGAGGCCGCACAGGCGCTCAAGGAATTCGCCGAGGCGTACAACGCGGCCGACAAGGCCTATGACCCGGCCCTCGACGCGGGCCGGGTCACCGGTGCCCTCGGTGCCATCAACCAGGTCGGGCTGAAGGCGCGCAGCGTCAACTACCCGGACGGCAATCCGCAGCATGTGCCGCTGGAGCTGACGGACGCGAAGTACACCATCCCGAAGAAGGCCGGCTGGCCGCGCTGGTTCGTCGCCGATGTCGACTCCAACCGCGACCGGGACAACGGCAATCTGGACAACCGCTGGGTGCTGGTCTTCGTACGCAACGGCGTGGACCAGGTGTGGGAGGCGGCATATCTGACGATCCTCTCCCCCAGCAGGATTCCGGCGTTCAAGACCGACAAGGACGGCTGGGCCGAGCCCGTCGCCCCGGACAGCGCGGCGCTGGCCGTCGCTCCCCGCAATCTGAGCGAGGAGTACGCCTCGTACATGCAGAACGGGAAGCCGGAGCACTTCAAGGACGGGCCGCACACCTCGGGCTGGCGCGATTCCCGCAAGAAGGACGCGAATCTGCCGGGGATGTCGACGCAGTACATCGACCAGCCGCTGGACAGCGACGACTTCGCGCCGCTCGGGCTGACCACCGAGGACGGCGGCGCGCTGGTCTTCTTCGCCGTGCGCAACTACGAGCGGCAGACGGCCGCCAAGGGGCTGCGGCTGAAGGTCCACCCTGATGTCAAGGCGCTGCTGACGGGGGATGTGAAGTCCACGGTCACCAAGGAGCGGGTCTCCAGCCAGGCGGTCGTGGTGCCGCCGGGCGGCGGCGCGGACGCCGGGAAGGTCGATGTGCTGGGCCGGTTGACGGGTCTGACGGCGGCCAAGGGCTCGTAGCGGCACGGGTACAGGAGTCCCGTAGCGGTACGGGAGCGCAGCCGTACGGGAGTCCCGTGGCCCTGTCGAGTCCCGTAGTGGCGCTACGAGCGAATCGGCGGTGCCCGTACGGGAATTGGCGCATCCCGCAGGACGGCCGGGTCGGCGGGCCCAGGGGTCCGTCGGCCGGCCCGGGCCGCCCGGTCAGCGGCCGAGCGGCCAGGCCACCTCGTGCTGGTCCAGTTGTTCGTTCTCGCCCGCGTACCGCGCACACGCGTCGGTCAGCGTCTCCAGCAGCGTCAGCGGATCGGGCAGCGGATGCTCCGGCCCACGCAGCCAGGTCACCTCAAGATCGCCCGGGAGCCGCGCCGGCGGTACGAGGACGTAGCTGCCGCGGCAGTGCCAGCGCAGCCCGGGATGCTCGTCCATCGTCTCGGGATGGCAGTCCAGCTCGCAGGGCCACCACTCGTCCTCGTCCTCGGGGGTGCCGCGGGTGGCGGTGAAGAACAGCATCCGGTCCTCGCCGGACTCGGCCACCGGGCCGACGTCGATGTTCAGCTCGAGCAGCCGCGCAAGAGCGCTGCGGCCGGCTTCCATCGGAACGTCGAGCACGTCGTGGACCATGCCGGTCGCGGTGATGAAGTTGGCCTCCGGCTGGCCCAGGGCCCAGCGCCCGATCTGGCCGGGGTCGGTCGTGGACTGTGTCTGCCAGGCGAAGGAGACCGGGTGCCTGCCCGGGGTGGGACAGCCGATGCGCTCACAGGAACACCGGTAGGCGACGGGGTACGCGGCGGGTGCCAGCGGCAGTCCCGCGGCAGCGGCGGCCAGCAGCAGGGTCTCGCGGCGGGAGTCCTCGGCGTCGGTGTTCTTCGGGCGCCGGCGCAGCCACTGGGGCAGCCTGCTCTCCCGGGGGAGCCTGTTCTCCGTGCCGCGGTAGCGGCCGATACCGTCGCCCATCTATCTCCTCACACCTCACGCTCGCCACCGGCGGACTCTGCCATCGTCCCACCATCCTGCTCCCCGGGTGGACACAGTTCCCAACCGGGGTAACGGTCGGTACCTTCCCGTGTCCGCCGCGGGCGGAATGGCGCAGGGGAGGACGGCGGTGCCGGAGGTCACCGGCGGTGAATCGTCTGCTTGGAGGATGAACCACCCGATCGGTTCACAGCGCGCGGGCTCCGCGGGTCGCACGGGCCCACGCAGACCGCGTGCCTCTTGCCGTCGGCGACCGGCCGGCATGTGCTGTCCCCAGGCGCTACGCGTCTGACGCGCCGTGGGTGCTGTGGGGCGGCGGCCATTCGTCGCCCCATGCCACATCGCGCGCCGCGCGGTACAGCGTTCCCTGGCGCTTGGTGACCGTCTCACGGCGCAGCTCCTCCTCCTCGGTGCACAGGTCCAGCAGGACCAGGCCCTTGCGGATCTGGGGCTTGCGGGTGACGCGTGCGGCCACCGGTGCGGCCGGGAAGCGCACCGCCGCGACATAGCTGAACTTCTCGTCCTCGTACGGCAGTGAGCCGCCCTTCACCTGGCGGTGCAGCGAGGAGCGGCTGACCCGCGCGGCGAAATGGCACCAGTCCGAGCCGCCCGCTTCATTGAGCGCGGTGATCGGGCAGGCGGCACTGTGCGGGCAGGGCGCGGCGATCTCAAGGCCGGCCTCGATCAGCCGGTCGCGGGCCTCGATGATCCGGGCGTAGCCGTCCGGGGTACCCGGCTCGACGATCACGACTGCCTGGGCCGCGCGGGCGGCCTCGGTCACGACGGCGGCCCGGTCCTCGGCGGTGAGCTCCTTGAGCACGTACGAGACCGTGACGAGATCAGTGCTCTCGATACGCAGCGCCGCGCTGATCCGCGAGCGCCGCCACTCGGCGGCGCGCAGCGCGGGCACTTTGGACGCGACGGCCAGCTCGCGGCCCAGCTCGAGGGCGGGCTCGGCCCAGTCGAGGACGGTGGTGCGCGGACCGTCCTCCTCCCAGGCCTCGGCGACGGCCCAGCTCGCCGCTCCCGTCCCACCGCCGATGTCGGTGTGCGTGGCCGGTGACCAGTCGGGTGCCGCGGCGCGGAGAGCGGCGAGCGCGGAGCGTACGGCCTCGAAGGTCGCGGGCATCCGGTACGCGGCGTACGCGGCGACATCGGAACGGTCGCGGAGCACAGGAGCGTCGGTCGGGGTGGTCCCCCGGTAGTTGACGATCAGCCGCTCGACGGCCTGCGCCGCCTGCGTGGGCGGCAGCCCGTCCAGTAGCCCGGCGAGGGCGCTGCGCAGGGCTTCCGCGGTGGGGAGGGTGTCGTTCACCGAGAGATTCTAGGCATGCCGGCCGTGCCGGTGCCCTTCCCGCCGTCGTCCCCGGCGGCGGGAAGGGCACCGGCACGGAACAGCGACGAAATCGAACTGCTGGGGGCACAAAGGCAGTTGCTACCCTGACGACCGTCGCCGCACACGCTACGTGCCGCACCGCTCACGGGGGGACCATGAGACAGAGGGTCGTTCGCGTGACCCTGGTGGCCGGGCTGATCGTCCTGACGCTGCTGATCCTGCTGAGCATGTGCGGCGGAGGTGAGGGCTCGGGCAAGGCCGCCGGCGACCAGCCCGGCAAGCCCGTGCGGCACAGCGCCGGCCCGCTGACCCGGCTCACCGTCCCCTCCGCGTACGACACCGGGCAGGGCTGGGAGATCTCCAACGTCTCGCCCGAGTACGCCATCGCGCAGGACAGCGGCCGTATCGCCTATCTGGAGCGGGTCGAGAAGTCCCGGTTCCGGCTGCGCACTCTCGACGCCGCGACCGGCAGGCCGGGGTGGACCGGGCCTCCCTGGCATCCGCCGGCCTCCGCGGACCAGTTCCCCCGGCTGCTCTCCGTCGCCAAGGACGGCCGGGAGTACTTCGTGACCTGGTCCTTCGGTGCGGCGGGCGAGGACGCGCTGAACACGGCCGGCACCTTTGTCGCGCTCGATCTGTACGACGTGGCGGACGGCGCCCGGCAGCGGGTCGAGATCCCGTGGCCCACCGCGCCGACCGTCTCCGGCACCGGCCCCGGGATCCTCATCTCCGACGGAGGCACAGCCAGCGCGGTCGTCGACCCGGTCTCCGGCGAGGTGACCCGGGTCCCGCGGAACACGCTCGGCTACCCCAAGGGCTGTACGGGCTGCCGCCGGCTGACCGAGGTGCGCGGAGTGACCCCGAAGGGGCTGCTGCTGAGCGGGGACCCCGGTTTCTGGGTCCGCGGCGGCTGGTCCAGCCGGAACGTGGCCCCGGCCCGCACCGATCCCGCCTCCGGAGTGCCGACCTCGGTGGCCCCCGGGTATGTACTGGCCAAGTGGCAGCCGGCGAAGGGCAGCAAGGACGCGGGCACGTACGACATCTGGGCGGTGCATGAGGTGACGGCAGGGAAACCGCTGGTCCAGGTGCGGTGCCACAAGCCGGCGATCGAGCCGGGCGAGTATCCGCGGGCGATGCTCTCGCCGGACGGCGGCTATCTCGTCGCCGGGAATCTCGCGTTCGGCCTGGAGCGGCGCAAGGCGTACTGCTTCGAGGAGTCGGACGGCTCCAAGCCGCTGACGCTGACCACCGTGACCGATTCGGGCACGGCGTACGGCGCGACGAGCGCCCGCAGCCCGGCGGACGCGCTGGCCGGCGGCGGCGCGCCGATCGAGCTGGACCTGGCCACCGCGGTGCCCAGGGCGCTCTCGCCCAATGTCCGGCTGCCGGGTGCGGAGACCGCGGGCGTCGGCGTCTTCAGCTGGACGGACACGAAGGACCGGCTGCATCTGATCGGGTACCCGCGCCGCGAGGGCTGACCCCGGACCCCGGGCGGCGAGCGGTGACACCGGGCTTCAAGGGCCGACCCCCGGGCTGCGCCGGACGGCCCAGCCCGGACGCCCCCGCTCGGACGGCCCCGGTCAGACGGCCTCGGCGCGCCGCTGCCACGGCCGGCACAGGACCAGGAAGCAGCCCAGCGCGGCCAGCGCGGAAGCCAGTTGGACCACGGCCATCGGCACCGCCGTCGCCTCGCCCGCGATCCCGACGAGCGGGGACGCGACGGCGCCGATCAGGAAGGCCGCCGTGCCGATCAGCGCGGACGCGGAGCCCGCGGCGTGCGGGGTACGCATCAGGGCCAGGGCGTTGGTGTTGGGCATCGCCAGACCCATCGCCGACATCAGTACGAAGAGTCCGGCCGCGACCGGGAGCAGGCCCACCTTTCCGAAGACTCCCGAGGTCATCAGCAGCAGCGCGGTGGCGGCCAGTGTGATCACGGCCAGGCCGAAGCCGAGCGCCTTGTCCAGGCTGACCCGGCCCACCAGCACCTTGCCGTTGATCTGGCCGACGGCGATCAGACCTACGGAGTTGACGCCGAAGAGCAGGCTGAAGGTCTGCGGGGACGCGCCGTAGATCTCCTGCACCACGAACGGCGAGGCGGAGATGTACGCGAAGAGCGCGGCGAAGGCGAGGCCGCCGGTGAGCATGTAGCCGGTGAAGACCCGGTCGGCGAGCAGTCCGCGCATGGTGCGCAGGGCCTGGCCGACGCCGCCGCTGTGCCGCTTCTCCCGCGGCAGGGTCTCGTGCAGCCACTTCAGCACGACGAGGGTGAGCAGAATGCCGATGGCGGTGAGGACGACGAAGATGCCGCGCCAGTCGGTGATCCGCAGCACCTGGCCGCCGATCAGCGGCGCGATGATCGGCGCGACACCGGAGATCAGCATCAGGGTGGAGAAGAACCGGGCCATCTCCACGCCGTCGTAGAGATCGCGCACCACGGCCCGCGCGATGACGATGCCGGCCGCGCCCGCCAGTCCCTGCAGCAGCCGGAAGCCGGTCAGCAGCTCGGCGGTCGGCGCCAGTGCGCAGATCGCGGTGGCGACGACGTACACGACCATGCCGATGAGCAGCGGGCGGCGGCGCCCCCACCTGTCGCTCATCGGGCCGACGACGAGCTGGCCGAACGCCATGCCCGCGAGGCAGGCGGTGAGCGTGAGCTGGATTGTCGCGGCGGGGGCGCGCAGCGAATCGGTGACGGCGGGCAGCGCCGGAAGGTACATGTCCATGGAGAGCGGCGGCAGCGCGGTGAGACCGCCGAGGACGAGGGTGACCAGGAGGCCGGCGCGGCGGGCCGCGGCGACGGGGGCAGCCGCGGGTACGGGTGCTGTCGGTGCGGGCGCCGGGTCGGCGGAGGGTATGTGTCCTTGTGTGCTCTGGCCGCTCTCCGCCATCAACAGCTCCTGTTCCTGGTATCCGCACCTATGCTCTCAGCTCGTCCGGACTGGTCGAGACCTTTTTGAGGGCGGGACCGGGATGAGCTAGACGGGCTTGAGCCCGGGGTCGCCGGCCTCCGTCACGAAGGACGCGGCCGTGGTGACGGGCGCGCCAGGTGTGGTGACGGAGGCGACGGTCCGGAAGTCGGCGCGCGCCCGCTGCTCCCCGAGGGTGACGGTCACATAGCCGCGGCGGCCGTTGTAGAACTTCATGTGCGGGTTGGCCCTGGTGAGGTTGTCCCAGTTCGCGGGCTTCTCGGCGCCGTTCTTTCCGCTGCTGACGGAGGTGGCGACGATCTCGGTGCCGACGGTGCGGGACGCGGGGTCGTTGAAGTCCTTCTTCAGATCGAGGCCGTATCCGACGTGCACATCGCCGGTGAGGACCATCAGGTTCTCGATACCGGCCGCCTGCGCGCCGGCCAGGACGCGGTCGCGGGAGGCCGGGTAGCCGTCCCAGGAGTCCATGCTCAACTTGAAGGTGCCGGTGGGGACATCGCGCCGTTGCGCGAAGGTGACCTGCTGCGGCACGACGTTCCAGCGTGCTTGCGAGGCCTTCCACCCGTCGAGCAGCCAGCGCTCCTGCTCGGCGCCGGTGAGGGTGCGCGCCGGGTCCTCGGACTCCGGTCCCGGCACCTGCCAGCCGTCGCCGTACGCCTGGTCGGAGCGGTACTGACGGGTGTCGAGGATGTCGAACTGCGCGAGCCGCCCGAAGTGCAGCCGGCGGTAGAGCCGCATATCGGGTCCTGCGGGCTGCTGCGGCTTGCGCAGCGGCTGGTTCTCCCAGTACGCGCGGTAGGCGGCGGCCCTGCGCAGCAGGAACTCCTCCGGCGAGACGTCGTTCTCCGGGGTCTCGTCGGCGTAGTTGTTCTCGGTCTCGTGGTCGTCCCAGGTGACGACGAAGGGGTGCGCGGCGTGGGCGGCCTTCAGATCGGGGTCGGACTTGTACAGGCCGTAGCGCATCCGGTAGTCCTCGAGCGTGACGGTCTCGCGGTTGAAGTGCGCGGGCAGGCTCCGGTCGGTGTAGTTGCGGGCGCCGCCGACCGCGTTGACGGCGTATTCGTAGATGTAGTCGCCGAGGTGGAAGACGGCGTCGAGCTCCTCTTCGGCGAGGTGCTTGTACGCGGTGAAGTAGCCGTCGTGGTACGCCTGGCAGGAGACGGCGGCGAGCTTCAGCTCATTGATCCGCGCGGACCGGGCGGGAGCGGTCCTGGTCCGTCCGGTCGGGCTGATCCAGTTCCCGGCGCGGAAGCGGTAGTAGTAGGGCCGGTCGTGGTCGAGGCCGGTGATGTCGACGTGGACGCTGTGGTGGAACTCCGGGTGGGCGGTGACGGATCCCCGCCGGGCGATACGGGTGAAGCGGGAGTCGTGGGCCAGCTCCCAGCGCAGCGGCACCTTGGCGCGCGGCAGTCCGCTGTCGGGCTCGTACGGGCGGGTCGCGAGGCGCGTCCACAGCAGTACGGCACCGGGCCTCGGGTCTCCGGAGCCGACGCCGAGGGTGAAGGGGTCCTCGGTGATCTTCTTGGCGTCGAGCTCGGCGGCGTGGGCGGTACCGGGCAGATTGACGGCGAAGGCGAGCGCCGCGGCGGCGCCGGTGACGGTGAGAAACCTGCGGCGGCCGATGTGCCCGGCGGCAGCCCTGAGCTCGGGTGCGTGCGATGCGGACCTCATGTGCCCCTCCCCTGACGGTGGTTGTCCTTCCGTATTGGAGTAGGGGCCGACGACTCCGTGTTGTCGAGTACACAACATCCGCATGACGGTCGGATGAGTTCCGCGTACAGGTGGACGACTACGCTGCGCGTCCATGAACGCTGTAGCGAGGATCGCGGTGGTGACAGGAGCGGGTTCGGGCATCGGCCGCAGCGTGGCGGTGGCGCTGGCGGGTGCGGGCTGGTCGGTGGTCGCGGCGGGCCGGCGGGCCGAGGCCCTGGAGGAAACGGCGTCTCTGGCGGGCGGGGATGTCCTGTGCGTCCCCACTGATGTGACGTCACCGGCAGATGTCACCACGCTGTTCGCCGCGGTACGGGAACACCACGGCCGACTTGACCTGCTGTTCAACAACGCGGGCACGTCCGGCCCCTCCGTCCCGTTCGAGGACCTGACGTACGAGGCCTGGCGCACGGTGGTGGACGTGAACCTGACGGGCGCGTTCCTGTGCGCGCAGGCGGCATTCCGGGCGATGAAGGAGCAGTCCCCGCAGGGCGGCCGGATCATCAACAACGGCTCGGTCTCGGCGCATGTGCCGCGGCCGAACTCGGCGCCGTACACCTCGACTAAGCACGCGATGACGGGCCTGACGAAGTCGCTGTCGCTCGACGGGAGGGCGTACTCGATCGCGTGCGGCCAGATCGACATCGGCAATGCCGCGACCGAGATGACCCAGCGGATGCAGGCGGGGATCCTGCAGGCCAACGGGGACGTGGTGGTGGAGCCGGTGATGGACGCGGCGGATGTGGCGCGGACGGTGCTCCATATGGCGGAGCTGCCGCCGGGGGCGAATGTGCAGTTCGCGACGGTGATGGCGGCGGCCATGCCGTACATCGGCCGGGGCTGAGCCCCCTTCCTGAAGGGCGCGTGGGTCCCTTAGGGTTCCTTCCATGATCACGACTGCCGATGTGCTGCGCTACACCGCCTTCTCGACCGACCCCGAAGGGGGCAACCCCGCGGGGGTCGTCCTGGACGCGTCCGGGCTCGACGACGCGGCAATGCTCGCCGTCGCGGCCGAGGTCGGCTACAGCGAGTCCGCCTTCCTGACGGCACCGCCCGAGGGCTTCGACGCCTCTGGGCAGGCTTTCACCGCCCGGTACTTCAGCCCGAAGGCCGAGGTCCCGTTCTGCGGCCACGCCACGGTCGCGACGGCTGTCGCGCTGGCGGAGCGCACCGGCCCCGGCGACTTCGTCTTCGTCACCCCCGTGGGCCCGGTGCCTGTGACGGTCGCGTCCGTGGGCGGCGTGCTGGTCGCGACGCTCACCAGCGTCGAGCCGCACGTCGAGGAGGCGGCCGGGGAGGATGTGCGGGAAGCACTCGCCGCTCTCGACTGGGCCGCCGAGGACCTGGATCCGGCGCTGCCGCCGCGTATCGCCTTCGCGGGCGCGCGCCATCTGGTCCTGGCGGCCGCGACCCGCGCCAGGCTCGCGGATCTTCAGTACGACTTCGCGCGCCTCGAAGCGCTGATGCACCGCCTCGACCTGACGACGGTCCAGTTGGTGTGGCGTGAGTCCGACTCGGTGTTCCATGTCCGGGACCCGTTCCCGGTGGGCGGCGTGGTCGAGGATCCGGCGACGGGCGCGGCGGCGGCAGCCTTCGGTGCGTACGCGCGCGAACTCGGCCTCGTACCTGGCGAGTCGGAACTCACTCTGCACCAGGGCGTGGACATGGGCCGTCCCGGAGTGCTCACGGTGACGCTCCGCGAAGGCGATCCACGAGTGCGGGTGAGCGGCTCCGGGGCCCGCATTCCCGAACTCGGCTGAGTCCCCGCCGCTGAAGCCCCGTCGCTGAAGCCCCGCCCCCCTGAGGTCCGTCAGGCCGCCGCGGCAGCGGCCGCAAGGAGCGCCGCCCGGGTCCCGCGAGCTCCCCGCACATGACAGGCTGCGGGCATGAATCACACCCTGGACCCCATCTGGGACACGGTCGGCCGACTGCACGACTGGCTCGACGCGGAGAGCGATCTGCCGCCCCAACAGGAGACGCTGCTCAGGATGTTGAAGCTCTCGGAGGAGGTTGGCGAGGTCGCCCAGGCGATCATCGGCGCGACGGGCCAGAACCCGCGCAAGGGGACGACGCACAGCTGGCAGGACGTGGAGTCGGAGCTCTGCGACGTGATCGTCACGGCGATGGTGGCGTTGCGTACGCTCACGCCGGACGCGCCGGAGGTCTTCGGGGCACATCTGCGCGGGGTCGCGGTGCGTTCGCTCGAGCGGTCACCGGACTGATCTGATCCGTCCCCGTTCGCCGCCGCGTGTCTGCCCTGACCACTTTTCGCTGGTCTTCGGCGCTTTCGACACCGCGATGGACCGGCAGCGGCAATGGTGGTTCCTGGAGTTCAACCCGTCAGGACAGTGGCGTGGCTGGAGAAGGGACCGAGTTGACCGCCAAGACCCCTGAGACCCCTGAGACCAACGAATCCACCGGGACCGCCAAGACCCCTGAGACCACCGGAGCCGCCGAGAACCCCGGCGAGGAGCTGCGGTACCGCTCCGCCACACTGGCCGCCTGCGAGGAGCAGCCGGTCACCACGAAGGCGATGGCCAAGCGGCTGCCCCAGCTCGTACGCAAGGCACTGGCCCTCGCCTGGCGCGTCGACCGGCGCGCGGTCGTCACCCTCCTGGTCTGCCAGGCCCTTTCAGGCTTCATGGAGGCGTTCGGGCTGCTCGCGACGACGAGCACGATCACGGCTCTGATCGCCGGCGGCAATATGGGCGACAACCTTCTGGACGCTCTCCCCTCCATCTGTGTACTGGCCGGAGCGGCCGGGCTGCGAGCCGTGCTCGGGATCGCCGTCAACAACATCTCCAGCCGCCTCTCCCCCAGGATTTCGCGGGAGGCCGAGCTGCAGATGCTGACCGCGGCGGTCAACGCGGAACTGTCGGCGTACGACCATCCCGGCTTCAACGACAAGCGCGAGGCGGCCGACCGGGGCGCCGAGGTCGCCCAGGATCTCCTCACCGAATCCCAGGACGTCATGGCCTGCGTCGCCTCGCTCGTCGCGGCGGCCGGAGTGGTCACGGTCCTGCATCCGGTCCTGCTGCCGCTGCTGATGCTCGCCGCGGTCCCGCAGGGAATCGCGAGCGTGAAGGGCGCCCGCGTCCACTACCAGACCTCACGCGCCATGGCGGCGGAGCGCCGGACCCTGAGCCTGCTGCGCTGGTTCGTGGTCGACAAGGACACCGCCGACCAGCTTCGCTCCTGCACCATGGCGGAGTTCCTGCTGAACCGCTACCGGGCCATCGGCAACCGGGTCGACTCGGCCACCGACAAGGCCGTGCACCAGGGCGCGCGCTACGCGATCGTCGGCGCGACGGCCGGAGGGCTGGCCGCCGGACTGGTGTGGGTGGCCCTTGCTCTTCTCCTGGCTTCGGGGCGGATGTCGGTCGCCTCGGCGGGCACGGCGGTCTTCGCCCTGAGTACGGTCGGCTCCTCGCTCCGCGGCGTCGTCGGCTACGGCACCCGCCTCTTCCGCACCGGGCTCTATCTCGACGACTGGGCCGAGTTCATCGAGGAGGCCGGCGGCCACCGTCTGAATCGTGGTGTTCTCGCACCGCCGTCCCCGCGGACCGTCAGGGCCGAGGCCCTCACCTACCGCTACCCGGGCGCGGACCACCCCGCGCTGGAGAAGGTCACTCTGGAGGTCCGCCGCGGCGAAGTCCTGGCCCTCGTCGGCGAGAACGGCTCCGGCAAGACCACCCTCAGCAAGCTCCTGACCGGCCTGTATCTCCCCACCGACGGCACCGTGACCTGGGACGGGAAGGACGTCGCCGACTTCGATCCGCACGCCCTGTGGACGCAGACCGCGATCGTTCCGCAGGACTTCGCGCACTGGCCCATGTCGGCCAGGGAAAACATCACGCTCGGCCAGCTCCACGAGGGCGACGAGGCGGTTCTGCGCGCCGCCGCACGCTCCGGGGCCGCCGAGGTGGTGGACGGTCTGCGCAGCGGTCTGGACACGCTGCTCGCAAGGGAGTGGTTCGGCGGGGTGGAGCTCTCCGGCGGCCAGTGGCAGCGCATCGCCATCGCCCGCGCCTTCCACCGCCCGGCCGGGCTGCTCGTGATGGACGAACCCACCAGCGCACTCGACGCCCGCGCCGAGCACCGCATCTTCACCGGCCTCCGGGACATCGCCCGGGACAGGGCCGTGGTGCTCGTCACCCACCGCCTCGCCAATGTCGCCGTCGCGGACCACATCGTCGTCCTCGACCACGGCCGCGTCATCCAGCAGGGAACCTTCGGGGAACTGGTCGACTCCCCCGGGCTCTTCCAGGAACTGTGGGTCCTCCAGAACGACCGGGGCGTACCGGCACCTCGCAGCGAGAAGACACCCGGGACACCGTGACCGGGCACCGAGGCTGCCGGCAGTTCAGGTCCCGGTCAGGCCCGGTCAGGCCGGTCGGGTCGCGGTCAGGCCGGTCAGGTCCCGAGATGGAAGCGGATCGCGGTGCCCTCCGGGCCGGTGTGGACGCGGACCAGATCGGTGAGGTAGTGAACCATCAGCAGGCCCCGGCCACCGAGCTGGTCACGCGTGGGCGGGCGACGGCCGGCCAGCGGGTCGCTCAGGAGTCCTGCGTCTCTCACTTCGCACAGGATCTGCCCGTCCTCGCCCCAGACCCATACGGTGCCTGAACCATGGCCGTGCACCACGCTGTTGGTGGTCAGCTCGGCGACGGCCAGGGCGAAGTCCCCCAGACGCTCACCCGACAGACCCAGGTCCTTGGCCCGTTCGACCGCGAAGTCCCGGGCGTCGGGAATGCGTTCGGCCTCGAAGGCGAACGCGGAGGCCCGCTGCGGGCGTGCCAGTGGCTGGTTGTAGGCGGCGACGGCACGGTCGGGGTCGTACGTGCCGCTGGGCTTCGCACGTCCTCGGTCGACGACGACCGGGTGGGTGGCGTAGGCGTCGGCGAGCACCGCGGCATCGAGTCCTGCGGCGTCGTAGGGGCACACGATGGTGACTTCCCGGCCGCTGAACGCGGTGTTGATCAGTGCCTCGTGCTGGACACAGGCCGGGTACTCGGCCGGGGTGCGGCCGGGCCAGATCGGCTCACCGATGATCCGCACCCGCCGGGTGGGATAGGTATCGGCAAAGGCCCTCAGCACCCTGGGAATGATCCGCCCCGGGTTGCGCCCGGCCTCGCGCATGTCGATGAACCGCACTTCTCCGGCGCTTGCCCCCAATTCCGCGCGCAGCAGTTCGAGGTTGCTCTCGGGGGCCGCCACCGCCACCGGCTCGCCCGCGGCGAGACCGTTCTGGATGAACGGCACAGTTCCCGCCAGGTACTCCTCGCTGCCCCGGTAGAACAGCGCCGGGTGGACGAATGGCTCAGCCGTGTGTGTCACTTCGTCACCTCGATCGCCGCCAAGTCGGGCCAGAACATGTCCAAGGCGCGTCGCAGCGCGGGCGGCGGCCCCTCGAGGACCATGCGCCGTCCGGTGCCCAGGTGCTGGGCCGCGACCGCCACGGTGGACGTACCGGCTACGTCGATGAACGTCACTGCGGACAGATCGAGGTAAACGTCACCGCTTCCGCCGACCAGGCTGTCGAGCGCCCGCTCCCACGCTGTGCGCGTGGCCAGAGTCACCTCACCGGCCGCGTGCACTCCGGGTCGATCCTTCAGCGTGCAGATCTCCAGTTCGGCCACCCTGTGTGGCAACGGTACTGCCGACGAACCCGCACCGTCTGAGGCATCCACCCGCCCACCCCCACTGACCTCGGCACCCGGCGTCGTCCCAACGCCCCGCCGACCTTACTCCCACCGCCGGCCGAGAGCACTGGCTGATACCCGGCGGCCAGGCGGCGAACGAAGGGGAGTGCGCCCCAAAAGACCACAAGGATCGACAGGCATAGAAAGAATCCGCGCGGGAAGGCGCGGTTCGAGAAGAGTGCATGACGAGCGAAGGGGTGGGGACATGACAGCGACTTCTGCACAGACTGCCAACACGGTACTGGCGGAGGCCGCGGCATCTTCTCCGGTCGGCGCACCGGCCGGAGTCGGTGAGCTGCCCTGGATCGAAGACGCGGGGAAGGTCGCTCCGAAGGATGCAAAAGCCCTCTCGAAGCTGTTCTTCGACCAGCTCCAGGTCCTTGAGGAGGGCACCCACGAGTACCAGTACGCCCGGAACACGCTGATCGAGATGAACCTGTCCCTGGTGCGGTTCGCCGCGAGGCGCTTCCGCAACCGCGGCAGCGGCGATATGGAAGACATCGTCCAGGTCGGCACCATCGGGCTCATCAAGGCGATCGACAGGTTCGAGCTGTCCCGCGAGGTCGAGTTCACCTCCTTCGCCATTCCCTACATCATCGGCGAGATCAAGCGGTTCTTCCGCGACAGCACCTGGGCCGTGCACGTTCCCCGGCGCCTGCAGGAACTGCGCGTGGAGATCGTCCGGGCGCAGGAGCAGCTCGCCGCCGGCCAGGACCGCGACGCGACGGTCAAGGAGCTGGCCGAGCATCTGAAGCTCAGCGAGGAAGAGGTCATAGAAGGCCTCGTCGCCTCCAACGGCTACACCGCGGGCTCCCTGGACACACCCAATGACGTCGGCGACGACGGCCAGGCCGGCAAGGCGCGCACGGTTGCCGACGTGATGGGCGAGCCGGACCCCGCGTTGGAAACGATTGAGGACCTGCACACGCTGGCCCCGCTCCTGGAGCAGCTCGACGACAGGGAGCGACGCATCATCGAGATGCGCTTCGGCCAGGAGATGACCCAGTCCCAGATCGGTGCCGAACTCGGCGTCTCCCAGATGCACGTATCCCGGCTCCTGACGCGCACGCTCACCAGGCTTCGCACCGGAATGTTCGCCTGACCGTCGACCGGTCACCACCCGGGCGGTCACCACACGAGGTGGTGTGGCGGACGAGTCGGGCCGTACGCCGGGGTCGTCCGCCACACCCTTCCGACCTGTGCTTGTGCGAGTCGAAGCGGATGTGACCTGCGAGGACGGGCTTCAGAGGATCGGAGCCCAACGGGGCCGGCCGGCCCTGGCCGCGGGCGGTGCATCCTACGGCTCAATCCGGTGTGCCACCCTCGGCCGGATCCGGATCCGGATCCGGATCCGGTGCCGCCCCGCTTCCGAAGGCCTGGCCGGCCGCTTGCTCCGCGCGGACATCTTCGGCGACCTCGTATGCCCGCCCCGGATCGTAGACCATGACCGCCCTGTCGGGGCTGTACATGGCGCCTGCCCGGGGGGTGTACGTGTAGCCTCTGACGCCGTGCTGAGCGGCGATACCGTCGACCGCACTGGAGGGCACCTGCCACAGATCGGCTATGCGGGACGGCGCCCACCACTCATCCGGGCACAGGAAATTTCGCTCGCTCTCTGTCCGACCCTCCACAGCCACACCGGCCGGACCCAGTTGCTCGGTCAGCCGGTCGATCAGCCTCTGCGTATCGATCCGGGACAGCGGCGAGAGCGTCGCGGGTTCGCACTCCACCGTCCCGCCGCGGGTGTGCAGCAGCACCTTGATCGACTTCCGCCGGCCCAGCCTCAGCCGCTCGAAGACGACGACTCGCTGCAGCTCAGCCATGGCCATGGTCGACGAACGCGCAAAGCGGGCGATCACAACCTGGGCCGGAATCCCCTCGGGGCGGAACTCGACCCACCGCACCATCGTGGCTGCCGCGGCACACATCCCGCCCACGACGAGCACGATCACAGCTATGCCCGTGAGTCCCAGGAGAATCCACAGGACGCCCCAGAAAAACGGGCTCCCCGAGAACAGGGCAGCCACCAGAGCGGCCAGCAGGAGTGGAGCGGCGATCATCGAGGGGCCCATGACGCCTCCGCCGAGGACGACGGCCAACTCACGGATCCGGCTGGGCACGAACACCAGCCGCCAACCGGCTGCTGCCTTGGCCGGTGGCCCAACTCCCGCCGGAAGTCCGGATTTTCGCATTTCCATGGCCCAAGAGTAGGTCCCGATGAAGGCCCTCGTAAGACAACGGCGAACCGAGCGTCTGCCGGAACTGCGAGCTCCGGCAGGTCGAGATCGGCGGCCGACTGGCCGCGGTGAGCCTCGTGGCGGGAAGCCGCTCCAAAAAACGTGCCTGACCTGAGGAAATGCAAGCGGCAGACGAGTCGGGCTGTACGCCGGGGAGAGTCACGACAGCGCTATGACCTGGGCAAACATGTAAGGAGGGCTCTTGTGTGGCTACCTTGATGGCTACATAAGACGACATCCCGCCCTGGAGCGGTCCGGACGGGGGCTTCGTCACCTCTTGGGGTCAGGCGGTCTGCTCGATGCGCTCGAAGACTCCGAGTCCGTCTCCATGCGGCTGCCTTCGCATACTGCAGACGAACCCGACGGTGGTCGCGTAGACCGCGAGCCCGTCGACGGCTGGGCGGTGCGGTACCTGCGTGGTGTCGGCAGGCGGACGCGATCCGATCCCGACTCGCCGCACGCGGCCTCAAGGCCACCACGGTGGACACCGCCAACCGCCTCCAGGGTCGCGAGTTCGATGTAACCCTCGTTTGACACTCCTTCTCAGGCCGCCAATAGGCCTCCGCCTTGCAGTGGTGACGGAGCAGTTGGGGCGGGCGTAACCCCTGGCGTCCGTCTGAAGCGGACTTGATGGCTTTTCCGCTTCAGCCGTCGTACTGAAAGCGCGCCGACTCGCCGAGCACCGAGCGGGCGCTCTCGAAGTCGGCCAAGCGGGCCGCCACCGTGGCCACGGCGAGGCGTTCCGGGAGGGCGGCGGAGAACTTCAGGCCGCGTACGGCCCGGCGGTCCACGTCAGGCAGGACGAGGTTCTCACCGACGTTGTCACGGGCCGCACGCCAGTCGGCCGGGGTGAGGTTCTCGCGCAGGCGCAGCCAGCTGTCGGTGGGTCGTTGCAGAGGATCGGTGACCGACTGAAGGGTGGCGGCCAGGGTGGCGTTGGCGCGGTAACCGGCCCAGGTCCACCAGCGGACGTCCGAGCCGACGCGCGTAATCAATGTGCCGCCCGGGAGCACGGTGTCGGGTGCGTCGGCCTCACGCTGTTCGGCCAGGCACGCCTCCGCACGCCGGGTGAGGGAGACCGGCGGGGCCGTGCCCAGCAGCACCTCGCGCATGGCACGCGTCAGGGCGTACGACAGTCCGGCGACGCCGCCGTTCATCCACTTGGCGATGCCGCCGCCGTCGGCCGGCTCGACGAAGACGCGTTTGCGCAGCCAGTCAATGTACGTGACCTGCCAACTGCGTCCACCGAGTAGCAACCGCCTGGGGCCGGGGCGTTCCTCTGTGAGCACGCTCGGGTCGGTGCGGCCGATCTCCGTGCGTCCGGACAGGACGGTGAACTGCGGAGGTGCGGTAAAGGATGCGGTGAGTTCGATGAAGTGCCTTTTGCCGAAGCGGCGTTCCGCCTCGGGGCCGACAAACAGCATCCCACCGTCGCTGTCGAGGAAGCCCTCCTCAGTGAGGAAGCGCAGGATGGGGGCAGCCGACTTGTCGAAGGGGGCGAGGCCGTTCCACTGCCGGTCCCACAACTGGTCGCCGAGCTTGTGCTGTTGCAGGGTGACTGCGAGCAGTTGCTGGGCCACCAGGTGGCGCGGCTCCGGTGGGGGGAGGACCGGTTCCACCCAGCCGCGAGACCACAGCAGCAGCAGGCCCGCCGCTTGCAGCAGTGTGTCCTTGCGGGTGGTGAGGAACAGACAGTTCCGCACGGTGCCGGAACGCCGGCCGGTGCGGCCGATGCGCTGCAGGAACGAGGCAACGGAGGCCGGTGAGTCGATCTGGATGACGCGGTCCAGGTCACCGACGTCAATGCCGAGCTCGAGGGTTGACGTGGAGACGATGACGCAGTCACGGGCCTCCGCGAACGCCTGCTCGGAACGGGTGCGTTCATCGACGGAGAGGGAGGCGTGGGACAGGAAGACGGTCACCTCACGCGCGCGCAGCGCCGCACCCAACTCCTCGACCTGGCGGCGCGAGTCGCAGAAGACGAGCCGCTTCTCTCCTCTGTGCAGCGCCGCGATGAGTTTGGCGGCGTTGTCGAGGGAGCCGACGTAGTCGAGCTCCACTTCGCCCGCAGGCCTGTGGGACGCCTCGGGGATCGCTTTGTCACCGCGTCCGCCGCCGTCGGTGGCCGGCAGGTGCACTCCAGGGGCGACGACCTGACCTTTGCGGCTGCCGACGCCCGCGCCTTGCAGCCAGTGCAGCAGCTCGGCCGGGTTGCCGACGGTCGCTGAGAGTCCAACGCGCTGAATAGGCAGTCCGGTAACCCGCTCCAGCCGTTCGAGCACGGCGAGCAGGTGCCATCC
The DNA here is from genome assembly GCF_035918095.1 of Streptomyces sp. NBC_01750. Classification (NCBI taxonomy): domain Bacteria; kingdom Bacillati; phylum Actinomycetota; class Actinomycetes; order Kitasatosporales; family Streptomycetaceae; genus Streptomyces; species Streptomyces sp. NBC_01750. Next base: position 2,699,836 of record NZ_CP109137.1, read on the forward strand.
CCGGTCATCCCCTGCGAACGCGTGCACTTCGTCGACGACGACGGCTCGCACACTCCCCAAAAGGCGGGCGTGGTCGGTCTTGACGCCGATCAGCATCGCTTCGAGCGACTCGGGCGTGGTCAGCAGGATGTCCGGTGCCTCGGCGCGGATACGCCGGCGTTGCGATTCCTTGGTGTCCCCGTGCCAGAGTGCGGCCCGTCGCCCCAGCCACTGTGCGTAGGAGTCGACGCGGCCGACCAGGTTGTTGAGGAGTGCCTTGAGCGGGCACAGGTACAGCACGGATGTGCCGGTCCACTTCTGCTCGGTCATCGCCGACAGCAGGGGGAAGCAGGCCGCCTCGGTCTTACCCCCCGCCGTCGGAGCCAGCAGTACGGCGTCCTGTCCCTCCATGAGCGGGGGGATCGCCGCCCGCTGCAGGGGGCGCAGATCGGGCCAGCCGAGTGTGTTGACGATGTGATGCAGGACGACGGGGTCGAGTCGGTCCAGTACGTCGACATCCTCGTCACCCGGGTCTTTCCCGGCCGGGAGTCCCGCGTCCGCCATCACAGCTCCAGGTCGATGTCATCGGCCGACGCGGAGTGTCCGGAGACAGTGGCTGCCAGGTTTCGCTCGACGTCGGTGAGTTCGCTGCCGGCGACGGTGAGCCGGTAGTGCTGCCGAGGGTCGAAGTCGTCGAACTGGTCCACGCGGTCGAGTACGTCCCCGACGAGTTTCTTCAGGAACAGCCGGGGAGCCACTCCGACCTTCCCGCCCAGCGCCCCGCCGACGGCCACCGCGAGGTCCGCGACATACACGTCGTCGACGACCTTCCGCACACGGTCGGGTGCTTCTGCGGCATCGGCGTACAGGTCACGGATGGTGAGGCCGAGTCCGACCAGGGACTCCTGGTTGAAGCCGGGAAGCCTGATCTGCACAGCGCGAGGGTTGTCGAAGCGCGGGTCAGTGGTGAAGTCGGTGGCCAGCCGCTGAGCGAGCGGTGCCAGACGCTGCACGCCCTGCTGACCGTCGTAGAAGGCCGGGGTACCCGTGATGACCAGATAGAGGCCGGGGAAGCGGCCCGAGTGCACCTCGTCGATGAGCTGCCGCAGCGCGTTGAGTGCCTTGTCGCGGGCGTCCGACCGGACCCGCTGCAGCGTCTCCACCTCGTCGAGGACGACAAACAGCCCGGTGTGTCCTGAGTCGCGCAGCACGGTGAGGAGGCCCTGCAGGAACCCGAGCGCACCGAAGTGGTCGAGGTCGCCCCGCACTCCGGCGGATCGGCGGGCGGAGGCCGCCACGTGCGGCTGGCCGCCGAGCCACGCCAGGACGGCCGCCGCGGTCGCCTCGTCGCCGTCCGCGAGGGCGGCGCGGTAGCCGCGCAGAGCGGTGGCGAACGACGGGGCGTGCCGGGAGACCTCGGCGAGCCGTGCGACGAGCAGTTTCTCCACGTCGCCCGGGAGACGGTCCTCGGTCGCACCGTCGGCGAGTGCGTCCTCCTCCAGGGCGTAGAACCAGGCATCGACGACGGGTCGGAGGGCGCTCGCAGGGAAGCTGGAGGTGGTGAGGCGCTCGGTGAGCCGCCGGTAGACCGTTTCCAGCCGGTGCAGCGGGGTCTCGTTCTCCGAGATCTGGATCTCGGCCACGGCGAAGTTGCGACGCTTGGCCCGCTCCCCCAGCCAGCGGGTGAAGAACGTCTTGCCGGACCCGTACTCGCCCCGCACAGCCTTGAACACGGACCCGCCCGACGCCACCGAGTCCAGTTCCGTGTCCAGGGCCGTTTCGAACCGGTCGAGTCCGGTGGCCAGCAGGTCGAGGCCGCTGTCGGGCACGGCACCGCGTCGCAGCGCGTCGATGACGGTACGGCGGCGGGCGGCGCTCACCTGGGCGGGGCGCTGGGATCCGGTGGTGCTCACAGGAGTCAGTCTTCCATTTCCACGGGCCCGCCCGTACGGGGACCGGATGGCGGCCGTCGATCGGTCCGCGCTGCACGCGGCACCGTGGCGGGGCGCCTACTTCGTTGAATCGGTTGACGGTCACCCGGATACGCTGCTGGAATCACTCTCCGTACATTCGGCAGGGTGGGAGTGGGACGAACGTGGCGGCACTCGACAATGTGAAGCTGAAGGACGTACTCGCGGATGTGGCGTCGGGCTCCTTACAGTTGCCCGACTTCCAGCGGAACTGGAAGTGGGACGACGATCGGATCCGCGCGATCATCGCGACGGTGACGCTGGACTATCCGCTCGGCGTGGTGATGACTCTGCAGACCGGCGGCGCCACCCGATTCCGTTCGCGGACGCTCACCGGGGCACGCCCGGACGGGGATCCGGCCGCGGACCTCCTCCTGCTCGACGGTCAGCAGCGTCTCACCTCCCTCTTCCAGGCCCTGTGGCTGGACGCCCCGGTGGAAACGGCGGACGCCCGTAACAAACCCATCGAGCGGTGGTACTACGTCGACATCGAGAAGGCCGTGGGCCCGGGCGCGGATCGCGACGAAGCCATCCTGTCCGTCCCGGCGGACAAGGTCCTCCGCACCGACTTCAACCGCACGGTGGTGCTGGATCTGAGCACCACGGAGAACGAGTGCGCGGCCGGTCTCTTCCCTCTGCATCTCGTCTTCGACGCACAGCGTGTGAACCAGTGGATGATGTCGTACGTCAAGGCGGACGAGGACCGGAACTGGAACTTGTGGGGGCAGTTCGACGAGTTGGTCCTCCAGCAGGTCCGCGCCTTCCAGGTCCCGATGATCCGGCTGGCCGCCACCACCTCCATGGACGCCGTGTGCGCGGTCTTCGAGCGGGTCAATACGGGCGGCGTACCTCTGAACGTCTTCGAACTACTCACCGCGACCTACGCCGGGGATCGCGACTACGTGGACCAGAGCGGGGACTACTACCAACTCCCCAAAGTGTGGCGGGAGATCAAGCAGGGGCTGGCAGCCAAGTACCCGGTCTTCGGCCGTCTGGACGGCGGCCTCGAGAACGGGCTGAGCAGCATCGACTTCCTGCAGGCCATCGCCCTGGTACGCACCTGGGAACGGAAGCAGTCGGGCAGGGGGGCGACGGTGTCGTGCAAGCGCCGGGACCTGCTGGACCTCCCGCTGGCCGACTTCGTCCGGCTGGCGCCGAAACTGGCGGACGCCTTCGCCTGGGTGGGCGACTTCCTGGAACGGCAGTGCATCGTCCGCCCGAGCGACCTGCCGTACAAGACGCAGCTCGTCCCGCTCGCGGCCGTCCGTGCCATCCTGGACACGGCGCTGGACGGCCTGGGAGCGGAGGAGAAGACCGAGCAGTGGTACTGGTGCGGAGTCCTCGGCGAGATGTACGGCGGCTCCACCGAGACCCGCTTCACGCGTGACGTCGAGCAGCTCGTCCCCTGGATCGCGCAGGACGACCGGGCGCCCGACACCGTCACGGACGCGTTCTTCTTCGCCGACCGCCTCGACAGCCTCACCACCCGCAACAGCGCCGCCTACAAGGGCATCTACGCCCTGCTGGTCAAGCAGGGGGCGGTGGATTGGCACTACACGGACAGCCCGCTCAAGCCCGGCAGGCTGGACGAGTACAGCGTGGACGTCCGGCAGATCTTCCCCAAGACCTGGTTCCGGCGGGGCAACAGCCAGGACCTGCCCACGAACTCCATCGTGAACAAGACCCCGCTGTCCTACCGCGCGGCGATGGACATGACCGGGGCGCCGGCGTCCTACCTGTCCACGATGGTCGCCGCCTCCGACATGCGCCCCGAGTGGTTCGACGATGTGCTCGCCACCCACCTCATCGATCCGGAAGCACTCCGCGACAACGACTACGAACGGTTCTACAACGACCGTTCCAAGCAGTTGCAGGATCTCGTGCACTCCGCCATGGGCAAGAGGACCATGCTCCGTGACCTCGCGGAGGGCGACGCCCGATGACGACCGCACCGAGCGGGCAGGACCTCGCCGCGCTCAAGGGCAGGACCGTGCCCGTGCAGGACATTCTGGACCTTTTCCAGGTCAGGGTCCGCGACCACCGGACGGTGCACCGCATCTCGCAGGCACTCACGGACGCCGGGCTGACGACGCTGCCGGACTTCGCCGTCTGCGGTCAGCGCAGCAACGTCGAAGTGGTGCCGCTCGCGTCCGTCCCCGCGCAGGCCGCCCCCGCGGGCGTGGAGGAGGACGAAACGGACGAGGCCCTGCCCTCGGCCGCCCTGCCGCAGCGTCTGCTGCTCGGGGACATCCCGTCGGCGCGGCGCGGTCTGGTGTCCGTCGGTCCCGGTACGCCTCTGGCGCAGACCACGTTCCTGATGCGCACGAAGGGCCTCGCGCAGGTCCCGGTGACCACCGGCATGGCGCAGATCCACGGGGTGGTCACCTGGGGGTCCGTCGCCAAGATGTACGAGGCGGGCAAGCAGCCGACTCTGGACAACGCGATGGAGAAGGACTCCCTTCCGGTCGCCGACACCCGCCAGGAGTTCTTCTCCGCCCTGCCGGTCATCCGCGAACACGGTTACCTCCTGGTCCGGGGCGACGACGGCTGCCTCTCTGGCATCGTCAGCGCAGCGGACGTCACGGACCGCTTCGAGGGCGCGGCACGGCCCTTCTTCATCGTCGGCGAGATCGAGTCCCTGCTGCGCCGCTGCCTGGGCGCGGCACTGGACGAGGAGACCATCAAGGCCGTCCAGACGAACAAGAAGGCCGAGCACCGCACCGGCCAGGTCTCCGACCTCATGTTCGGCGACTATCTGAAGCTTCTGGACGGCGCCCAGACGAAGACGTCACTGGCCGAAGCCGCCGACGCCAACTGGGAAGCCCTGAAGTGGCACAACATGCCCAGGGAGCAGTTCATCGGCCGTCTGAAGCAGGTGAAGGACATCCGCAACCGGATCGCACACTTCGACGAGAAGCCGCTTCCGCAGGAGCTGCTCGACGAACTGACGACGTTCGCGAAGCTGCTGCGGGCGTTCGTGGCCTGAGGCGGCGGGCGGGAATACCAGGAGAGCGGTGCCGCGTGCCGGGGCCGCTACCCGGGGTGCCTGCAGGCGAACACCAGAGGCACCCCGAACCCTGTCAGCCCGCGCGGAGGGCGAACTGCTCGCGCAGCAGCGCATCGTGGAGCCGTAGGGTGCGTCCGTCCGGCAGGGTCTCCAGCACCTGTACGCCGTCGTAGTTGAGGAGCTGCCGCAGGACTGCGGCGAAGCCGTCGCCCCGGGCGGTGGGCATGCCCGCCCGCTGGGCGAGCGCGGTCACGGGCAATGTGCCACCCGCGTCGAGCAGGGCGGCGAGGGCCTTGTGGACCTGCTCCTGCTGCGGCTTGCGGGCCAGACCATCGAGCTGCACCTGATACGTCTCCGAGTCGAGCAGCGCCTTCACGAGCACCTCGGTCCGGGAGACGAGGGTCGGTGTGAGCAGTGCGTCGTCTCCCCCGGCGGTCAGCGCCACGTCGAACAACGCGTCGGGCAGCGACTCGGGTTCGGGGTGCTTCTTGCGGGGTTTCGCCGTCCCCTTCTTCGGAGCCGCGCCGGCCGACTGAGCCGAACGCTCGCCCGACACCGGCCTGCCCGCCTCCTTCGAAGCCCACCAGGGTGGCCGCTGGTCTCCCAGCTCCCGCCACCCCTTGGGCGGTTCCGCCCCGAACGGCAGGAAGGCGAGCACCGGGATGGTGAACTCGGCGAGGGAGGCCCCGCCGTGGTAGCCGGCCTTGAGGGCGGTGTAGCGGGAGTCCGCGTCCCAGAGCGCGACGATGGACGCGCCGGGCTCGGGCCAGACCACGCGCGGCCCGGTGAGGGCGATCTCCCGTTCGGCGAGCGGGCCGCCGGGCAGGCGGTGCCGCGCGGACGCGGGCTCGGTGGCCGCGTCGGCCTTCGTTCCGTGCCGGTCGACGACGTGGCCGTGGTCGCTGGTGACGATGACCGCCATGCCCTGGGCCGCCGCCACCCGGAGCAGGTCACGCAGGCCGGGTACGTCGTCGACCCGCCAGGCTCCGTCGCCGAGTTTCTGTTCCTTGGCGAGCCGGTCGTCGATGGCGTTGAGGACGACGGCGACATGGGTCCTGCCGTCGGTGAGCGCTTCCGTGAGAGCCGGGCCGAAGGTGTCGCCCGCGGTCTCGGTGCGCAGGTCGTCCTTGTGGAAGACGGCGGCCGGTGCCCCGCTCCACAGCTTCAGCGCGGGGAAGAGCCGCTTCTCATCGGCCTGGGTGCCCTTCATCAGGGTGCCCGCGAAGAGCGACGTCCGGGACACGGCCGTCACGGTGGGGAGGGCGGCGGCCATCGCCCGCCGCCGCGGGGTGCCCTCGGCAATCGGGTCGAACTCTGCCCAGGAGCGCCGCAGTTCCTCGCCGAGTTCGTTCGCTATGGCCGCGCTCATGCCGTCGAGCACGAGCAGCAGCACCCGCCGCTCCTCGCCGCGCCGGACGACGGGGCCGACCACTCGGTCGAGGAAGGTCTCGACGGTGAGCATGCCGCCGGGCGGGGTGCCGTCCTGCGTCCAGCCGGCCAGCGTGCGAGCGAAGGATGCGTCGATCTGCCGCCGCCGGTCCCTGACGTGCGTGCCGAGCGTGTCGTAGGCGGCCTTGAGGACGGGGTCCGGGTCGCCGCCGGCCTCGATGTGCTCCAGGGCGAGGTCGGCCCAGCCGGTCTCGGTGACGTGCCGCTGTATGGCGTCGGCGACGGTGGGTGCGTCGGCGGATGGGTCGGTGACCAGCCAGAGGGCGAGGCGTTGACCCATGCGGGCGCGTTCGACGCGGGCGGACTCCTCCGGATCGGTGGCGAGCCTATGGTCCGCGAGCCGTCGCACGGCTTCCGCGACCGCGGCCGTGTCGCCCGACGCGAGGGCCTGGCCGACGGCGGTGAACCGGGCGTCCAGTCCGCCGCGCAGGACGGGGCTCGCCGCGACAGCCGCCTCCGCGCCGAACTGGCGGGCCAGCACGGCGGCCCGGTCGAGCACGATGCCACTGGTGCGGCGCGCTTCGCGGGCTTGGTCGGCGTCGGCGCCGCCGCCCCGGTGCCCGGCCGTCAGCAGCGTGCTCACGTACTCCTCGGCGGACCGGCCGAAGACGCCCACCAGGACGTCGAGTTGTTCGCCGACGGCTGGGGGCTGGTCTCCGAAGTAGCGTTCGGCACGGCCCCGGGCCTGATACGTCTCGGGGGCGGGCTCGGCGTGCTGCCACAAGGCCTCGCAGACGAGGCCGAAGGCGGCGGCGTCCGCGCCGCGCTCGGCGTCGACGAGAGCGAGCAGAGCGCGTCCGGCGAGACCGGCCTGGTCCTCCTCCCCGAGGAAGGCGGTCAGCCCGGCGCGCTCGGGACCGCGCAGGGCGAGCAGCCGTTCCGGGGCGCCGGGCCGGGTCGACCAGTGCAGCAGGGTCTGCGCGTCGAGCCGGTCCTCACCGGGGCGCCGTGTGCCGCCCTCGGTGTCGTAGCGGCCGAGGCGCAAGCGACGCTGGGCGAGCGCGGTGAGGGCGTACTGCCGGGACAGCCAGCCACCGGGCACCGGCGGCCAGCCGCCGGGCGGGGTGGCGTCGAGCAAGGCTTCGGCGGCCCAGTTGACGTCCTTCAGGCGTGGGTCGATCTGCCGGGCGCCGAACGCCTCCCGCACGACGTCCCAGCTGTCGACCATGTCGATGCGCTGCTTGTGGACGCGGGCGGCGATCGCCGGGTCGAGTTCGTTCTGCTCGCGGTCGGTGAGGACGACCAGGACGGCGGGGCCGGGGCGCCGGCCCGTCAGGTGGTCGAGGACGAGTTCGTGGACGGCGAGCGGCGAGGGCGCCACCGCGACGCCGGCCGTCCGGCCCTCGCCCCAGCCGGGTTCGGCGGGCCCGTCCCACTGGGGCGCGGACCGCAGCAGCACGACCCGGCGCCTGCCCCCGCCGTCTCCGGTCAGGGAGGCGGCGAGGGAGGACTGCGAGGACAGGTACTGGGTCACGGTCGCGATGTTCAGCCGGACGGCGCCGGGGGCGGCGGCGACGGTGTCCGTCATTCGACGACCTTCCAGGTGATCTCGATGGTCGCGTCGGGGTGGCGGGCGGCCAGTTCGGACAGTTCCGCCTGGAGGTCGGCGGCGGCACGTGCCACGGTTGTGCGGCGACCACCGGCCGTTCGCGCGGAGCCGCTGCCGGAGGAAGCCGGTGTGGGGATCTCCTGCGGGGCGTACGGGATGCGCGGGTCGCTGGTCGGTGTGTTCAGGGACAGGTCGTCGGCCGTGGGCTGCGGCGCGACGGGCGCGGGCGGCGGGGCGGCGGCCTGGCTGCGCTTCACCAGGGCGACGACCTCGCGCTGGGTGCGGGCCAGGGCGTCGCGCAGGTCCGCGGTGCGCTGATCGTCGCGGGCCACGTTACGCAGCGAGTCGAGCAGTGCCGCGCCCTCGGGGCCGAGTCCGGCGGCGAGTTCGAGGGTGCTCCAGGGCGCGGAGGCAACGGCCTCCGCGACGCCGCGGGCCTGCTTGATGGAGGTCCCGTACCGGTCGGCGCTGGTCTCGCCCAGGTCGAAGGAGGCGAGGGCCTCCACGGTCTTCTTCGCTCCGGCCGCGCCCTTGCCGGCCTCCGCCGTGAGCGCGTCCAGCAGTTGCAGGGAGCGGCGGGCGAGGGCGAGCCGTCCGGTGTCGGCGGTCTGGTCGAGGCCGAGGAAGGAGGCGCGGGCCTCCAACTGGTGCACCAAGTCCGCCGCGTGGTCCCGGTGGGCGCGGGCGGCCTCGATGATCTGGCGGGCGAACTGGTTGACCATCCGGCCGCGCCGCAGGGCAGGAGCCTTCTGCCCGAAGATCGTCTCGAAGCGCTGCCGTGCCGTGTCCCAGTCGGACTCGGCGGGCAGCGGCTGACTGCGCAGCGCGTCATGGTCCTTGATCGCGGACAGTTCGGGCGCGGGGTCGAGTACGGTGCCGCCGCGCACCCACACCCGGTCGTCCATCTCGGCGAAGGCGGCGACGACGAGCCGGGCGAGGAAGTCGGGCAGGCCGCGCGGGTCGGGCTTGTCCGTCCAGTCGGTCAGGGTGATCAGGGACAGGTCCCCGGTGACACCCTGGGCGCTGGCGAGCTGGCGGAAGTGGTCGGCCCAGTAGCGGGACAGCTCGAAGTACGCCTCCTTCTGCTGCCCGAGGCGCAGGGGTCCGGCGATCCGCTGCATGAGCTTGCGGTCGGCGGCCGGGACCTCCACCCGCCCGTCACGCGCCTCGGCGGCGGCCCGCACATGGGTGAACACCTTGCGGGTGTCGGCGGATTTGACGGCGGTGCCGGTGCCGTCGGGGTCGAGGTCGGGGTGCGCGGGGTACTGGTGGGCGAGCAGCTTGCCCGCGACGTGCCGGATGCCGTCGTGCAGGCTCTGCCCGAAGGACAGGGTGAGGCCGTCCACGTCGGGCAGCGGGACGAGGTGGTCGTCGAAGTCGGGCACGACGTCGGCGGCCTGCTTCTGGGCGAGCCCGTACGCCTGCTTGAAGGCACCCTTGACCTGCTTGAGCAGAGCCTCGCGCTGGGTTTCGAGGAGGCCCTTGGCGCGGCTGCGGTTGTCGGCGTTGAGGTGGCCCGCGTACTGGGTGTCGAAGCGGTGCTCGTCGGCGAGGGCCTTGTCGATGACGACGAGACGCCGGAAGTCGGCGAAGCGCTGCGCGGACAGATGGGCGGGCAGCCAGGCGACGGTGCGGGACCGCTCGCCCTGCTGGCGCTCGCGCAGCCGCCGGATGCGGTTGACGTCCTCGACCGGGCCCCACTCGCCCTCGTCGAAGGGGAGGTCTATGGCGATACGCCAGCGACCGTCCTCCTGCGGCATCAGGTCGTGGTCGGGCAGCTCGTCCTCGTCGGCGACGTTGCCGAACACGATCTCGGCGGTGCGGGAGGTACCGCGCCAGGTGAAGTTGAGCTGGTCGCTCAACTGCCCGTGCTCGACGCCCAGTTCCTCGGACAGCAGACGTCGGGCGAGGGCGACCCGGTTGCCGGGGTTGTCGTTGACCTGGGCGTTGGCGATGACGGAGTCGACGTCGACGCCGGACAGCTCCAGCCGTACGCCGGGGTTGGCGTCGGTGCCGGTCTCCTTGATCTCGGGGAACCGGGCTGCCCACTCGGCGACCTTGTTCTTGATGATGCCGACCTCGGCGCCCGGGATGGGTGCGAGGACCGACCCGTGGTTGAGCGCGCCGAGCCGCCGGATGGTCAGCTCGGCCAGGGAGGGCACGCTGGGCGCGAGCGCCGACAGCAGCAGGGTGCACACGAGCCGGTTGTCGCCGACGAACATCCGACAGCGGTTGGCGCGCTGCACGTCGGTGACGGTCTCGGGCCTGGTGCGGTACTGCTTGACGTCGTCCTCGGTGATGTCGTACGAGCTGAGGAGGTAGGGCCGAAGCTTGGTCTTGTAGAGCTTGTCGGCGGCCTCGAAGACGACCTTCAGGCTGTCGGTGAACGGCTTGTCGCCGCCCTCCGCGATCACCGGGTAGAGGTCGCCGACCGGGATGAGCTGCCCGAGGCGGATCTCGTCGCGGTGGTCGGCGAGGAGCTGCCCCATCAGCTTCAGACCGGTACGGGAGCGCTGCAGCGCGGACGAGATGTGGACGAGGGTGTCCATGAACGCCGGCGAGAACGGGTACGTCAGCCGGAACGACTCCGCGTCCGCGCCGGTCGTGCCCTTCTCCGAGCCGAGGAGGGTGTCCCAGACCTGGGTGCCGACCCGCTTGGTCTGCTCGAAGGCCGCCTCGACGAGCCGTTCCGCCTCGGCGTCTTTCGGCTTGAGGATGCGCGCGTGAGCGATCTGCGGGAGGTTGCGGTCCTCCAGAGTGATCTTGTCGAACCGGCCGGAGGCCAGGTTCAGGGTGTCCTGGATGGAGGCTTCCGCCGCGCCGGACACCTCTTCGCCGACGAGTTCACGCAGGTCGCGCTGGCGGGCGATGAACGACACGACGGGGATGGCGCGGCGGGCGTCACCGCCCTCCACGAAGTTCGTGATCTTGCTGGCCTCGCGGGCCACGAACTTCTGCTCGTGGATGAGGGTCGCGAGCCAGAGGATCAACTCGTCCAGGAACAGGATCAGTCCGTCGTAGCCGAGCGACTTGGCGTGCTCGGCGATGACGGACAGACCGGCGTCCAGGGAGATGAAGCCGTGCTCGTTCTCGACGGCGTTCTTGGCGAAGCCGGGGAAAAGATTGGTGCTGGCGTCGTTGACCAGCTTGGCGCGCAGCTCGGCCGGGGTGGAGGGATTACGGAGGTTGAGCGGAGTGCCCCCCTCGTGGTTCTCTTCGGCGCCGAGGGCGGTGTCGAGGAGCTGCGGGGTCCAGGCGAAGCCCTCACCCCACTCGTCCGTTTCGCCGTCGCCCGCGTCGCTGCCGCCCAGGCCACGGATGACCGCATCGTCACCGTAAGTGGCACGGTTGGCCCGGATGTCGGCGAAGAGGGAGTCGGTCCGGTACACCTGCGGGGTCGGGGCGTCCGGGTGCAGCTTCTTGACGTGCGTGACGTACCCGCCGAGCACCCGCTGTTCGAGGGCCTTCGCGCCGAGCATGTGGTACGGCACGAGCAGGAACCTCTTGCCGTCCGTGGTCAGCCACTCGTGCTTGGTCAGCACCGGGTCGAACTCGGTACGGGCGCGGGCGGCCGGGTCGCCGCTGAGCAGCGCGTACAGCACGGCCATGAAGTGGGACTTACCGGAACCGAACGAGCCGTGCAGGTAGGCCGCCTTGGAGCGGTGTCCGTCGAGCGAGGACTTGATGAGCGCCAGCGCCTCGTCGAAGTTCTCCAGCAGCCGCTCGGTGACGACGTAGTCCTTGAGCGCGTTCTGGGCGCCTTCGGGTGTCGTCGCCTCGGCGAGGGACAGCACGAAGTCCGAAGTGGAGATCTTCTTCTTGATGTCGATGACATCGCGGAGGAGGGGCGGCTGGGCCATTGCGGGTCTCGCTCTCCCTGACGGTGGTCGGTGCTGCTGCTCGTACTCGGTGTCGTGCGGGGTCCGCCGCCGAGGCCCGATGCCGGTCCGAGGGTGGGGCGGGGCTCAGGGGTGCGGACGGCCGGTGCGGCGGGTCGGCTGTCCCGGCCGGTGGCGAGGACGGAACCGGTCACGCGGTGACCGGACGGGAACGACACTCACGGCGTCGGCCGGGTCACGGTAGACGGGTTCGCGGCGTCTGCACTTTTCGTCCCCCTCGTACTGAACGTCACCCGTACGGCCTGCGCATAGCACCCTACATCCGTACTCCCGTCGACCCCGTGCCGTATACCCTCGCGCACCGTCCGTGCGGGCCGCTCCCGTCCCGCCGTAAGCACTACGGCCGCCATCTCCCCGACCGGTAGGCGTCCAGCAGTTGCCGGCTCGCGACCGTGAAGGGGTGTTCGGGGCCCAGGCCGCGTTCCCGCCGCTCGACGACGTCGGTCATCAGCGCGATCCCCTCCTCCACGTGTCCGAGCGCGGCCCGGGTCCGGGAGAGGAGTTGCCGGGCGGCGAGCACGATCGGGTACTCGGGCCCGAAGCGCCGCACATACGTCTCGGCGACCCGCCGGATCTCACGGTCGGCCTCGTCGAAGCGGCCCAGGAGGTACAGCGCCCACGCGTGGTTGTGCCGGGCGCCCAGTGTCACGGTGTGGTCGGGGCCGAGGGACCGATCGCATTCCGACGGCAACGTGAGCAGTGTGCCGCCTTCCTCGGTGACCACTTCGGCGGCGGGCAGCATCTCCAGCAGGCTGGCGCGGGCCCGCAGGGTCAGCGGATGCGCGGGGCCCAGCGCCGAACGGCGCCCGGCGACGGTGTCGCGGAGGAGCGCGACGGATTCCTCGCGTCTGCCGAGGTTCGCCAGCACGAGCTGGAGGCCATAGCCGCTGTCCGTGGTGTCGGGGTCGTCGGCGCCGAACAGGCGCTCCTGGGCGTCCCGGACCGCGCGCAGCGCCGCTTCGGCTTCGGCGTACCTGCCCAGCCGGAACAGTGCCCGCCCGGCCCTGGAGCGGGCGGCGAGGACCGTACGGTGGTCCGCGCCGAGGAGTCGCTGTGCGAGGTCCGCCGCGGTGCGGGCGGTCTCCCAGGCGGAGAGGTAGTCACCGGTCCGGTGCAGGGCGACCGACAGCCGCGTCGCGACGGCCAGGGCGTCGGCGGCGGACGGCCCGCCGATGTGCCTCAGCAGGGCCAGCGCGTGAGGTACCAGCAGGCGCAGTCGCGGATCGTGCGGACCCGCGTCGGGTACGCCGGGCACGGCCGCGTCGAGCAGCCGGACGGCTGTCGTGTCGAGGGCGGGCACCAGGTCCGCGGGGGTCGCCGCCGAGACGCTGTCGAGCAGGATGCCGTGACTCTGTACGCAGCGCGCGCCGGCGGCGTCGACCAGCTCGGACAGGGACTGGTCGAGGAGGGCTCTGAGGGCTGTCTCGGTTCGGGCACGAGGCAGTACGGCGCCGATGTCGGCGTGGTTGAGCAGAGTCAGCGGCAGCGGCTCGGCGGCGAACCGGGCCAGCAGTCTGAGCAGGGCCGCCGCTTCGTACCCCGCCTGCTGAACGTCGTCGTCCACGCTGCAGCTCCTCCCCTACGACCATCACAGCCACCGGACTCCGTTCGCCCAACGCGCGGCTCGGGACCCGGTCACGCCCAACACCGCGTACACAAGCACCACCCAGGCGTACAGCCCACACCCGTCAGTGCATCGCTCCTGTTCGACTACGCAGAGTCCGTGACCGTTTGACCGGGGTCCGTCATGGAGCGACCGCGCGAACGAGGAGCGTCCCGATGTGCCCCGGGTGAGGCGCGTCGAGGACCTGCGCCTCAGCCGTGGGGAACCCGCCCCGGGTGAGCAGGCGCTGCCAGACGGCCGGGCGGTAGCTGTAGCGGTAGGTGAACATCGCCTTTCCGGCGAAGCCTCCCTTGTACATGCCCTGCGGCCCGTACGCGCCGGGGATGGCCGGCGGCTGCGAGAACACGAAGACACCGCCGGGCCTGAGCCTCCTGCGGACAAGGGGGAAGAGACGGCCCGGGTCGGTGAACCAGGCGGCTCCGAAGATCGAGTAGACCGCGTCGTATACCTCCTCGTGCTCGCTCAGGTACTCCAGTACCTCGGAGCACACGAACTCCGCGCCGGTGCCCGCCCACTTCGTGGTGGTCTTCTTCACCATGACGGGAGACAGATCAACGCCCCGAGCGGCGATGCCGCGCTGAGCGAGGTAGGCGAGAGCGCGGCCGGTGCCACAGCCGATCTCCAGGACGGAACGCGGGTCGCCGAGCAGTTCCGGACCGGGTCCGTGTCCGGCGTACTGGGTCCAGCAGAAGCTCGGCTCCGCGTCGTCCTTGAAGGCGGAAGCGGCGAAGGTGTCCCACAGCTCCGTCTCGGCGGCGATGTCGTGTTGTGCGGGCAAGGCGATTCCTCTTCGCAGGGGCTGGCCCCTGTCCTCCCTAAGTACTGAGGACAGGGAGCAGGGCAGGGCCGTTCAGTGGCTGTCGGGGACCTTGTTGTCACACGGCGAGCAGTCCGTGCCGTCGATCGCCCACAGCTCCTCGTCGATGTCGAAGCCGATGGACTTCAGGAAGTCCGCCGTACGCAGGCACAGACCGTCGCGACGACGCTCGATGAACGGGGCGTGGTGCTTGTAACGGCCCTCGTTGTACGCGTCGCAGAGTGCCCATCACACCGGCGTGTCGAGGATGAGCTGGTGCACGCCGATGTCGACGAGCTTGCCGACCCCGAGGTGGACCTCCGGGTGCTCCATGCAGCCGATGGTGTACATGACCGCGTTGCCGAGGATCCGCTCGGCCATGTCGCGGACCATCGTGTGGTCGCGCAGCAGCAGGGCCACCTCGCGGTCCCACAGGGTCATGTCGCCGTCCAGCACGTTGATCGTCAGGTGCTTGATGCGGGGCTGAACGGCGTTGAGGAGTTCCTTCGGGTCCCGTGTGCGGGTGCTCACGGGCCGGTCGAGTGTGGCGGTCATGGACTACTCCTTCGGAGACAGGTCGTGTCGTACCGGTTCGAGCCCGCCCCGCCTGTCAGCCTGTCCCGGCTGAAAGCGCGGCGAGGGCGCCTTGCGGATCCCGTTCCAGCGAGGGCTACTGGGTGACCTGGCTGGAGCGGGCGGCTTCGGTGGAGCCCTGGCGGTTGCCCATTCAGCAGACATGGTCGAGGTGTCCGGAGTGGTCATGAGAAGACCCCGCCACTGCTTGCCGAGTTCAGAGCACGGGTTCGCTCCCGCATGGCGTGCTGCCGCTCCTCATCCGTTGCAAGGCGGACACGAGCAGCATCGACGTCCCACTCGCGTCCGCCCGTCACCGGCCGAAGCTGCACGACCCGTCCGAGGTGACCCATGACGTAGCCAAGCCTGTCGCGCTCGGTGTCGACGACCAGCGCGCCCTCCGGCTGCTGTTCCTCAGGCATCACGCGTCACCCCCCGTCGGATCGCTTCGGCCAGGCGGGCGGCCACGTCGGAGCGCACCCGCCCCAGCTCAATGAGCCGCAGCGTGGGGGAGGCAGGGTCGACCCTCAGCGAGGGCAGGACGAGCCCGACATCGGACAGCGCCGCTCTCAACGTCTCCGCCGCCGCGTGCGGGTCGACGTTGTTCCGTTCTTTCGAGGCCATGAGCAGGACGCTAGAAGCGGGGCGTTGACTGGCGGTACGCTGTTTTCTCGAATTTGCTCGCCGCGCGCCCGAGATTGCTGGTGTTTTCTCATGAGCCTTGCCTGACCCCGTAGTGCCAGGCCCGGACCCCCGACCATGCTGATGGGATCAGCACCCCGCGGAAGGGAGAGCGTCCATGGTTCGTCGGTTGCGCTTCACGGGCACGGACAGCAAGGTCGACGGTTGCCCCGCCCTGCACACGGACGAAGGCACCGGGGAGATCATCGTTCAAGGCATGCCCGTCACCGACCCCGAAGACCTCGCACAGCTCAAGCACTTCGGAGTCGGCGAGGCAGCGGTGGCCGTGCCGCGCGAACTGCTCGTGAACTGGGGGCCTAAGGAGATGGAGAGGGTGCCGGAACTCGTGGACCGGGCCACCTTCCGCCGCCTGTTCGAGACCTTCGAGCACACCGCCTGGCGGCTGGAGACGCGGCGCGGTTACGCGTCGGACCGACAGGACCCCGACTTCCAGGCGTTCCTGGCCACCGGCTCGTCGCCCTGCGACCCCGACGAACCCTGGTTCGTCAACATCAAGGGCCAGACGGGCGCCGGTAAGAGGGTCGGCCGTGTCCGCATCGCCGACAACCCCCCCACCACGGAACAACTGTTCCTGCTCGACTACGCCCGGCACAACGCCACCTTCGGCGAGGACATCCGGTACCTGTGGCGCGAGGACGCCGCGCGAGCCGGCCTGCCCGCCGAGGACTTCTGGATCTTCGATTCACGACTGGTCGCCCTGCTGCACTTCGATGACGAGGACAACCTGCTCGACATCGAGCTGATCACCGAACCGGCTGAGGTCGTGCGGTACGCCATGGTGCGCGACGCGGCGATGCACAACGCCATCCCGCGCGACCAGTTCGCCGCGCAGGTGGCCACGACCGAATAGCGCGTGCCCGGTGAGCACTGACTATCAGCAAGCACGGGCGGCGTTGGGTGCGCGGCTGCGCGAACTCCGCTTCACGTGCCCCGGTGGTCGGCTCACCGGTCAGCAGCTCGCGCAACGGCTCGGCTGGCCGGGCTCCAAGATCAGCAAGCTGGAGAACGGCAAGCAGACAGCCACCCCCGAGGACCTGCGGGCGTGGGCCGACGCGACCGAGCAGCCGGGGGTGTACCCCGAACTCGCGGCCAGACTGGCCGGGTTCGAATCGCACATCAGGTCATGGCGCCGAGCGCTGGCGAACGGCTTCAAGCCCCTTCACGAAGGGCTGAGCGCCGAGATCGACCGCACCTCCGACATGTGGATCTGGGAGGAGTCGGTGATCGCCGGACTGATGCAGACCCCGGAGTACGCCCGACACGTCATCCAGCGGTACTCGGAGCTGCTGGGCGGAGCGAGCGACATCGAGGCAGCCGTCCGCTCCCGGGTGCAGCGCCAGGAATGGCTGTACCGGTCCGGCCGCAAGCTGCACGTGTTGATGTGGGAGGCGGCGTTGCGGTCACTGATCTGCCCGCCCTCAGTGCTGGCGAGCCAACTCGACCGCCTCAACGGCATGATCGGCATGGACACGGTCGAGCTGGGTGTCATCCCCTTCACGGCGTCCGTCAAGATCGTGCCTGCCAACGGTTTCTGGGTGCTCGACGACCGGCTGGTCGTCGCCGAGGACTGGCACGCCGAGATGTGGCTGAACGATGCCGACAACATCGCCTTGTACAAGAAGGTCTGGAAGACCCTCAGCGAGTCGGCGGTGTTCGGGGCCGACGCCCACAACCTCATCAACTCGGCCCGCCGATCCCTGAATGCGCGTTGATGGCGTTGTGGGCGTGCGTCCGGGGCCAAACGCATCACGAGCAGCCGTAGCACCGGCGAACCCGGGCCGGCGCCTCCGTCGAAGACGGAAGACCGCTCCCTTGGACAGCCAGGAGGGTGCTCGCGGGGTCAGGACTGAGGTGCGTCCAGCTTGATGGCAGTGGCGTCCGCGCCCGGCTGTTCAGCGTGTGCTGTGGCGAAAGGCCTGTGGTCTTCCACGACTTCGCCATCCACGACTTCCCCATCCATCACTCGGTGCGACGGCTCCGCCAGCGGCAGGCTGGAGAGGTGCTTCTTGAGCCTCTTGGCCATCGGAAGGAAGGTCGCAAGAGTGAGCCCGCCGGAGACAACGGCCCCGACGAGAGGGATGGCCTTCGAGACGACCTTCGCGAAGGACTGCTTCGTCATCTGGACGCCGAGGTAAGCCGCGACCTTTTTCACTATCGGGTAGATGACCCCCTGGGTGAGGGCCTTCTGGGGCAGCTTCTTGGCGACTTGCTTCGACATCATCCCCGCGACCTTCCCCACAGCGGCGTTCGCCGACTGGGTGCCGAACATCACGCCGAAGAACAGCGTCAGCACCCCCATGGTCGCGTCATCGACGTCATCGCCGTCGTCGGAGAACAGATCGGGCCAGCTGTAGAGGTAGGCGAGTTTCTGCGCGATACGCACCATGTGGCCGAAGTACTGGGCCACGTCGGCGGGCACAGTGGCGGGAAGGGCGAGGACGCCGGGGATCCCGGCAGCGGCGGAGAGAGCGCTGACCTTGCCGGTTTCGAAGCGGATGGAGTCGTTGGCCACCTTGTCGAGAACCTCAACAGGGATGCCCGCCGCAGCGGGGGTCTCTTCTATCGCTCTCCGGATGTCGTCCTCGGTGCAGTGACGAGCCAGCGCACTTCGGAGGTACGTCTCCCTGTTGATACGCACGCCGGGAAGCTTTGCTGCCGCCAGGAGCACCGCGGAGAAGCGCGACTCGGGGTTCTCGATGTCTTTGCCCTGTTTCATAGCAGGAACCTACAGTAGCTCCGCACTCCAAGGGCCGGACTGTGTCAGCTCCGTTGGGGCCTCGCTATGTGAGTGACGGTGGCGTGCGGGCTGGGTCCCTCACGATGCCGATCGTCACCCGGAAGGCGACCACCCGTCGCGAACCGAGCCCCGCTGAGCACGTTGATCGCCGTGGCAGCCTGCGCCGGCGCGACACTCGGCGAGCAAGGCGCGCGAGGGCTGCTGAAGGTGCTGCGGAGGCGGACATGCGCAGGGCCCTCGGCAAGCACATGCCCACCGGAAGGCCCTGCGATCGGTGCCACCTCTGTCAGAGTGCCGCGAACTCGACGAACGCGGTCCACGCCGTGGGTTCTACGGCGAGTGCGGCGCGGGTTGTGTCCTTCGAGTCGCGGACGTGTACGGCGCCTATCGCAGCCGCGACCTCAACGCACTGGCCACCGTCACCAGCGCTGTAACTGCTCTTGAACCATGCCAGGGCATCAGTGTCCGGCCCCGCCTCTTCCCCGCTCATCTCTCTCCCAGCAACCTTTCGACCAACGCCAGCGATTCTGTCGGAGTGTGGGCCTGCGCGCGAAGGATCCCGTACGTACGCTCAAGCTCCCGCACCTTGTGACGCTCTGTGTGCACACGGCTGTCGCCTTGTACCTCCGTGTACGCGATCCTGCGCCCATCCTTGGCTTCCATCAAGGTGAACGGTCCAGCGAGTCCCGCATGTTCCTGGCGGGACAACGGCATCACCTGGATTACCACGTTGCGCTTCTCCGCGATCAGCATGAGGTGCTCCAACTGACCTCGCCAGACAGCCTCTCCGCCGAGCGGCCGGAGCAGGACAGCCTCCTCGATCACAAAGCTCAGATGCGGCGCAGGGCGTCGGGAGAAGATCTCCTGCCGTGCTAGTCGTGCGGCTACTCGCTGCTCCATGAGCGCTTCGTCCAACAGCGGCTGCCACATGGCGAACACCGCTCGCGCGTACTCCACCGTCTGCAGCAGGCCGTTGACCAACTGAGTGTCATACACATGCAGCTCGACGGCCTCGGCCTCCAACTTGGCCGCATCCCGAAAGAACGCCGGATATTGAGCCCGAGCCACCTCCTCCTTGCTCGCGCTCAACACCCCACCGGCGTCCAGCACTTCATCAGCCTGGTCGATGAACTTCGGCGGCGAGATACGTCTCCCCTGCTCGAACGACGCGATCGTCGAGGCCGAGTACCCGGTCAGCGACCCGAGCTTCGCGCGGTCCATCCCCGCGCGCTCCCGGAACAGTTTCAACTGCCGTCCGAACATGCACAACATGCCTGTCCCGACCTCATACTCCGGCTGCTGAACCTCGCCGTCCACGCCGCGACTCCTCCCGTACGACCACCACAGCCACCGGACTCCGCCCGCCCAACGCGCGGCCTGGGAACCGGTCACGCCAGACACCACGTACAAGCGCACCGCCGACGTGTACAGCCCGTACCCGTCAGCGCATCGCTCCTGTTCAACGCTACGCAGAGTCCGCAACCGTTGACCGCATGAAGTCAGCAACTCCCCCGAACGGGCATATGCCACAGCGCCCCGCACCCGAACGCGAGTTCACCATGCGCTTCACCTCAACGTCGCGCGGTGCCCGCCTCGCCCGCCGACTCGTCTCGCACCGCCTGAACGACTGGGGCCACCCCTACACGACCCCGGTCAACCAGACGCTCACCCTCATCACGGCGGAACTCAGCGCCAACGCCGTACGCCACGGCCACGTCCCCGGCCGGGACTTCCACGTCCAACTCACCCTGGCCGAGGACACCTTCCGCATCGAGGTGACGGACACCCGCGCCGAGAAACGGCCCCCGGCCAGTCCCCCGGCGACCGACTCGCTTTCCGAGTCCGGCCGGGGCATGCTTCTGGTCGCCGCCCTCGCGGACGACTGGGGCGTCAGCCCTCGCCCAGCAGCCCCGGGCAAGACCGTGTGGGCGGATCTGCACGTGCGGACCCAAGGCCACCCGCTCACGCACCGGGTGGCCCTTGAACCGACGGACCTCGATTTACTCCTGGCTACTGCTTCACTGCTGCGCGACGACCTCGGGTCGCGGCCGGAGGACGCCAGCCACGGAGATCGTCGTCAGTGAGTCCGTGCTCGCCCTGCTTCTGCTGGCGGTAACCAGCGAAGAAGTCCGCCGGGGAGCCGCTGTAGAGCATGTCGAACTCGTTGTGCCACTGGGACAGCCACGGCTGGAGTTCCAGCAGGCCGGCGAGGAACGGCGTGATCTCCTCGGTGGACAGCGCGGTGTTAGTGAAGTACGTGGCGAGGGCCTGTGCCTGCTCCCGGTGGTCCCAGCCGGCCCACCCGTACAGCTCAGGGGTGGCGGCGTTGGCCTGCCCGTAAGAGATGAACCGCTCCTTGGGCACGTCGAGCTTGCCGCGCGCCCTCCAGTAGGAGGGGCGGAGGAAGTCGGCCGAGGTGTACTTCGGCGGCACAGGGATGGAGTCCCGGATCTTCCGCTTGGCGGGCTCGTCGGGCGCGGCATCCTCCTTGCGTTGGAGGTCCCACACCTCTTCCCAGTCGGCGCGCTTCTTCAGACCGGCGGGCTTGTAGCGCAGGGCGGAGAGGAACGGCACGTGCTCGTCGCTGATCAGTTCGGCGACAACCTTCGCGAGTTCCTTGCGGGGTGCGTAGAGCTTGGCGACGGAGACGAAGTCCTCGTCACGCGAGAGCGCGTCGGTGAGGCGAGCCAGGGTAAGGATGGTGGGCTGACCGTTCTCGTCAGACCAGAGGTCACGGTTTTCCATGCGTTCGAGCAGCCAGGAGCGCAGGGCCTTCTCCTGGAGTGCGTCCCAGCCCTCGGCGGCCCAGCGACGTTTGTACTCGGGGCGCTCGACCATGCCGATGGCGCGGTTCGACTCGATGGCGTCGATCCGCTTCTGGACGATCTGCCTGTAGGCGGCGGGCCACTGAGCAGGGAGCTCCGTGATGGGGGTGGAGCCGTGCCGCTTGAACCACTCGCCGCTGGCCTCGCCTGCGGCTACGCGGCGGGCGAGGACGATCTCGAATGCGCGCTCACCGAGGTTGAGCGCGGGCATGTTGGGATCGTCGGGATCGTTGGAGACGCGGAGGTCCTCGGACTGAAGGTTGTAGAGAGAGTAGACCTGCCAGTCCAGCTCCTCCTGGAGAGCGACCATCCGCGCGCGTGTCAACTCCCAGCGGGAGGCGGCCTCTCGCAGGGTCGTGGCAGTCGGAATAGCCTGGGCTGCCACGGTTGCAGGGCTGACAGCAATGAGCTGCTGAGCCAGATCATCGAGCGCGGTGCCGAGTTTGGTGGGGTACCCAGCGGGGAGGGGGAACTCTTCCAGCTTCGTTCCGGTGAACTCGAACCGGTGCTCCCAGAATTCGTCCGAGATTCCACCACCGATGCCGCCATTACCTTTTGACTGACTCACTTGCTTGAGCCAGAATCCAGCCGCTGAACTGTTAAGCAGCCCAAGCAGCCGCAGGTACTCCTCCTCGCCCGCCTCCTCCCGCAATTTGATCACTGGTGCGGACCTGTTGAACACCTTCCCGCCTCGATCCAACACGAAGTGGTTGCACGTTGCAACGAATGCAAAGGTAATCAGACGATCCGCGTTGAGGCGGTCTTCTTTGTAGTAAGCGTAGTTGGACCATGGGATACCACGCTGCTCCTTCGTCTGACCGAAGTACAGAGTGTTTCGAAGGATATGGCGCCCGGGCCACAAAGCCCTCGACTCCAATAGTTCACGATCAGTCCGGTTGGTGCCGATTGGATAGATAGCGTCTACGCCAGGCAAGCTGACCCAGTCTCGAATCTGATCTCCCTCCAAGAACGGCCGCATAGGTGCACCATGTACAGGCACCCAGGCAGCGAGCGGCCGAGGGAAAGAGTAAAGATCGTCGTCGCCAGTGATCGCCGAGAATCCGCTACTTTCGGTCAATTCTGCAAGCTTCTTGACCGCAGCCGCCTGAAGCTGCTCGACCATCTCCAGACCGCCATCAGCTAGAACCCAAGGCTGCTTGCCAAAGTATCGAGCGCGCTCAAGATCGTCGACGGACACCCATTGGCTAACGGAACCAGGCTTGTCGATCTGCTCAAGGATTGCTTGCCAGACCAGCCCCTCCTCGGCGTTGTCCGGCGCGGACGGCTCACCCTGCACACTGCGAACGGTCCGGATGACCGGCGATCGCCCATCGCCACCCCGCTGCCTGCCCACGAGAATGACCGTCGGCGTCCCGTGCCCCGGAATGTACGCACCCGAGGTGTCGATGACCTCGGTCAACTCCACCGTGTGCCCGAAGTATCCCTCAATGAGCTTCGCCCCGAACTCCCGCTTCATGAACGAGTTCGCGGTGATCTGCCCGACCATGCCGTAGCCGCGTCCCTCAGCATCTCCGCGCTTGGCCAGTTCGAAGAACCGCTGGGCGAACGGCACCGACAGTGCATACTTGCCCGCACACGCCGGATACAGCTCCCGGTAGAGAACGTTGAGTGTCTTGTCCTTGACCGTGATGTACGGCGGGTTCCCCACCACCACGTGATACTGCCCCGGCTGCAAGACGTCCGGGTACTCGTGCAAG